>CALSAF010000025.1:0-38135 GCA_943372805.1 Rhizobium sp. Q54
ACCAGCGCTGGCTGCAGACGTCACCTTCGTTATGCGCAATGACCATCCGAACGCCGTTGAGGTTGAACTCTACAGCCAGGACCGCGACCATGTCTGGCCGGGCAATAACCAGGTCTTCTATCTCGACGACGGCGAGACGAAGCAGATCCCGCTCTCCTGCGAGGAAGGCGAGACGATCTGCTACGGCGCCTGGATTTCCGGCGATAAGCAGAGCTACTGGGGCACCGGCCCTGACAATGCCGAGAATTGCGAGAACTGCTGCTACACCTGCACCGGCGGCGAGACCGAGCAGATCAATCTGACCGAGTGACATCGGGGATCGGCGGGGGCCGAGGGGCAGGGGGCGATTTTTCTGGTCGAATGACCAGGAAATTCGCCCCCTTTGCACTTGTGGCTGAGCCTGCGGCGGGGCTAGTTTTTCCTCCAAGAGAACCAGAGGGAAAACGAAACGATGCGCGTATTCTATTCCGAAAAGCACAAGCTGCGTGACGCCAAGACCGAGTTGCATGGCGGTCTGCTGGTCAAGCCTTTCGAGGGGCCGTTCCGTGCTGAATGGGTGCTGGCGGGCGTCAAGGAAGCGGGCTTCACAGATGTCCGGGCACCCGCCGAACACGGGCTCGAAACGGCGCTCAAGGTGCATGACGCGGGCTATCTGGAATTCCTGCGCACCTGCTGGGACCGCTGGCAGGCGCATGGCTTCGAGGGCGAGGCAATCGCTACCTCTTTCCCCTGCCGCCGCAGTCAGACAGGCCGCGTGCCGAAGAACATCGATGGCGCCGTCGGTTACTACACCAATTCCGCCGAGACCTCGATCTCCAAGGGCACCTATGAGGCGGCGATCGCCTCGATGGATGTCGCCCTGTCGGGCGCCGACTGGCTGAACGAGGGCAACCGCTTCGCCTTCTCGCTGTGCCGCCCGCCCGGCCATCATGCCGGCATCGATCTCTTCGGTGGCTATTGCTTCATCAACAACGCCGCCGTTGCCGCCCAGCGCCTCATCGATCATGGCGCCAAGAAAGTCGCGATCCTTGATGTCGACTTCCACCATGGCAATGGCACGCAGGACATCACCTATCGCCGCGGCGACATCTTCTTCGCCTCGCTGCATGGCGAGCCGGAAGACGCCTTCCCCTTCTTCCTCGGCTATGCCGACGAAACAGGTGAAGGTGAGGGTGAAGGCCTGAACGCCAACTACCCGATGCCCTCAGGCACGCCCTGGGAGATCTGGTCGGCCGCGCTCGAAGACAGTCTGAAGAAGATCAAGGCTTATGGCGCAGAAGCGATCGTCGTGTCGCTCGGTGTCGACACCTTCGAGAAGGACCCGATCAGCTTCTTCAAGCTCAGGAGCCCTGACTACATCAAGATGGGCGAACTGATCGCCGCCAGCGGCGTGCCGGTGCTGACCCTGATGGAGGGCGGCTACGGCGTGCCGGAAATCGGCCTCAACGTCGCCAATGTGCTCAAGGGCCTGGAGGGCTGACCACTTTCTGTCGTTCAGATCGAGGCCCCGCCCTGCAGCCGGGGCCTCCAACCTTTCTCAGGCCTTGGTGACGATGACCTCGAGATAATCGCTCGGAACGACCATGGTCCCATCGCTTGCCCGATTGAAGCGGGCGATGAGCGCCAGGAGATCCTGGCTGAGCGCTGCCTGACCGAGTTCCGGAAGGGCCGCAAACGCCTTGTGCACCGGTCCGTACCAGGTGCGGAACACCTCCAGCCAGTGCTCCGGCGAACGATAGCGGAAGGTAAAGACCTTCTGCTGCGTCGTGACGGTGCCGGCGGGTGAGAACAGCGCATGTAGCCGGGTCTCTATTCCCCACAGCGCCGGAGACAACGCGCCGGGCGGTGGCGGCAGATGCTGGCCCATGATGCGGAACAGCTGGCCGATGAAGCCTTCCGGTGTCCAGTTGGCCATGCCGATGCGGCCAGTCGGGCGGCAGACCCTGAGCAGCTCCCGGGCGGCCTGATCCTGGTTCGGCGTGAACATGACGCCGAAGGTGGACAGGACGACATCGAAGGCTTCTTTCTCAAAGGGGAGCGCCTCGGCATCGGCAGTTTGAAAGGCGACCTTCAAGCCCTCCGCCCCTGCGCGGGCGCGGCCCCGCTCCAGGAGGGCCGGTACATAGTCGGTCGATGTCACCACGGCAAAGCGGCGGGCGGCGGCAAGCGTCGCATTGCCATTGCCGGCGGCGACGTCGAGCACCCGCTCATCGGCCCGCAGATCGAGCGCCTCGCACAGCGTTTCGCCGACGATCTGCAGCGTCGTGCCCACGACGGCATAATCACCCGATGCCCAGGCGCCCTGCTGGCGGGCCTTCAGCGCGACCAGATCGGGCAGGGGAAGCGAGGCGACGGGGGTGGCGGTGGCGGCGGTCGTTGCAACATTTTGCATGGTCTCTCTCCTTCTGATGGAGAGGGGAGTGTCGCGATGGCAGGTGTTCGGAGCCAGTGTAGGAACTGTAGCAATGCCCGTACAGAAAATGGACCGTCAGAGTGGCGCAGTGGCAAAGGAGCTGCGCACCATCCACGCGCCGATGCTGGCCGCCATCGCGGGATCGCCGACCAGCGTGATCTTGTTGCTGGCGATTTCGGTGCGAAGGCTCGAAAACCCGATCCAGGCTGATGTGAGCGCCTTGAGATCCGCCGTCACGAAGAGATCGACATCATGTCCGGGATCGGTGGAACAGAGGTCGACGGGATTGCCCGGCTTGCAGAGGAGCCAGTAGCTCTGCTCGTCGCGCGGCAGTTCCGGATATATGAAGCAGATGACGCTGCGGCGCGACGCCGGCAGGGAGGCGGGGTTGATCTTGCGGCGCATGTTCCACATCAACAGACGCGCATCGAGCTTCTCCAGCGTCACATCCGCATCGATGTTGCGATGTGCCCATTGGCCGAGCGCCCGGACGATCGGTTCCAGCTCGTCGGCGATCGCGGTGGTCCGATAATTGATCTCGCCCGAGGTGGGATGTCGGACGCGCAGGACGAGGCCGTGTTCCTCCATTTCCCGGAGCCGCTTCGACATCAGGGTCGGCGACATGCCGGGAACGCCACGGCGGATCTCGTTGAAGCGGGTGGAGCCGGACCACATCTCCGACAGGAGGAGCAGCGTCCAGCGCGGCTCCAGCACCTCGCAGGCCTTGGCCACCGGACAGAACTGATTATAGCCGTCGCTTGCCATCCTGGCCTCCAGGCGACCATCATGCGCTCCGCAACCTCTGGCCGTCCAGTACAGATAGTGTAGTGGAAGAAACCGCCTCGGCCTGACCGTGGCATTCGTTGCATCGTGTGCGGAAACGGGCCTTCAGAACTTGGTCAGACGCTGCAGGATGATCTGATGGATGTCGACGCTGGAGTCGGCGATCCGGGCACAGAAATAGGCGAAAGCTCTGAGAAGCGCCCGATCAGCCTCTTCAACTTGGCGAACTGGGGTGTGTCAAGTTGATCGCGGCAACCGGCGCGCCGGAATAGGTCCCGATACCGTCAATGGACTGTCGGGGCTGAGGGCCGCCTTCAATAGGTCTTCGCAACCTCGGTGAAGTAGCGCTTCAGCCGTGTCACATCGGCCTCGTCGATCTCGGCTCCGGTGACCGCGATCCACGGGTCGACGTGGTGTTGTGGCGCATAGACGTGGCCATAGCCGATCGGGCTGGTCGTGGCGATCATCATGTCGAACAACAGTTGCAGCATGGTGAGCACGGGATACCAGGTGAGTTCCGGGGAGACGTCCGGTCCCCGGGTGCCCGCCAGCCATTGCGGGGCGCGGTAGGCGGAGCGGGCGTCGAAGAACACCACCGGATCGCTCGCATATTGCAGATAGACGATCCGGAGCGGGCCCCAGGCGGCAGCCGGCATGGCGAGTTCTGTCTGCTGGTTGGTGAAGCGCACGATCGACCCGTCTCCATAGCGCGGTAGCCAAGCGGGCGAACCGGCTTCCCGATCCGCGGTCAACTCGTTCCACATCCGGCTCTGGAAAGGTGGGCCGACCCAGAGCGCACCGTAGAAGGGATCGGCCACGATTTCCAGGAGATCGACCGAGGTCTGCGAGTTCAGCGCCCCGAGACTCAAGCCATAAAGGACCAGCCTGGGACGCTTGTCGGCGGGCAATTGTTTCCAGTGACGATAGACCGCACGAAACAGGGCTTTCGCCGACTCGGAACCATATTCCGGTTCGACCAAAAGCGAGAGCCAGCTGGTCAGGTAGGAATACTGCAACGCCACACTCGCGACGTCGCCACGCAGCAGGATGTCGAGGGTATCTCCTGCAGCCGGATCGATCCAGCCGGTTCCGGTGGGTGTCATGATAACGAGGGTCGAGCGTTCGAAACCGCCCTGGCGGATGAGTTCCTCAAGCGCGAGCGCGGCACGGCTCTGGATGTCCTCTGCGTTGTTGAGGCCCGCATAGACCCGGATCGGCTCCAGCGCAGGCTTGCCCCAGATGCGTTCGATATCCGAGCGCGTTGGCCCCGAGGTGACATATTGCCGCCCCTGACGGCCCAGACCATGCCAGGCGAGGCGCGAATTCGGCCCTCCCGTCTTGGAGGAAGAGGTCGGAGCGGTCACCTTGTCTTCTATCAGGTCGTCCAGCTTCTGGAACGTCGAGTCGGCCAGCCTGAGGGCGCCTTGCAAAACGATGTTTTCCCCGATCGACCAGAAGATCAAGGCCGTGATGGCGAAGCCGACAAGGGTGGCGAAGCGGGTCGGGAGGAGGATGGCCATGCGCGTTGACAGCCTCCTGAACAACATCTGGAACAGTCGTCCGATCCAGATCAGGGCCATGCAAAGGACGACGGCGACCAGAACAACTTGGAACGGATGCACGCTGGCAAGCGGTTCCATCTGCCAGAGCGCCCGTGTCGAATTCTGCCAGACGGCTGCCCGCCAGAGCGCGACTGCCATCGCGGCAACGCCGATGGCGGTCACCGCGAACAGCGCATGACGACGCTGCAGGCCTGGTGTCGGAAGTTCGAGAAAGGACCAGAGCCAGGAGAGGGACACGCCGATCAGGTAACCGACGGCCGCCGCAACGCCGGAAAGCGCGCCCTGCACCACAGCGTCGCGCAGCATGAGGCTTGGCGTCAGCGACGCACAGAAGAAGGCGATTGCGAGAACAAGGCCCGAAAGGGAAAGCTTGCCGAAGAACACTCTGATGATTGCCGACAGCATGGTCAGCCAGCCTCTGCTTTGCTCACGATCCGTGCCTTTCGCGTGCCACCGCGCTCGCGGTTGAGAGCCGGCGCCCATCACCTGTCACAGGTGGCGAGATTAGGCACGTGGCGTGGCTTTGGCAAGCAAGCGGGCATCCGCACCCGACGTTGGGCGTCCTTGGTGACGTCAGGCGGTCCAGCGCCGGGAGTCAAGGCCCGTGTCGTTCCCAGCCGCGCCGTGCCCGCCACAAGACGGTCGAATCTGCATAGCCGAGAACCTCGGCGATGCGCGCCTTCTGGACATGCGCCTCAAGCTGCGTGGTGGCGATCACCTCGCGGGTTTCGCGCACCAGGTGGCGTAAGGACGTCCCCTCTTCGGCAAGGCGACGCTGCAGGGTGCGGACCGAGATCCTGAGCTCCGCGGCGATCGAGGGCAGCGTGATCGGCTTGTGACCGAGATAGATGCCGATCAGGCCGCGCACCCGTTCGCTGATGCTGTCGGGGACCATGCTCTTGCCGACCAGTTCCGCCACATGCCGTTCGAGCACGGCAGACAGGGCCGGATCTTCCTGGCGGTAGAGGCGGGCGGCATCGCGACCGTCGACGATGATGCGATTGGCGGATTCGCCGAACTTCAGGGGGCAACGGAAGATCCGTTCCAGCACCGAGCGGTCGCGCGGCGCAATATGCTCGAAATGCACCTCGAGCGGCTTCCAGCTCCTGGCAAAACACGAGCGCACCAGCTGGCAGGAGGCGACGACGGAGAATTCGCTGTCCTGCCGTCTTGGCCACATCTTCGGATCTTCCAGCCGGTAGCTCCAGACCAGATTGCCGTCCTCTTCGAAGACGCCTGAACTCGTCGCGCTCTGCACCGTGTTGACGTATTTCGCCAGCCGCTCGAAGCCGGCGCGGATCGTGCCCGAAATCGAGAACAGCACGCCGATCGGACCGATGTCGCTTGGCTTGAACAGCGTGCCGAGCCGGGCCCCGAGCGAGGCTTCGCCGGTCACCAGAGCCGCCTCCTCGAAGATCGCGACATAACGCGCCATCGGGATCATCGCATAGGGATCATCCAGCTGGCTGCGCAAGATGCCGTGTGAGGCAAGCAAAAGGTCGGTCTTGCCGCTGCGCCGGTCGATTTGTTCGACGAGCGGGGCAAGCACCGAGGCGCGGATCGATGCAATTGCGGGCATCGGCCTGTTCATTTGCGATGCAACTGCCATTTTCGCCATCCTGAAACGGCCGCGTGGCGCGGTTTATCGATTCATTGGCATAAACTGCAATATCGGGGCCAAACTGTCGCACCTACCCTCTTGATGAAAATCAAACACAAGAGGGGTTCCCATGACATTACAATCCAGTGCGGATGGTCCCACGGACCGGCTGGCAAAGAATTCCGTCGGCCTCGCCCATATCGTCTTTTTCGTCGTCGCTGCCGCAGCACCCCTGACCGCCGTGGTCGGGGCAACACCGGCAGCCTTTGCCTTTGGCAATGGTGCGGGTGTCCCCGGCGCCTTCGTGCTCGCTGGCATCCTCTATCTGCTGTTCTCGGTCGGCTTTTCCGCCATGAGCCGCCATGTCGGCGGGGCCGGTGCCTTCTACACCTACATCACCCATGGCATCGGCAAACCGGCCGGTGTCGGCGGCGCGCTGATGGCGCTCGTCACCTATTCGGCAGTCCAGATTGCCGTCTACGGCCTCTTCGGTCTGTTCATGGCTGGTGCCATGGCGCCGATCGTGGAGCTGCCCTGGTGGGTCTGGTCCTTTGCGGCGCTCGTCATCGTGCATGTCTGCGGCCAGCGCAACATCGCCTTTTCGGGCGCCATTCTCGGTGTCTGCATGATCGCCGAAATCGCCATCCTGCTGTTGCTCGACATCGGGATCGTGATGGCCGGCGGCGGACCGGAAGGCTTCGGCTTCAACTCCTTTGATCCGGCCACGGTCTTTGCGCCGGGCCTCGGTGTGGCGCTGGTCTTCGTCGTCGGTTCCTATATCGGCTTCGAGGCAACCGCGATCTTCGGCGAAGAGGCCGAGAACCCGGAAAAGACGATTCCGCGCGCAACCTATGTCGCGGTGCTCTTGATCACGGTTTTCTATGCCTTCTCCACCTGGGCGATCGTGCAGTTCTATGGTCCGACAGCGGTGCAGCCGACCGCCGAGGCGGGGCTTGAGGCCTTCTATTTCACCGCCACGGATAGCATTCTGGGTCCCTGGGCCTCGCAGGTGATGAACATCCTGCTGATCACCAGCCTGTTTGCCTGCGTGCTCTCCTTCCATAACACGCTGAACCGCTACTTCTTTGCGCTCGGTCGTGAAGGCCTCGCCTTCAAGCTGCTCGGCAAGGTTCACCCGATGCATGGTTCGCCCTATGTCGCCGGCATGCTGCAGAGCGCCATCGCCGCGATCGTGCTCGTGCTCTTCATCCTCGCCGGTGCCGATCCCTATACGGTCGTCTTCTCCTGGATGTCGGCGCTCGCCGTCATCGGCATCCTGACCGTGCAGGCTCTGGTCTCCGTTGCGGTCATCCTGTTCTTCCGCAAGACGAAGACCGGCTACGGCCCCTGGACGACGATGATCGCCCCGGCGCTTGGCCTGGCCGGCTTGCTCGGAGCGCTTGTGCTGGTGATCAACAACCTGTCGCTGCTCTCCGGTTCTGAAAGCCTCATCGTCAAGTCCTTCCCCTATCTGATCGTGCTGGTCGGCCTCCTGGGGGCAGCCTTCGCCATGCAGATCAAGAAGGCAAAGCCGGAGCTCTATGCCTCGCTCGGAAAGGCCTTCGAATGATTGCGCTCCGGACCCTTTCTGCGACCGACCGGCTGCTCGGGATCACGCTCGCCGCCCTGACCGCTGCGACCATCCTGCTTGCCGCCGAGGCCCATGCCTTCTGCAATCTCTTCTGCATCCATGGCACGCCCATGGTCGAAACCGAGATCTGCGCCGGCCGCGGCTGACACGACTTGGGGTGGCGTAGCCGCGCCACCCTGATCTTCCCAACCCTTTTGCCTGAAGGACGCTCCCATGGACGCCGTCGTCGACACCATCCTCCATCCGCTCGATCCCTTGAGCCTCGCCGAGATCGCGGAAGCCGTTGCCATCCTCAAGGATGAGAAGGCGCTCGCGGCGACCATCCGTTTCCCGATCATCCGGCTCGAAGAACCTGTTAAGGCTGACCTTGCCGCGTTTCGCGCCGGAAAGCCGCTCGCCCGCCTCGCTTTCATCCTCTCGCTCGACATCTCAAGCGGCGCGACTTTCGAGAGCATCGTCGATCTCACAGCCAAGCATGTCATCGACCACAAACGCCTGCCCCATGACGAACTGCCCTATGGCCAGCCGCCGGTCATGCTCTGCGAATTCGAGACCGTCGAAGCGACCGTGAAGGCGGACCCGCGTTGGGTCGCGGCGGTCAAGAAGCGCGGTATCACCGACGAGGACATTCCGTTGGTCCAGATCGACCCGTTTTCGTCAGGCTATTTCGGTCTGGAATTCGAAAAGGGCCAGCGCATCGTGCGCGCCGTCTCCTACTGGCGTGAAGACATCCGGGACAACGGTTACTCCCATCCGATCGAGGGCGTCGTGGCCGTGGTCGATCTGGTGAAGAACCAGGTCGTCGATCTCGTCGACGACGAGAAGATCATCCCGGTGCGCAAGAAGAAGCGCAATTACGGTCAGGAGGCCTTTCCGGAAACCCGCCAGGGCCTGAAGCCGCTGGACATCGTCCAGCCGGAGGGCCCGAGTTTCACCGTCGATGGCTGGCAGGTCGAGTGGCAGAACTGGTCCTTCCGCGTCGGCTTCACCCCGCGCGAAGGCCTTGTGTTGCACGAACTCGGCATCAAGGACGGTGGCAAAATCCGTCCGATCGTCTTCCGCGCCTCGGTGACGGAAATGGTCGTGCCTTATGCCGATCCGACCGCCAACCACTTCTGGAAAAGCGCCTTCGATGCCGGCGAATATGGCCTCGGCCGTCTCGCCAACTGCCTGGAACTGGGCTGCGATTGCCTCGGCCACATCCACTATTTCGACGTGCCCTCGGCCGATGATTTCGGCCAGCCGATGGTGATGAAGAATGCCATCTGCATGCATGAGGAGGATTACGGCATCCTCTGGAAGCACTATGAATTCCGCAACGGCATCTTCGAAGTGCGCCGCTCGCGCCGCCTCGTCATTTCCTTCTTCGCGACCGTCGGCAATTACGACTACGGCTTCTACTGGTATCTCTACCAGGATGGCACGATCCAGCTGGAAGCGAAGCTCACCGGCATCATCCAGACGGCCGCCGTGGCGCCGGGCGAAACCTACCCGTGGGGCGGCATGGTCGACGACGATCTCGGCGGCCCGACCCACCAGCATTTCTTCAATGCCCGCCTGCACATGGATATCGACGGCGGCGGCAATACCGTCACCGAACATGAATTCGTTCCGCGTCCCTGGGGCGACGACAATCCCTATGGCAATGTCTTCGACACGAAGACGAAGGTGCTGAAGCGCGAGCTCGACTCACCCGCCATCGCCAATGGCGAGACAGGGCGCTACTGGAAGGTGCAGAACCCCAACGTCAGGAACTCCGTCGGCAAGGCGCCGGGTTACAAGATGGTGGTGATGCCGAGCCCGCTGATGCTGGCGCAGGAGGGGTCGACGGTCGCCCAGCGTGGCGGTTTTGCCAAGAAGCACATCTGGGTGACGGCCTTCGATCCTGCCGAGAAATATGCCTCCGGCGATTATCCCAACGTTCATGCAGGCGGGGACGGCCTGCCGAAATATGTCGCCCAGAACCGGGACATCGAGAATGCCGATGTGGTTCTCTGGCATTCCTTCGGCCACACCCATGTCTGCAAGCCGGAAGACTTCCCGATCATGCCGGTCGAATATGCGGGCTTTACCCTGAAGCCGAACGGCTTCTTCGACGGCAATATCGCGATGGACCTGCCCGCAGACAAGAACGGCCACAGCAAGGACAACCGCGAGGCGGATTGCTGCGCGACCAAGGCTGAGACGAAAAGCGGCTGCTGCCACTGACCACTCGAAGGCCGCAAACAAAGAGGCCCGGGTGGAACTTCGGGCCCTCATCTTTATGGCTAACCTGTCTGCGCAGGCGACGTCATCCTCGGCCTTGTGCCGAGGATCTACTAAGGTCGAATAAAATCAAAAGGTTGTAGATGCTCGGGACAAGCCCGAGCATGACGAAATGCAGGCCTCAAGCCCACATCCAGCCGTCTGAGGGCCGAGTTTTTCTCGGCCCTCTTGCCTTTTCGAAAGAACGAAAGCGTCAGAGCGTGCCCTGGCGCTGCTGGATCATCTGATAGGTGTCGAAGCTGTATTCGGCGATTTGGCTCCAGAGATAGGCGTCCTGCTTGAAGGCCTGCTGGCTGTCATAGAGCTTCTTGAACCACTCGTTCTTCGCCGAAAGATCCGCATAGGTCTCTTTCGCTGCCTTGTGGCAGGTGTCGAGGATGTCTGTGGTGAAGGCGCGCAGCTGTGCGCCGCCGGCGACGAGTTCGCGAAGCGCCTGGGGGTTGGACGCATCATAGCGGGCGAGCATGCGGGCATTGGCGGCCGCACATGCATCCGTGAGGATCCGCTTGTAGCTTTCGGGCAGCGCGTTGAACTTTTCGAGGTTGAAGAAGGCGTGAACCGTCGGGCCGCCTTCCCACCAGGCCGGGTAATAGTAGTAGGGCGCGACCTTGTAGAAGCCGAGCTGCAGATCGTCATAGGGGCCGACGAATTCGGTGGCGTCGATCGCGCCCTTTTCGAGCGCCGGATAGACGTCCGAACCGGCGATCTGCTGCGGCGTGACGCCAACCTTGGTCATGATTTCGCCGGCCAGACCGGCAATGCGCATCTTCAACCCCTTGAGGTCGTCGATCGTCTTGATTTCCTTGCGGTACCAGCCGCCCATCTGGGCGCCGGTATTGCCGGCCGGAAGCGCATAGAGCTTGTAAGGGGCGAGGAACTCGTTGAGCAGTTCATTGCCGCCGCCGGCGGTGAACCAGGCATTCGTCATGCGGGCATTGAGGCCGAAGGGGATTGCCGTGCCGAGCGCGAAAGCCGGATCCTTGCCGATGTAATAGTAGCAGCAGGTATGGGCCATCTCGACGGTGTTGTCGGCGACGCCGTCGGCGACCTCAAGCGGCGGCAGGATTTCACCGGCGGCATAGACCTGAATCTGGAACTGACCGTCGGTCGCCTTCGACACGCTGTCGGCGATGTCGGTTGCTGCACTGTAGATTATGTCCAGGCTCTTCGGGAAGGACGAGGCGAGGCGCCAGGTGATCTTCGGGTTTTCCTGTGCGATGGCGGGGGCCGCAAGGGCGGTGGCACCAAGGCCGACGACGCTGGCCTGCTTGAAGAATTGACGGCGGTTCATGATCTCTTGCCTCTGATTATACGCAGTCCTCCGGCTCCCGCGGCGGGTCTAGTCGGGCCGGCAAGGCAGTGCAAGGGCGAAAAGTCACAATCTTGTCGGGCAACCGGACCAAACCTGCATTTTGTTTCGCAAGCTTGATGGTTCGCGCAAGGAACGGTCAGGAGGAGCCGCGCATGCGCGGGTCGTCGAAAGCCGGATTGTAGAAGAGGGACAGCACGAGACTTTTGGCGATCCGCTCGGCACTCGCCATGAACCAGCGATGCGCCTCTTCCGATGCTCCGATGTCGGTGAGTGTATCGGAGAAGAGCTGCAGCCATTGCAGGAAGAGATGTTCGGCCATGCCGTCGACGCCCTGATGGGCCTGGACCGGCTTGCCGCCATAGGCGCCGGTCTTGAAGGCGACTGAGCCCCAGAAAGCCTTCATCTTGACCATGTGCTCCGGCCAGCGCCCGGCAAGGCGACCGTCGAAGACAGGGCCGAGGTCTGCATGCTGGCGAATATTGTCATAGAACGTGTCCACCAACCGGTCGATGAAGGCGTCATCGACACCGATCGACGCCATTTCGGCTGCTGCACGCTGGGTGATCTCGGCGCGGTGGGCGGCGCGGCCCGAAAGTTCGGTGGTCATGACTTCGTCTCGCTTCCTGGCTGTCGCAATCCTGATGCGCCCTGCCATGCAAATGGTTCATGCCGCATCTTGATCCAAGCCGCAATCGGGACTAAGTTTAGAACAATTCTAATCTAGGTGACAATCGTCATGTTCAGCATCTCTCTAAGTGGCAGCAAGCGCGCCTTCGACACCCTTTCCGAGCAGGAAATCCTCGCTCTGGCGATTTCCTCGGAGGAGGACGACGCCCGCATCTACCTCGCCTATGCCGATCAGTTGCGCGGGGAGTATCCGCAATCGGCCAAGGTCTTCGAAGACATGGCCGAGGTCGAGCATACCCACCGCAACATGTTGATCGAGAGGCATCGGGACAGGTTCGGCGAACGCATTCCATTGATCCGCCGCGAGCATGTGCGCGGCTTTTACGACCGCAAGCCCGATTGGTTGCGCCAGAACCTGACGCTCGACCAGATCCGCGACGAAGCCATGCGCATGGAGGATGGCGCCTATCGCTTCTATCACGAGGCTGCCCAGCGGACCTCGGATGCCGCGACCCGCAAGCTTCTCGGCGATCTTGCCATGGCCGAACAAGGTCACGAGGAAATCGCCACCATGCTCGGCGAAAAACACCTGCCGGACGACGCGGTGGCGGCGGAGGACGAGACCAAGAAGCGTCAGTTCATCCTGACCTATGTGCAGCCAGGGCTGGCCGGACTGATGGACGGCTCTGTCTCGACGCTCGCCCCGATCTTCGCCGCTGCCTTCGCGACAGGCGATACCTGGTCGACCTTTCTGATCGGCCTCTCGGCCTCGGTCGGCGCGGGCATCTCGATGGGCTTCACCGAGGCAGCCCACGACGACGGCAAGCTCTCTGGCCGCGGCTCACCGCTGAAGCGGGGCCTTGCCTCCGGCATCATGACCACGGTCGGCGGTCTCGGTCACGCGCTGCCCTATCTCATCCCGCATTTCTGGACGGCAACGATCACCGCCATCGTCATTGTCTTCTTCGAGCTCTGGGCGATAGCCTTCATCCAGAACCGCTACATGGAGACGCCCTTCTGGCGCGCCGCCATGCAGGTGGTGCTCGGCGGCTCGCTGGTGCTGGCCGCCGGGGTGCTGATCGGGCAGGGGTAGCGAGACCCCTGCCAGGAGCGGTCGGCCTCAGGCCATGGCCTTCAGCTGCCGAGGCATTTCCGCCGTCTGATACATCGACAGGGTGTGCCCGTCGGGGTCGGCAAATTCTGCCGACCAGCCGCCCGGCGAATGGCTGACGGGTGTCACGATCGTGACGCCCTGTTCGGCAAGACCTTCGACCATGTCGTCGATGCCGCCATCTTCGAGGTCGAACACGACGATCGGCGAGTTGCCCGGCTTCGACTCGACCTGGAAGAAGAGGAGATCGATCCCGTTCGCTGTCGAGGCGATCAGCCAGTCCGGCTCTCCCGGTTCGTTTTCCATCCGCTGCAGGGGCAGCCCGAGTGTCTCGCCGTAGAAGCGGGCGGTCCGTTCGATATCGGTGACATAATAGCAGATATTGTTGAGCTTCTTGGTTTTCAGCATGGAGAACTCCCGTGTTGGAACGCTAACGCCTTGTTGTTGCCGCCAACCGCAATTTCGTGAGGTCGTGGCCGAAACAAATGAGGTGACCATCCGGGTCGTGGGTCGCGAGCCGTGCGCCGAGGCGCAAGACCAGCGGACGCAGCGACCGCCGGATCGCGCCGAAGGACAGCTGTGGCGAGAGGCGTTCGGGTGCCGTGCCGGACAGTTCGGCGGCCCGCAGGCGCTTGCGGATCTCGCAGATCCGTTGCCGTAGAGCCACCTCGCTCACAGAAAGGAGATGCCGGATCTCGCCATGGGTCTGGCCATTGACGGCGAGCAGAAATGTCGTGCGCAGCGCAGGCGGCAGCAGTTCCACCTGGCGGGCGATATCGTGTGGCGCCACAGGCTCGCTCGCCGTCGGCTGCTGAGAGAGAAAGACGCTCTCGCGCTGTCGTCGACGCACGGCCGAACGGGCGATGAAGGTGCTCCGATGGCGCAACACGCCCCGCATCCAGCGCATGTTTTCCGGTTGTGAAAGGTCGGCTCGCCCTGCCGCGAGCGCCGCGACAAAGGCATCCTGAAGGAGATCCTCTGCCTCTTCCGCACGTCGGGTATGGCGTCTCGCTTCGTTGAGAAGCTGTTTGAACTGTCTGCTCTGCACCTGTCCCCCCATCCGAAGGAATGGTGGCAGACGGCAGCGAACGCGACAAGCCTGTTGAATACCGATTGGCGAGGCCGATCCCTTGCGCCAGGATGACAGTCACACATCTGCAATCATCCGTCTTTATGGCGCATTCATGAAAGCCTCTCCCGCGACCATCGGTCTGGGCGTCACCATGACCATCGGTTACGGGACGCTCTATTACTCCTTCTCTGTTCTGGCCCCCGAGATCGCCCGCGAATTCGGTTGGGGGCAGAGCTTCGTCTTCGGCGTTTTCTCCTTCGGGCTGCTTGCGGGTGCGATTGCGGCGCCCGTGCTTGGGCGGCTTGTCGATCGATACGGCGCGCGCTTGATCCTCTGCCTCGGCTCGATCGCGGCCACCGTCTCCCTCGTCCTGTTTGCCGTCATGCAGAATGCCTGGCAGTTTGCCGCGATCACGCTGGTGGCCGAGTTCGTTGCTCTGGCGGTCCAGTATGATGCGGGCTTTGCGGCGCTCGCCCAGAGCCACGGGCGCGAGGCACGCGCCCATATCACGCTGGTGACGCTGATCGCGGGCTTTGCCTCTACGGTCTTCTGGCCGCTCCTGCAGTGGCTGCTGACCTGGATGGACTGGCGCGATGTCTATCTTGTTCTGGCGGCTATGCATCTTCTGATCGCGCTGCCCATCCATCTCGCTTTGCCGCGGTCTCGGATCAACGAGCCGGAGAGCGCCCGTGTCGAGGAGCCGAGCACGGAAGTGGAACCTGACGGAGAGCGCCGGCGCCGGATGCTGCTGATGGCAACGGCTTTTGCGGCCGGCGGTTTTGTCATGTCTGCGGTCGGTGCCACGCTTCTCGTTCTGATGCGCGATCTCGGCTACGCGACTGCGATGGCCACACTGGCAGGCAGTCTGATCGGGCCGAGCCAGGTGACCGCGCGCCTGGTTGAATATGCGAGACGCAATCTCTTCGCGCCGCCGCTGACCGCGATTATCGCAGCCTCGGCGATGGCGCTCGGCATGGTCTTGCTGGCCGGCGCGTTGTGGGCGCCGCTCGCGGGCTTCGCCATCGCATTTGCGATCTTCTATGGTGCGGGTCAGGGATTGACGTCGATCGTCCGCGGCGTGCTGCCGCTGCATTATTTCGGCACGACCGGTTATGGGCGGACCATGGGTACGCTAGCATCCGCACGGATCATTGCCTCGGCAATCGCGCCGGTCTCGGTGATCTGGCTGAACGAGGCGCTGGGACCGCCGGCTGCGCTCGGCGCACTCATTGCGGTATCGGGCGTCGCTGTTGTCGCGACGCTGGTGCTCACCCGACGATGACAACAGGCATTACCGGAGCGCGCCGACCAGCACGTCGGACGTGCCGTTCTCGATGGTCACCCAGCGGCCGGTATCCGTCGACGACTGCCGCTTGAGGAACGAGTAGCGCGTCTCGGTCCAGAGCTTGACGTCATCGTTGAGATTGTCGAGCACGAAATCACCGGACTGGGTCCGGACGGTGAGAACGGCATGGCCCTCACCGTCGGGCTTGCGCACGACGGTCATCAGCAGGTCGCCGGCCGAGAAGCCCGCCTCAAGCAGCTTCTTGCGCTTCAGAAGGACGAAATCCTCGCAATCGCCGAGATCGACAGGATAGGCCCAGACTTCCTCGCGGCCGTAGATCTCCTCGTCGGTCATCGGCACGATGGCATGGTTGACGCTCGCGTTAACGTCACGGATCACGCTCCAGCCGTGGTCGGTGACCTTCGGCGGCGTCGACGGACGGGCACGCACTGCGCATTCCTGCGGCTGGGCCTTGCAGAATTCATAATGGCCGATCGGCTGGGACGTCACACTGCCGGTGATCATCGAGCGAAGCGACTGCGGCGCAGAAAAGCCCGCATGAGCAGGTGCGAGAACCGCAGCTGCAATGATGAGCGCCTTGATGGCGCGCGAGCCGTTCGTCATGAACACGTCCCCTGTATCCTTAACAAAACGTTAAGATTGCAAGAGGACATGAGTCAACGGCGCAGGGGCAGGCCGCCCACGCAATTCATCCGCTATGGTTAAAATGCGACAGTTCGAACCCTCGGAACGGGAAAAGGTTCCCAGGGAATGGCGGGATATCAAAAGCCCGAGATATTCAGATCATGGAGAGGATCGCGGATTTCATCTTCGCGATGTCCTCCGGGCGGGACAGCCGGTGGTCTCCGTCGCGAATCAGGGTCAGCACGACGTCGTCCAGCGGCAGGAACTCCATGAGTTTCAGCGCGTGCTGATGTGGCACATCCGGGTCCTTCATTCCCTGCAGGATATGCACCGGGCAGCCCGTCTCGATCAGCCCCGTGAGGACACGGTTCATTGCGCCGTCTTCCATCAGTTCGCGGGTAAAGATGTTCGGCTCGGGGCTGTATTCGGAAGGCTCCTCGAAAAAACCGCGTTCGGAGAGCGACTGCCTTTCGGCCTCCGTCAGGCTGGGTTCAATGAGTTCTGACGTGAAGTCAGGCGCCGGTGCGATCAGCACCAGGCCGTCGACCGTGAAGGGCAGGTTGAGGCGGCGCGCCTCCTGAATGACGCGCAAGGCAATCCAGCCACCCATGGACGAGCCGATCAGAACGACCTTGCCGACGCCCGATGCAGCGATGACGGCGAGCGCTTCCTCGGTCCAGCGCGAAATGGTGCCTTTGGCGAAATCCCCGCCCGACACGCCATGGCCGGAATAGTCGAGACGAATGGCCGTCAAGCCCTGTTCGGCGGCGAGCGCATCCATCTCGATCGCCTTGGTGCCCGACATGTCGGAGCGATAGCCGCCGAGCCAGACCAGAGCTGGACGATCCGCATCCGTGCCGAGACGGGTGATCACCGCGATGTCGCGCGCCGTCTCGGCGGCTCCGACGGTGATCGTCGTCTGTCTGAGGATATTGGCCCTGTCGGTCATTGCGTGCTCCTTTTGTCGAAGGTTGTAAAACACATTCGGGAAGTCGCCGACAACAGGTGATTTTCTTTCGGAAGCATGCTATTGACACTGCCGTCGCAGATATCACATAGCCCTTTGACGCGGATGCGCGCGGGGAAACGCTGCGACATTCCGAAATTGTTTGAGGAGAATACGACCATTCGCAGACCGTTCAAGACCGATGCCCCCGTGAAGGACGGGCCGCGCTCCAACCGTGAAATCCGCATTCCGAAAGTCCAGCTGATCAATGAAGAGGGCGTGAACCTCGGTGTCATCGCGACGGATCAGGCGCTGCGCATGGCGGAAGAAGCCGGACTGGATCTGGTCGAGATTTCGCCGAATGCCGAGCCGCCGGTCTGCAAGATCCTCGATCTCGGCAAGCTGAAATACGCCAACCAGAAGAAGGCGGCTGAAGCGCGCAAGAAGCAGAAGATCGTCGAGGTCAAGGAAATCAAGATGCGCCCCAACATCGACACCCATGATTATGAGGTGAAGATGAAGGCGATGAACCGCTTCTTCGAAGAGGGTGACAAGGTCAAGGTGACCCTGAAGTTCCGTGGCCGCGAAATGGCCCACCAGGAACTCGGCATGAAGCTTCTGCTGCAGGTCAAGGAAGACACTGTGGGCATCGCCAAGGTTGAGGCCGAGCCGAAGCTCGAAGGCCGCCAGATGATGATGGTGCTTGCTCCGAAGTGAGAAGGTGATCCGTCGCATGTTGAAAAAAGCCGCTCTTCGGGGCGGCTTTTTTCATGGTTGCCGTCACCGCGCGCCACCGACTGCCCCTGACAGATTCCTGACAGAATCGCGGGCCGCCCTGTCAGCGGGTGTGATGCATGATCCTCCCATCGCAAATGCATTGAACCGCTTCTGGAGGACATCACATGACCAAGCTTCTTCGCCGCACCCTGCTTATTTCCAGCACGGCGCTCATGGCGATCACCTTTGTTCCGACGCTGGGTACCCTGGTTCCTGGCCCGTTGTCGGCTTTCATCGCGAGCGAAGCCCACGCGCGGGGCGGCGACGACGACGATGACAACGACAGTGACGACAGTGACGATAATGACGACAGCGGCCGCGACAGCGACAGCGATCGCGATGACAGCGACGACGACAGCTCCGGCCGGGATCGTGACCGGGACGACGACAGTGATGACGATGACGACGACCGCAGCGACGACGATGATGACGATGACGATTCGGTCGATGATGACTCTGTTGACGATGATGATGACGGCAACCGCCGCGGACGGGGCGGTGATCGCGACGAGATTCGCCTGATTGTCAACGACAACCAGCTCCAGGGGCTCCTCAACGGTTCCATGGTGCCGGTCGACCAGAACGGCAAGCGTCTGAGATTCGAAATCGAACGGGAGCACGGCAACACCGAGATCAAGCTGCGTGCGCCACAGGGCACGCTGACCGGCGTAACCGTTATCCCCACACCCTGACCGAACCGGAACGGCGAAACCCGAGCCGCCGCGGGTGACATTCATGCCGTTTCGCCCCGCCCGGCCCCCACCGGGCGGGGATGGCTTTTCTCCTGTTGGCGGGCGACCCGAGCCGCGCTAGTGTCGTTCAAACCATGATCGAGCCATGATGGACCGTCGTCTTTTTCTGTTCGCACTGCTGGGCCTTGTCGCCGCTGGTCTGTCGCCGGCCGGGAGCGCTTTTGCCAAGGACGGAGGTGACGACGACGATGATGATGACGACAGCGGCGGTGGCTCCGACGGCTCGGATGATGACGATGATTCAGATTCCGATGATGATGACAGCAGTGATCGCGACCGCGATCGTGATGACGACGATAGCGATCAGGACAAGGACGACGACGACTCGGACGACAGCAGTGGCTCCGGGAAGTCAGGCAGCTCCCGGGACCACAATCGGGCCCGCGATGCTGTGGACAAGGGGCACATCCTTCCGCTCCGCGAAATTCTGAAACGAGTGGACGGCCTGGGTGGCGGCCGGGTGATTTCGGTGGATCTCAATCTGAAGGCGCGCGCTCCCTATTATACTTTGAAGGTGGAAAGTGGCTCCCGCGTCAGAACCCTGAAGCTGGATGCTGCGACCGGCCGCAAGCTCAATCTCTTCGGATGGTGACCCATGCGCATTCTGCTCGCGGAGGACGATCAGACCATAGCCGACCACACACGCAGCAAGCTCGAGATGGAGGGCTTTGTCGTCGAACATTGCGCCACGGGGCCGGACGTCTGGGCGGAAGGGGAGATGGGTGACTACGCGGCGATCATTCTCGACCTCGGCCTGCCCGGCATGGATGGCCTGTCGATCCTCAAGCGCTGGCGCGCCTCCGGCGTGGAAACGCCGATCCTGGTGCTGACGGCGCGGGGCTCCTGGATGGAGCGTGTCGATGGCTTCGATGCCGGTGCCGACGATTATCTGCCCAAGCCCTTTCGCAGTGAGGAATTGATCGCGCGTCTGAAAGCGCTTCTGCGCCGCGCCGGCGGCCGGGCCAAGACGCGAGCCTCCGCGGGTGGCTTCGTGCTTGACGAGGTCGCACGCCGTATCACCTATGATGACCGTCCGATCGATCTCACCCCGCTCGAATTCCGTCTCCTCGCCTTGCTCATTGCCGAGCCGGATCGGGTCTTCGATCCTCTGGAGATCGCCAGGCAGGTCCAGGGTCGCGACGACGACGCGGGCAAGAATGCGGTCGAGGCGATGATCGCCCGTATCCGCCGCAAGACGCATGCCACGGCGATCGAGACGCGGCGCGGCTTCGGCTATACGATCGCCGGCGAGGGGGCATGATCCAGTCCTTGCGTCTGCGCCTGCTGGTTGGCTCGGTTCTGGCCATAGCCTTCATTCTCCTGCTGGTCGCATCGGGCCTCAGCCGTGTCTTCTCCAACTACGTCGCCGATCGCTACCGTGCCGACATGTCGGCGATCATCGACCAGCTCGCCGCCAGCGTCGAGTTCGGCGGCGGCAAGGTCAAGCTGACCGATGAGCCGGGTGACCCCCGTTTCGAGCTGCCGGGCAGCGGGCTGTACTGGCAGGTGATCGGGCAGGATGGCCTCATTTTCCGCTCGCGCTCGCTCTGGGACATCGAGCTCGCCCCTGGCACTCTGCTCGCCGGATCCTACGGGTTTGATGCGGCTGAAGGGCCGGATGGAGAGCCGTTGCTGGTGCAGATGCGCACCATTGACTTCGAGACATCAGACGGAACCCGCTCCTTGACCTTGCTCGCCGCCTTCGATCGCAAGATCGTCGATGACACGATCTCCGAATACCACGGTGCCATGACGATCATGCTGGTGCTGACGGCTGCGGTTCTCCTGGCGGCCGCCTTCCTGCAGATCGGCATCGGCCTTGCCCCCCTCTCGCGCCTGCAGGAGGGGCTGGCGCGCGTGCGGTCGGGCGCCACGGACCAGCTGACGGGGGAGGGGCCGACGGAACTGCATCCATTGGTCACCGAGTTGAACGGCCTGTTGAAGGAGCGTGAGACGGCGATCGGACGGGCTCGCGCCAGGGCAAGCGACCTGGCGCACGGGCTGAAGACACCCCTGACGGTTCTGTTGCAACTCGCCGACAATCTGCCCGATCGCGAGCGCATCATGATCCGGCAGCAGGTCGATCTGATCCGCCAGCGCGCCGACCGGCAATTGCAGTCGGCGAGGCTCGGTGTCGAACAGATGGCCCAGACCGGCCTCGCATCGCTGACCGGCAAGCTCATCTCGGTTCTCACCCCCGTGACCGCCGCCCGCGATGTCACCTGGCGTGTCGACCTTGATGAACAGTTGACGGTCGATATGGATCCGGCAGACCTGGCCGAGGCCCTCGGAAATGTTCTCGACAACGCCACCCGCTTCGCGAAATCGGAGATCCGCGTCAGCGCGGAACGGCATCCGGACGGCATCCGGCTTCATGTCGAGGATGACGGCCCGGGCGTCAAGGATGAGGACCTGTCGGGCATCGCCCGCCGTGGCGTGCATCTCGACGATGACGAGGGGACCGGGCTGGGCCTTGCCATCAGCGAGGATGTGCTCGCAGCCTATGGTGGATCCATCGCTTTCTCGCGGTCTGTGCTCGGTGGGCTCGGCGTCACGCTCTGGCTTCCGGCCCATCGCTGAGGAGGCGTGATCCGGGTGACGGAAGATTCCCGTCCGTCACCCGTTGCGCTTTTTCGGGTCTGCGGTTATAAGCGCCCGTCCGAACGGTCCGGCAGGGCATGCCGTGGCCGTTCTTTATGCTTGAAAACGGGCATTCGTCAGCCTGTTTCGATACAAGAACAATGGAGTAGCAAAATGCCCAAGATGAAGACGAAATCCTCCGCGAAAAAGCGGTTCAAGATCACGGCTTCCGGCAAGGTCCTCGCGGCTGCTGCTGGCAAGCGTCACGGCATGATCAAGCGGTCCAACAAGTTCATTCGCGATGCCCGCGGCACGATGGTTCTGGCTGAACCTGACGGCAAGAAGGTCATCAAGAACTACCTGCCGAACGGTCTCTGAGACCCGATCGCTGTTGGACAATTAAGGAGATCATGACATGGCACGCGTAAAACGTGGCGTAACTTCCCGCGCCAAGCACAACAAGGTATTCAAGCAGGCCAAGGGCTTCTACGGCCGCCGCAAGAACACGATCCGGGCCGCCAAGGCTGCCGTTGATCGTTCCAAGCAGTTTGCTTACCGCGACCGCAAGAACAACAAGCGCAACTTCCGCGCTCTGTGGATCCAGCGTATCAACGCTGCTGTCCGCGAATTCGGCTTGACCTACGGCCGCTTCATCGACGGCCTGAACAAGGCTGGCATCGAAGTCGACCGCAAGGTCCTGTCCGACCTGGCCATCCATGAGCCGGCTGCTTTCGCGAAGCTCGTAGACGCTTCCAAGAAGGCACTTGTCTACCTCAAGGATGCCGGCACGGCCAACGAGTTTGAAAGCGCGGTCAAGTAAGCCAGCGCTTTCCTTCGAGTTCTGATGGATTGGGAAACCCGCGCTGGCTCACCGGCGCGGGTTTTTCGCATAAGCCAGCTGCATCGGGTCGGCATGAAGGGTGATTGGGGTCGGAATCCTGCCGCGAATGCGGACGAGAGGTGTTGCATGGCAAGCCAGGAGAGAGCGGCAGAGCCGGTCCAGGACCTGACCGATTTGCGCGACGAGGATGTCCTGCGTGTGCTGCGGGCTCTGGTTGAAAGCGACCTGCGGGTGCAGCGGCTTGAACTGCCGGCGCGCATCGTCTGGATCAAGCGACAGGGGAACAAGGTCCTTCCGGTCTTCGTCGCCATTCAGGGCCTGGCTGCGACCATTTTCCGCCTGCCGTTCCTGCGGCCCTCTCCGCAACTGCGGCCGCAGGCCATGCAGGCGCGGGAGATCAGACGCCTTCGATCCTTCGAGAAGGCGGGTTTTCCCGTTCCCAAGGTCGTCTATGCTTCGCCGACAGCCATGGTCATGGCCGATGTCGGGCCGACGATCGCAGAGCGTCTGCGCCTGATCCGGAATGACGCTGGCGCCCATGATGCACTGCTGGTCAAGGTGGCGGATGCGCTGGGGCGGGTACACGCGGCGGGCCTCTGTCACGGCCGGCCGCATGTCCGCGATTTCTTTCTGGCGGCGGGCGCTGTCGGGTTCATGGACTTCGAGGAGGATCCCGCCTCCGTGATGCCGCTGGAAGTGGCGCAGGCGCGCGACGTCCTGCTGTACTTCCTGGTCGCGACGTCGCTCGCCGTATCCGCCGAGGTGACCTGTCCGGCGGCGCTTGACGCCTGGCTTCGCCATGCACCGGGGGCCGCACGCCGGGAATTGCTGGCGCTGGCGTCCTTCGCCGGTCGAATTTTGCCATTCGCCCGGTTGATTGGCCGCCTGCACATGGGTAGTGATCTGCGACGCTTTATCAAGGCTACGGAATTTCTGATGACGGCCCCGCTACATGAGGTGGACGGCCAACGACGCGCCAAGGCAGGAAAAGATGGTTGAACTAGACGCACTGAAGGCACAGCTCCAGGCCGATATCGCCGCAGCCGCGGACGAGCAGGCGATTGAGGCGGTGCGCGTGGCGGCGCTCGGCAAGAAGGGGTCCGTTTCGGAACTCTTAAAGACGCTCGGCACGATGACGCCGGAAGAGCGCCAGACGCGTGGTGCCGCGATCAACGCGCTGAAAAACGAGATCACCGAGGAAATCGGAACCCGCAAGACGGCGCTGAAGGATGCGGCGATCAATGCGCGCCTGAAGGCCGAGACGCTGGATGTCTCGCTTCCCGTGCGTTCCTCGCCGGCCGAACGCGGCCGCATCCATCCGATCAGCCAGATCGTCGACGAGATCACCGCGATTTTCGCCGACATGGGCTTCTCGATCGCCGAAGGTCCCGATATCGAGACCGACTACTATAACTTCACGGCGCTGAACTTCCCCGAGGGACATCCGGCCCGCGAGATGCACGACACCTTCTTCCTCCAGCCGGATGAGAACGGTGAGCGCAAGGTGCTGCGCACGCACACCTCGCCGGTGCAGGTGCGCACCATGGAGGCCCAGAAGCCGCCGATCCGCATCGTCATTCCCGGCAAGACCTATCGCCAGGACTCGGACGCGACGCATTCGCCGATGTTCCACCAGGTCGAAGGCCTCGTCATCGACAAGACGGCGAATGTTGCCAACATGCGCTGGATCCTGGAAGAGTTCTGCAAGGCCTTCTTCGAGGTGGACAGCGTCACCATGCGCTTCCGCCCGTCCTTCTTCCCCTTCACCGAGCCGAGCTTCGAGGTCGACATCCAGTGTGACCGCTCGTCGGGCCCGATCGTCAAGTTCGGCGAAGGCAAGGATTGGATGGAAATCCTTGGCTGCGGCATGGTTCACCCGAACGTGCTGCGCGCTGGTGGCCTCGATCCGGACGAATACCAGGGCTTCGCCTGGGGCATGGGCCTCGACCGCATCGCCATGCTGAAATACGGCATGCCGGACCTGCGCGACTTCTTCAACGCCGATGTACGCTGGATGAGCCACTATGGCTTCCGCCCGCTCGACGTGCCGACGCTGTTCGGCGGTTTGAGCGCCTGATCGGCACAATGCGTGGCTGCCCCGCTGCAAGAGGGGCGGCCATACGGACGGGTGGATGAAACCGCCGTTCCGAGTGAATGAAGGCAAATGTGACGTGATTGAACATCTCGACAACATGCGGCCGGTCGATCTGCTTTGCGATGACGACCTGCTGCATGTGGAACTGACGGACGGTCGTATCGTCAGCGTCCCGGTCTGGTGGTACCCGCCCCTGCAGGAGGCGATGCCGGTGGAGCGGAACAATGTGGAATTCATGCCGTCGAGCATCCACTGGCCCGACATCGATCTCGATGTGACGGTGGTCAGCATGCTCCTCGGAAGGCAGGCGTCAGGCGCTCGATCGCTCGACGTCTCGGGCAAGATGCGGATGGGAACGAGACAGTAAAGACCAAGCTAAATCTGGACCCACATGGAATTGGACCTGAATCTGCAATAGTGCCAGTCTGATCGAGAGGTGAGAGAAGTCGATGCCAACACTCCTTGTCTGGCATGGATACAAGTTCAGGTTCTACGCTCTCGATCGAGGCGAACCGGCGCATATCCATGTGGTCAAAGACGGAAAGTCGCTGAAGGTCTGGTTGGCAAATTTGGCAGTGGCGCGGAATGTCGGATACAATGAGCGGGAGATCGAGCGGATCTTGACGGTGATCGCTGAACATCGAAGCGAATGGATCGAGGCCTGGAATGACTTCTTTGGAATTTGAGACCGAGGAAATGCGTCCAATAAAAGCGTGGTGCACGAATGAAGAGGTGCATGTGAGCCTCGCCGATGGCCGCACGATCTCCGCGCCGCTCTGGTGGTATCCGTTCCTGTCTGGTCTCGATGAGCAGGGCCTGAACGAGATTGAACTGATGTACGAAGGCATCTGGTGGACGAAGGTCGATGAGGGCATCTCCGTGAAGAGCATGTTTCTTGGGGCCAAGGCCCCGGGGGCCAGGGCGCCGGAGAAGGCGGCTTAACTTCACGCCGACCTATCGATGAGACCCTGATGGAATAGTGAATTTGCGCGACTGGCGCACATGAGGAAGACGAGAAAGTTCGATGAAATTCACACTCTCCTGGCTGAAGGATCACCTGGAAACCGAGGCCTCGCTCGAGCAAATCTGCGAGCGGCTGACCGCCATCGGCCTTGAGGTCGAGGATGTCGATGACAAGGCGGCCTACAAGCCCTTCGTCATCGCCAAGATCCTGACGGCCGAGAAGCATCCGGAAGCCGATCGCCTCAAGGTCCTCACCGTCGATGCCGGTGACGGCAAGCCGGTGCAGATCGTCTGTGGTGCGCCGAATGCCCGTGCCGGCATGATCGGGGCGCTCGCGCGTCCGGGCACCTATGTGCCTGGCATCGATGTCACGCTCTCCGTCGGCAATATCCGCGGCGTCGAAAGCCACGGCATGATGTGCTCCGAAAAGGAGCTCAACATTTCCGAGGATCACAACGGCATCATCGACCTGCCCGAGGATGCGCCGGTTGGCACCTCCTTCGCATCTTACGCCGGCCTGGACGATCCGGTCATCGAAATCAACCTGACGCCGAACCGTCCGGACTGCACCTCGGTCTACGGCATCGCCCGTGATCTCGCAGCCTCCGGTCTGGGCAAGCTCAAGGCCCCGAAGACGCCCGCCTTCAAGGTCGAGGGCGAGACGCCGCATCAGGTCAAGCTTGAGTTGGAAGACCATCTCTGCCCCGGTTTCGCCTATCGCCTCGTGCGTGGCGTGAAGAACGGCCCGAGCCCGAAGTGGATGCAGCAGCGTCTGCTCGCGATCGGCCTGCGTCCGATCTCGGCGCTGGTTGACGTCACCAACTACATGACCTTTGACCAGGGCCGTCCGATGCACGTCTTCGACGCCGATAAGGTCAAGGGCGCGCTCGTCGTGCGTCGGGCGAAGGAGGGCGAGGAGATCCTCGCGCTCGACACACGCACCTACAAGCTGAACCCGAACAATGTCGTCATCGCTGACGACAACGGCCCGGAATCGATCGGCGGCATCATGGGCGGCGAGCATTCGGGCTGTGACGAGAACACCGTCAACGTGCTGATCGAGTCGGCCCTCTGGGATCCGATCAACATCGCCAAGACCGGCCGCGCCCATGGCATCATCACCGATGCGCGCTACCGCTTCGAACGTGGCGTCGATCCGGAATACATGGTCCCGGGTCTGGAGCGCACCACGGAGCTGGTGCTCGAAATGTGCGGTGGCACGGCAGCAGCAGCCAAGGTCGAAGGCTATAAGGGCCATGAGAAGAAGGTGGTCGATTTCCCCTATGCGGAAGTGAAGCGCCTGACCGGTCTCACCGTCTCCAACGACGAAGCGCGCCAGATCCTGACGGCCCTCGGCTTCGAGATCCTTTCGGGTGACGACAAGGCCGCCAAGGTCTCCGTTCCCTCCTGGCGTCCTGACGTCGACGGCAAGGCAGACCTCGTCGAAGAGGTCATGCGCATGCATGGCGTCGACAATATCAAGCCCGAGCCGCTGCCGCCGACCGGGGCGGTCAACGGCAAGATCCTGACGACGCTGCAGATCCGCACGCGCTCGGCCCGCCGGGCGCTCGCCTCGCGCGGCATGCTGGAAGCCGTCACCTGGTCCTTCATTTCGGCCGAGCATGCCAAGCTCTTCGGCGGTGGCAGCGAGAAGCTGAAGCTGGTCAACCCGATCGCGGCTGACATGTCCGACATGCGGCCCTCGCTGCTGCCGGGCCTGCTGACGGCAGCCCAACGTAATGCCGACCGTGGCTTTGGCGATGTGGCGATCTTCGAAGTCTCCGGCACCTATGAAGGCGACACGCCCGACACGCAGCGCCGTGTTGCCGGTGGCGTGCGCCGTGGCACGGCATCGATTGCCGGTTCCGGCCGCATGTGGTCGAACAGTGCCAAGGGCGGTGGCAAGCCGGTCGACGTCTTCGACGCCAAGGCCGATGCACTCGCCGTGCTCGAAGCCTGCGGTATTCCCACGGGCAATGTCCAGATCGAGCAGGGTGGCCCCGAATGGTACCACCCGGGCCGTTCCGGCACGATCAAGGCCGGCCCCAAGGTCATTCTCGGCACTTTCGGTGAATTCCACCCGAAGACGCTGGAAGCGCTCGACGTTTCCGGCACGCTGTGCGGCTTCGAAATCTATCTCGATGCCCTGCCGGAGCCGAAGAAGAAGGTAACCCGCACCAAGGCAGCACTCGAGCTCTCGGCCTTCCAGATGGTGAAGCGCGACTTCGCCTTCGTCGTTGAAAAGGCAGTTGAAGCCGGTGCGATCATCAAGGCGGCGACAAGCGCGGATCGCAAGCTGATCTCGGGCGTCAATGTCTTCGATATCTTCGAGGGTGGATCCGTCGGCGAGGGCAAGAAGTCGGTGGCGATCGAGGTTCTGATCCAGCCGACCGACAAGACGCTGACCGACGAGGATTTCGACGCGCTGACGAAGAAGATCGTCGGCAATGTCGAAAAGTCGACGGGCGCTACGTTGCGCGCTTGATCCTTTGATGGCGGGGCCGACTTGGTCCGCCTGCCGAGAGACAAAGAAAAAGCCCTTTCCCTGCATGCCAGGGAAAGGGCTCTTTGATCTGAACCCGATGGTCATGGACCGTCGGGAAGGTCAGGCTTCGTCATCACACCTTACAGGCTAACGCGACGGCCTTCCTTGTCGGCCGACTTGCGGTCGTCGCCGTGCTTGGCAAGGATCGCCTTGGCGTCTTCGACCGAGATGCGGTGCTTCTTGGCAAAGGGAATGGGCTCATAGCCCTTGGCTGTGTTTTCGTCTGCCATGCTGGTCTCCAATTCTGGAAATGCGCCGGCAGAATGCCGGAGCCTGGAATGTCGCTGTAAACGGGAAAGAAAAGCTCGCATATGGCGAGCGAACGCGACGCGTGCGAAGGGCGTCGCTGATATTCCTTATGTAGGGATAAGAGACCGAAAGCTCAATACTTCTTCTTGCGCAGCGTCTTGTTGCCCTTCGGCCCGGAATAAACGGGCGTGCGGTCGCGGTTTTCCGCCTGCAGCAGCCGCCAGCGCTCGAGACGCGCAGGCTCAAGCGAGCCGTCCTTGATTGCCGCTTGCACGGCGCAACCCTTTTCGTGCGAATGGCTGCAATCGCGAAACTTGCAATGCGGGACAAGCTCGGTGATTTCGGCAAACAGCGTATCGATGCCATCGGTGATGTCGCTGACATAGAGCGTGCGGATGCCGGGCGTATCGATCACCCAGCCGCCGCTGGCGATCGCATGCAGGGACCGGGCCGTCGTCGTGTGCCGCCCCTTGGCATCATGTTCGCGGATCGAACCGGTCTTCTGGGCCGTCTCGGCCCCGTGACCGGCGAGCGTGTTGACCAACGTCGACTTGCCGACGCCGGAAGACCCTACGAGTGCAACGGTCTGGCCAGGGCCGCACCAGGGCATCAAGGGGTCGATGGCTTCCGGCGAGCGGGCATTGACGATCACGACGGGCAGATCGCGCTGCAGGCCTCGGGCCTCGTCAGCGTAGACGGATGCGTCGTCGACCGTGTCGGCCTTGGTCAGCACGATAACGGGTCGCGTGCCGGCCTGATTGGCCATAACCAGATACCGTTCTAGCCGGGCGGCGTTGAAATCGGCATTGCAGGAAGTGACGATGAACAGCGTATCGACATTGGCGGCGGCCAGTTGCTGGCCAAAGGCGCCTTCGGTCCGCCGCTGCAGCACGGTCTGGCGATCCAGACGGCGCACGAGGAGGTCCGTGTATCGCTCGGCGAGAACCCAGTCGCCCACGGCAAAATCCGCCGTGTTGCTGTTGGGCGGAAGGTCGATCTCTACGGGCCCCGTCGCGTCGATCGCCTCCAGACGGTCGCGATGCACCGAGGAGATGCGTCGCACCACGAGTTCGCCCTCATCAGCCGTCACCTGCTCGGTGAAGAAGGTGCTGAAGCCGAGCCGCGCGAGCGCGGCGGTATCGAGGAGGCCGGTCAAGGACAGACCACCGGGGTGAGACGTAAAGCCATGGGCACTTTCAGCGTTGAGATCGGGCAGTCGTGCTTCTCATAGCGTAGAAAGTCGTCGCTGACGCGCGAAATCGAACAGGCCTCAGTGGCGGGGAACCCGTCTGCGGTCGGGATCGACGCCTCGGCAATCAGGCTTTCAGGTCGGCGGCATCGACGGCTGGCACGGCATGTCGGCGCGGCAGCCGGGCAAACATCACGGCATTGCCGGCGAGCGTCAGTGCGAGGCCCAGCATCGCGAGCGGCGTGAAGTGATAGTCTTCGTAAAGGCTCGAAAGCGTCAGCGCGACGACCGGGAAGAGCACCGTGGCATAGGCGGCCTTCTGCGAGCCGATGCGCGAGACCAGCATCAGATAGGTGGTGAAGCCGACGATCGAGCCTATGACCGAGAGATAGACGAGGGCGGCGAGATAGGTCTGGTTCGGCGGCAGCACGATGGGGGTGCCGGTGATGCCGATCAGGGCGAGAAGCGCGATCGAGCCATAGCTCATGCCCCAGGCATTGGCGGTCACGGGCGCAATGCCTTCAGCACTGTTGCGCCGGGACGCCATGTTGCCGAAGGAAAAGAACAGTGTGCCGAGCGCCGAAAGGCCGATGCCCTTCCAGCTGTCCAGATTGACGGCGATGAAAATGTCAGGTCCGAAGAGCAACGCAAGCCCGGTGGCACCGAGACCCGCGGCGACCAGCGTGCGTGGCTTGATCTTGTCTCCGAAGAAGATTCGGGCATTGACGGCGTTATAGACCGTGGCAAGCGAGAAGACGACGGAGATGAGGCCCGAGGGGACATAGCTTGCCGCGTGATAGAAGCAGAGGAAGTTGCAGCAGAAGAGCGACAGCGCCTGGACAAGGATGAAGGGCTGCTGCTTCAACGTCGGCACTTTCAGGCGACCTGTGAGGGCCAGCACGCCGACGAGCACGAGGGCGGCAAGGGCGAAGCGATAGAAGACCGAGACCAGCACCGGCACCGGCCCGATCTGCAGCGCGATCGCGATCCACGTCGTGCCCCAGATCAGCACGGTCGACGAGAAGAGAAGAAGATTGGTCATGGATTGCGCCTCGCTTTCGGGAGGCAGGTAACGCCGCTGGCGCCCTCCGTTCTTGCATGATCTTGCGGTGTTCTTCGCTACGGCGGTTACGCCTATCCGATTGGTGATGGCGCAGCGCATCAAGCGCGCTACAATGCAGACGATCTTTCAAGGACCATCCATGCTGCACACCGCCACCGTCTTCGGCTCCCTGTCCGCCTCGTCCCGTGCCGAGCGTGGGGAAACGCTTGACCTCGGCGAGGGCCGGGCGAGCGCGATCTGGCGCAACAGCCATGATCGCATGCGCTACGAGCGGACCGACGGCCACACCTTCAGCTGTTACCTGCGCGGCGGCGACGGCACACGGCGGATCGATGCCGGCAGCATTGCCGGCTGGCCGGGCGCGCTTTGCATCATGCCGCAGGGGGCCTCGTCGGAATGGGAGATCACCGACAACTTCGAATTCGTGCATCTCTATGTCGCCGACGACGAGCTGCGCCGCTTGTTCTCGGAGACCTTCGACCGCGATGCCCGGCTGATGCTTCTGCCGGAAGCGACCTTCGACGAGGCGCCACGATTGGCAGAGGCTTTGGTGCATCTGGCCAATGCCACACAGGGCGGCAACCGGCTGCTCGCCGAACAGGCGATCGTCTCTGCGGTCGAGCAGTTGTTTGCCGATCCGCGTTACGGCGGCGAGCGGCGTCCGGTCCTGCGCGGCGGTCTGGCGCCCGTCCTGCGGCGGCGCCTCGTCGAGCATATCGAGGCGAGCCTTGACCAGACGATCACGCTGAAGGATCTGGCGAAGCTCGCCGACCTTAGCGAATTTCATCTGCAGCGGATGTTTCGCGCAAGCTGCGGTGTTTCCCCGCATGACTTCATCCTGAACCGCCGCATCGACCGGGCGCGGCGCATGCTTGACGGCACTGACCCGATTGCCCAGATCGCCTCGGCCTGCGGTTTCAGCAGCCAGAGCCATCTGACGCGGATGTTCAAGGCCGTCACCGGCACGACGCCGTCGGCCTATCGCCGGGCTATCAGCGGCTGATTATCCCATCGCCTTCAAGGCCCGCTCCAGCACCCGGAACGGTCGTGCATCACCCATATGCGCGACGTTGAAGCGCATGAAGCCGTCTGCCGAGAGCGAGGGGCTGAAGACATTGCCGGGCGCCAGCACCACGCCCTGGGTCAGGGCGGCCTGGGCGAGCGCGGTCGAGCTGATCCCTTCGGGCATACGGCACCAGAGATAGGGGCCGCCACGTGGCGTCAGAACCGGGGTGATGCCGAGGTCACCGAGACGGGTGGCGACCGCGCGCCGTTCCGTATCCAGGCGGCGATGCAGCTGATCGAGGTGCTTCCGATAGCCGCCGCTTGCGAGCACGCCATGGATCGCCTCCGTCGCCACCTGGCTCGGGCCGCCAAATTGGATGGCGACCTGCAGGTCGGTCAAGAGCCGGATGCGTTCGGCATCGGTGGCGATGAAGCCCGTGCGCAGCGAGGCCGAGATGGTCTTGGAAAAGCTGCCGATGCGGATGACCCGGGAAAGCCCGTCGAGTGTGGCGAGCGTGATCGCCGGCTCCGGCTCGAAATCCGCGAAGATGTCGTCCTCGACCACCAGCATATCGGACCGCCCGATCACGCCCAGCAGCTGGAAGGCAATCTGCGGCGAGAGAGTCGCGCCAGTCGGATTGTGCAGGCCGGAATTGGTCAGATAAAGCCGCGGTGCCTCGCGGGTGACGGCCGCCTCGAAGGCGGCGATGTCGGGTCCATCTGCGGTATAGGGCACGGGGACCGCGATGGCCTGATGGGCTCTAAGCAGCGTCTGGAAATTGAAGTAGCAGGGATCGTCGACGATGACGCGGTCGCCAGGGCGCAAAAGCAGCCGGCAGACGAGATCGAGCGCCTGGGTCGCGGAGCCCGCAAGCAGCACCTGATCCTCGGACAGCGTAATCGACTGCTGACGTAGCCGCGTCTCGACGAAACGCCTGAGCGCAGCACTGCCGCGCGAAGGACCGTAGTCGGTGGTGAGGCTGGTCGCCTGGCGCAGCACGTTGCGCATGCCGGCATGCAGGAGAGCAGTCGGCATCCAGTCCGGCGGCAGCCAGCCGCAGCCGGGCTTCGATGTGCCGGGATCGGCATCGAGCGCCTGGCGTGCCACCCAGAAGGGATCGACTTCCGGCGCCCGGGGAGGCTCCAGCCGGACAAGTGGTGCAGGTGTGCGTCCGGCCTCGGTAACGAAGAAGCCCGAACCGGGGCGCGGGCGGATCAGCCCTTCGGCAGAGAGCCGGTCATAGGCTTCGACGACGGTGGAGGGCGACACCGAAAGCTCGACGGCGAGGCGCCGGATCGAGGGCAGCCGGTCGTTTGGCACCAGCTGGCCCGCGCCGATGCGCCCGCGAATATCGGCCATGACCTGCGCCGTCCTTGAGGTGGATAGCTCTGATGGTTGAACATGCTCGTTCATCTGTATGGCCTTTGTCATCAATACAGTTTGGCCAGATTGTATCGCTCCGTCTCTGGATGCGCCAGCCCCCTCGGGCGATAGGGAGGAACAAGACAATGGAGACGAGAATGACGATTTCGTGGAAAGCCTGGGCCAGCGGTTTCATCGGCGTGCTGATCTTCAGCGGCTCGCTACCGGCAACGCGCGTGGGATTGGCCGATTTTGCCCCGCTGTTTCTGACATCGGCGCGAGCCGTGATCGCCGCACTTCTGGGAGCTGCGCTGCTGATCGCGATGCGGGAGAAGCGTCCCCTGCGCAGCGATCTGCTGCCGCTGGCGGTCGTAGCCCTGGGCGTCGTTGTCTGCTTTCCGCTGCTGACGGCGCTGGCGCTGAAAAGCATCAACTCGGCCCAGTCGATCGTCTTCGTCGGCTTGCTGCCGCTCTGCACCGCTCTCTTCGGCGTGTTGCGGGCGGGCGAACGCCCCTCTGCGGTATTCTGGATGTTCTCCGTGACGGGCGCGGCGCTGGTTGCCGGTTTTGCACTGTCGACGACGGCGGATATGGCGATCACGGGTGCCGGGCTGATGATCGCCGCGATCCTCGCCTGTGGAATGGGTTACGCAGAGGGCGCGCGCCTGTCACGGCGGCTGGGCGGCTGGCAGGTGATCAGCTGGGCGCTGGTGCTGTCGCTGCCGGTCATGCTGCCGCTCGCGCTGTGGACCGTGCCGGAGGATCTTGGCCTTGTCTCGACCTCCGGCTGGCTGTCGCTGGCTTACGTTTCGCTGTTCAGCATGATGATCGGTTTCGTCTTCTGGTATCGCGGCCTCGCCTTGGGCGGCATCGCCTCGATCGGGCAGTTGCAGTTGCTGCAGCCGTTTCTGAGCTTCGTGCTGGCCGCAGGGCTGCTGCATGAGACGGTGAGCCTTCCCATGCTGGCGACAGCCCTGCTCGTGGTGCTCTGCGTCGCCGGCAGCCGGCGATTTGCTTGAGGCGTTGTTACCGGCCCGCCATCTTGGACATGGCTTCGTTGTAGCGCGCGCCGGCCACCTTGTCGGGCGAGACGACCGCCGACAGCGTGGCGAGGTCTTGCGCCGACAGCGTGATCTCGGTCGCATCGATATTGCTGTCGAGATTGGCGATCTTCGTCGTGCCCGGGATCGGCACGATGAAATCGCCCTGGGCGAGAACCCAGGCAAGCGCGAGCTGGCCGGGCGTAACACCCTTCTCAGCCGCCATGGCTTCCAGCGCCGTGACGAGCGCCAGATTGGCGTCGAAATTCTCCTGATCGAAGCGCGGCAAGCCGCGGCGGAAGTCGTCCTTGCCGAGCTTGGAAAGGTCCTTGAGCGCACCCGTCAGCATGCCGCGACCAAGCGGCGAGAAGGGCACGAAGCCGATGCCGAGCTCGCGGCAGGTGTCGAGCACGCCGTTGGTCTCGGGGTCGCGGGTCCAGAGGGAGTATTCGCTCTGGATGGCGGAAATCGGATGTACGGCATGGGCCCGGCGCAGAGTCGCGGCACTTGCCTCCGAGAGGCCGAGCGCCTTAACCTTGCCTTCCTTCACGAGGTCCGCCATGGCCCCGACCGTCTCTTCGATCGCAACATCAGGGTCGACGCGGTGCTGGTAGAAGAGGTCGATGACCTCGACGCCCAGTCGCTTCAGCGAGGCTTCCGCAACCGCGCGCAGATGCTCGGGCCGGCTGTCGAGACCGGAGGGGCGCACCGCCTTCGCCTCGTCGCCGATCGTGAAGCCGAATTTGGTGGCGATCACCACGTGGTCGCGATGGCGCTTCAGTCCCTTGCCGACCAGTTCCTCATTGGTGAAAGGGCCATAGACCTCTGCCGTGTCGAAGAAGGTGACACCGCGTTCGACCGCATGGTCGAACAGCTTCTGGGCCGTCGCCTCGTCGATATTGGTGCCATAGGCATGGCTCATGCCCATGCATCCCAAGCCGATGGTCGAGGTGGTAAGCGTGCCGAGTCTGCGGGTCTTCATAATGGCCTCCTGAAATACCTTGTTGCGCGATGCTGCGCTGGTGAGGGCAAACTAGGGCGAAACGTCTCTTCAGAAAATCCATGCATTGCGGATCACCTTGTTCTATCATTTCGAATAATGAACCGAACCCAGCTTTCGCAACTTGCCGTCCTTGCCACGGTGGCTCATCACGGCAGCTTCCGCAAGGCAGCCGCCGAACTCGGCATTGCGCCCTCGGCCGTGAGCCATGCGATCTCGTCCCTGGAGGAGAGCCTGAACCTTCGCCTGATGGCGAGGACGACGCGGAGTGCCGCGCCAACCGCCGAGGGACGCCGGCTTCTGGAGACACTACAGCCGGCGCTGGCCGATATCGCTTCTGCGATCGAAGCGCTCTCGGACAGCAGTGGCCGCCCCGCTGGCGCGCTGCGCATCACCATGCCGATGCTGGCAGCGCAGAGCCTGATCGCCCCACGGCTCGGTGCCTTTGCCGCCGCTTATCCCGAGATCGAACTGGAGATCGTGACCGACGACCGCTTCGAGGACATCGTCGAAAAGGGCTATGACGCGGGCCTGCGGCTCGGCGAACATCTCGATGCCGACATGATTGCCGTCAGGATGAGTGGCCCCTGGCGCGGCTCCGTCGTCGGTTCGCCGGAGTATTTTGCAAGGCATCCCGTGCCCCGCGAGCCTCGTGACGTGACCGAACACGCCTGCATCCGAAGGCGCTTCCAGAGCGGCACGATCTATCGTTGGGAATTCGAGAAGGACGGTCGCGCAATGTCGATCAATGTCCGCGGGCCGCTGATCCTCTCCGATCAGGGCCTGATGCGGCAGGCCGCGATCGATGGCGCGGGCCTCGCCTATCTCTTCGACACCGGCGTCGAGGCGGATATCCAGGAGGGACGCCTGATCCGGGTGCTCGAAGACTGGTGCCCGCCCTTCGACGGTTTCTCGCTCTACTATTCCAGCCGCCGTCAGATGCGCCCGGCCCTGCGAGCTTTCATCGATTTCTTCCGCTGGCAGGGCTGACAGGTATCAGCCGAGCTTCAGCCGGTAGCGTACATGGCCGTCTTCCGGCGCGTAAGTGTCATAAAGCTTGCGGGCGGTGGCGTTGTCCCGGTCGGTATGCCAGTAGAGCCGCGACCAACCTTTTGCCTTCGTGATCGCGATCAGATCGTCGATCAGCGCCCGGCCAATGCCCTGGCCGCGATAGGACGCATCGAGGAAGAGGTCCTCGAGATAACAATCCGGAGTCTTCACCCAGGTTGAATCGTGGAAATGGTGGATGGCAAATCCGGCGAGCAAGCCGTCCACCTCCGCAACCCGCATGGCGACGCGCGACGAAGGGTCGAGTATGCGCGCCCAGGTATGGGCCGTGACATCGTCGGCGAGGTCCACGTTGTAGAAGGCGAGATACTGGTTCCAGAGGCCACGCCAGGCGGCTTCGTCAGCCGCCGTGGCGTCCCGAATGATCGGTGCCGGCCTCGTCACGCGCCGGCCTCGTCGAGTTGGGCGATTTGAGTTTGCGTCAGCTCCAGCTTACCGGCAGCGATCAGGCTTTCCAGCTGCCTGAGGCTGGTGGCCGATGCGATGGGAGCCGTGATGCCCGGCTGTGCTGCAACCCAGGCTATGGCGACGGTGGCTGCACTGGTGTTGGTTTGCGCAGCCACCTGGTCCAGGACGGCGAGAATGCGATGACCCCTCTCGTTCAGATAGCTGCCCACCCGATAGGCGCGCGAGGAATTCGCCGTGTCTTCCGGTTTGCGGTATTTGCCCGTGAGAAAGCCGGCGGCCAGCGCGTAGTAACTGATGACACCAATCTCTTCGGCCAGGCAAAGGTCGCGGATTGGGCCTTCGAAGCGGTCACGGCTGTAGAGATTGTATTCCGGCTGCAACACGTCGAAGCGGGGAAGACCCGCTTGTGCTGCTGCATCAAGCGAATGCTGCAATTGCTGGGCGTCATAGTTCGAGCAGCCGATGGCCCGGACCTTGCCTTCCTCCTTCAGCCGGTCGAACGCGTCCAGCGTTTCCTCGATCGGGGTCTCGTCATCCGGTTTATGGGCGAGGTAGAGGTCGATATGATCAGTCCCGAGACGCTTTAGCGATGCTTCTGCGGCCTCCTTGATCCAGCGCGCGGAGAGACCTGTTTTGCGGCCTTGCGTGTCAAAGCCGACCTTGCTGACGATCGTCACGCGATCGCGCGCAACAGACCCGCGTTTAAGCCACAGCCCGATAATGCTCTCGCTCTCGCCGCCGGTATGGCCTTCCACCCAGGACGAATAGACGTCTGCCGTGTCGATGGTGTCGAAGCCTGCTTCGAAGAAGCGGTCGAGAAGGTCGAACGAGGTCTTCTCGTCGGCGGTCCACCCGAAGACATTGCCGCCGAAGACGACGGGGGCGATCGAAAGGCCGGTGCGGCCAAGAGCACGTTTCTGCATGTGAAGCCTCGGATGGATGGGGAAAGGAAGGATCAGGGCGACGCTATCAAGCGTAAGTCGGCGGCACCATTGAAAAGCATTGATGGGTTCTGAAGCGGGTTTGTCCTATCGCCCGCGCATGGCCTCGATATGGGTCTCGCATTGCGGCTTTCCAGTGTCGCACGGACTTTCAGTCTCCAGCCTTGCGAAACGCGCTGGGCGACAGGCCGTGATGCTGGGCAAAGACCCGCCGCATATGCCGAGAGGAGGCGAAACCCGCACGATGCGCCAGGCTTTCCATGTCGAGCCTCGATTGCTTGAGAAGCTCCTGGGCGAGCGTCACCCGCATGAGGTTGACGTAATCGACGACCGACTGACCGACATGTTCGCGGAAGAGGCGAGAAAGATGCCGTTCGCTCAAATGCGCGATGTCGGCGAGCCCCGGCAGGGACCAGTCCCGCGCCGGATCGGCCATGATCGCATCCTGTGCCCGGTGGATTGCCGGATGGATGTGGTTGCGCCCCGAAAGCCACGGCGACATCTGCGGATCCTGGCCGCTGCGGCGCAGATAGATGACCATCTTGCGGGCGGCAGACAGTGCTGCCTGCGGCGAGGCAAAGCGGCTGACGAGATGCAGCATCAGGTCGATGCCGGTCGAGATCCCTGCGCTCGAAAAACGGTTGCCATCTTCGACATAGAGCCGGTTTTCCAGCACGCTGGCCGTCGGTGCAAGCAAGCGCAGTTCGTCCAGACACTCAGCATGCGTGGTGCATTGATGCCCCTCCATCAGCCCGGCGGCAGCAGCCAGCAGCGCACCGGAGCAGATGGTGACGAGACGTGTGTCGTGGCGCACCGTGCGGCTGAGCCAGTGCGTGAGTGCCTTCAGTTCGGCGTCCCGCGCAATCTCCTCGATGCCGACGGTGAGGCTTCCCGAAATCATCAGGATTGCCTTGTCCGGCAGGCTGTCGGGCAGGGGCTCCAGTCCGTCCAGCATCAGCCCGATCGAGGTCTGTTGCCGGGGTGCGGCCGAAATGTAGCGATAGTTGAAACGGACCCGGTCCTGTTCCTGGTTCGCATAGCGCA
>CALSAF010000026.1:0-37323 GCA_943372805.1 Rhizobium sp. Q54
GTCGCGATTGTACATCTTCGCATCGCCGACCGGGTTCATGCGGATCGCCTCGATGCCATGAAAGCGGGCCTCACGCATGCGCAGGCTGTAGACGTTCGGCGGTGTGGGGCCCAGGTTTTTCACGTGCACGTATTTCGGATTGTCACGCATGTGGCCCCGGCCGGAATGGGCTCGCAGTTTCTCGCCGTTCGGCATGTGTACGACGGCATCTTCAATGACATAGACCGCGATGCGGCTGCCCGGACCGGGCAGGCTGTTCTTGCGGTTGAAGATGCCCCCTGCGCCGTCATCCGTGGTGATCGGATTGTCCGGTTTGGCATAGGCCAGCATATTCATCAAAGTCTTCTTCGGCTTTTCCGAAGCAGCCGTCGCAGGCGGCGCCTCGGGCGCCGGGACCCGCTCGACACGCGGTTTTGCCTGCGGCTTGGCCCCGGGAACCGGGCCGTCGTCCGGAAGGGCTCCGTGATCGTCGCCCTGCGGCTCGGACAGAAGTTCCTCAAAGGGCTCCTCACGCGGATCGGCAGCCGCCATCATCTCCGGCGCAGACGGCACTGCGGCATAGCCGAGGGCCACGGGCGCTGTTGCGGTTGGTTCACGGGAGATGGACGCCGTCACGACGGAATCGACATCGTCCAACCCGCTGCGGCGCTCATGAGCGATGGTCGCCAAGGCGGCCTGCTGTCGTCCGGCCTCCGCCTTCACCAGCGCCTCGCGCAAAACGGCCAGTGCCTGGGAGTCCGTGACGCTTTCGACACGGGCGAGCAGGAGACGATCGGACTTGTCGACCTCGGCAAGGCGCATGGCCGCCGGCAGCATCAGCAGACCGAGGTGATCGGTCGCGGCGATGGCCTCGGCGAAGCGATCGCGCATCTCCTCGATGGCCGCAAAGTCGGTCGCATCCGCCGACAGAACGCGTGGCGGAAGCGGCTTGACCAGCGCAATGTCCGGCCTTGGCAGATTATGGCCGGCGACGGCCGGAACTTCGATGGTAGATGACGAAAGGCCCTTGAAGACGGCAAGGCTCGCGGTGCCCCAGAAGAGGCAGGCCAGTCCGATGCCCAAGACCGTCGGCAGGCTGGAGCCGCGCTTCTTCTTGCGCGACTTCATCATTTGAACGGCGACGCCATTGCCGCCGGTGACCTTACGGGTCGAGGACGCCATGATACTTGAACTCGCTTACCAAAACTCTGGGAGCCGGCGACCTAGCAGCGGAAGCCGGCTTTACTGGGACAGGGTGGTGGCATTGCCATCCTGTCGACTGCCCTAAAGAATGAAGAAGTTTGGTAACCAAGAGGTTTACGTCGGGCGGATTCTGTCTCATTCGGAACGCCCGGCGTGAAATAGTTTCAGACGTGACGGGTTAACCCGCCGTCGACCTTGAGGTTCTGGCCGGTGATGTAGGCTGCGCCATCAGAGGCCAGGAAGGCGATCGTGGCGGCGATTTCCTCGCTGGTACCGTAACGTTTCATCGGCACGCCATCCCGCCGCTCCTCGGTCGCTGGCAGGCTGTCGATCCAACCGGGGAGGACGTTGTTCATTCGGATGTTCTCCGCTGCATAGTTGTCTGCGAAGATCTTGGTGAAGGATGCGAGGCCGGCGCGGAAGACGGCCGATGTGGGGAACATCGAGGACGGCTCGAAAGCCCAGGCAGTGGAAATGTTGATGATCACACCGGATTTCTGACGCTGCATGATCGGTGTCACAAGGCGCGTCGGGCGGATGACATTGAGCAGGTAGACATCCATGCCCTTGACCCACTGCTCGTCGGTGATCTCGAGGATAGGCGCACGGGGCCCATGGCCGGCGCTGTTGACGAGAACATCGATACGGCCATAGCGCTCCATTGTACCGTCGACGAGACGCGCGATGTCCTCCGGAGACTGATTGGAGCCCATCACCCCGAAGCCGTCGAGTTCGGCGGCCAGCGCCTCCCCCTTGCCGGAGGAAGAGAGGATGGCGACCTTGAAGCCATCGGCGGCAAGCCGGCGCGCTGCCGCTGCCCCCATGCCGCTTCCCCCTGCCGTGACGATGGCTACCTTCTGCATGGTCATTCGATACTCTCCCTTGAATGTGTCCGGAAGATCGAAGGTCCTGGTGCCGAAGTCCAGTCAGAAATGCTGAAGGCCGGTGCAGCTTGCGCCACACCGGCCTTCGGAAATGGGATAACAGCCTTCACCAGCTGCGGACGTCGAGCACGCGATCCTTGTGGGCCGGATGGGTGGAGAAGACGAAGATGCGGTCCAGCTCCTTTTGCGTCAGAAGGCGCAGGAAGCGGATCTCGGCGGTGTTGTTGGCAAACGTCTTCATGAGGATGGCGCCCACCTTGGTGATGCGCGCGTCCGGAATGTCGAGATAGAACTGCTTGGGCAGATTGACCTGGGTGATGAGGGCGACCACCGCACCGCTCATGGATATGCGGATGACGTCGCAGCGGCGGGCCGCCATATGTGTCATGCCGTTCTCGGTGTATTCCAGACGTCCGGCATTCATGGTGTCCTCCATGCGGTACCGGTTCTCCCGGTCATACATGAAGGATTCCTCCTTCTTCAGGAAATGAGATCCGCCGTTTGCCGTTCTCATCGTTGCTGCCCTCGTCATTATTCCCACTACTTATGGGGGGAAAAGCTAGCAGGGACAGCTTAACAGTCGGTTTTGGTTCCATGGCCATTCGCTGCAACCAAAAGCCCTGTTCCCGATAAGGATAACAGGGCCTTAAGCGGATCGAGGCCGGAACCGTCATCAGCGGCGATAGGTCTGCCCCGCCGCATCGAAAAGATGCAGTTTCGTCTTGTCGGCAGAGAAGCGCAGGCTCTGGCCCTTCTTGACGTCGACGATGCCAGGCAGCTTGACCACGATCGGCTCGTCCTCGACCGGGCCGTTGACGTAGAGAAGCGTGACCTCTCCCAATGCCTCGACGATCTCGACCGTGCCTTCGAAGAGGAAATCCTCGCCCGTGGCGATTGCGAGATCCTCCGGGCGAACGCCGAAGCTGGCGGCCTTGCCCTGCTCGGTCGGCGCCGTCTCGAGATCGACGGTCACCTCAGAGCCGTCCTTCAGCCGGATCCTGGTCGATGCGCCCGTCTGCTCGATCGTCACCGGCATGATGTTCATTGCCGGCGAGCCGATGAAGCGAGCAACGAAAAGGTTTGCCGGGCGCTCGTAGAGTTCGAGCGGCGGTCCGACCTGCTCGATATGACCGGCCGACAGAACCACGATCCGGTCTGCCAGCGTCATGGCCTCCACTTGGTCGTGCGTGACATAGATCATCGTAGTGTCGGACATCTGCTCGTTGAGCTTGGCGATCTCGATGCGGGTTGCAACGCGTAGGGCAGCGTCGAGGTTCGACAGCGGCTCGTCAAAGAGGAAGACCTTGGGGTCACGGCAGATCGCACGACCGATTGCGACGCGCTGGCGCTGGCCGCCGGACAGCGCCTTGGGCAGACGATCAAGATAGGGTTCCAGCTGCAGAATCGATGCGGCCGAGCGCACCCGCCGGTCGATCTCTTCCCTGCTCTCGCCGGCGATCCGCATGCCGAAGGCCATGTTGTCGTAGACGGTCATATGCGGGTAGAGCGCATAGGACTGGAAGACCATGGCAATGCCGCGCTTGGAGGGCGGCACATCATTGACGCGCTGGCCATCGATATACATCTCGCCGCTGGTAATGTCCTCAAGGCCCGCGATCATGCGCAGCAGCGTGGACTTGCCGCAGCCGGACGGGCCGACGAAGACCACGAACTCGCCTTCCTTGATCTCCAGATCGATACCGTGCAGGACCTTGACCTGCCCGTATGCCTTGCGGATGTCCTTGAGAACCAGACCCGTCATGCTATCCTCCCCTGTCAGGCGTGACGCGCGAAATAGGCGCCCCAAGCCGGCAATTCTACCTTGTTATCGTTGACGTTACTGACAAACCCATGGCCTTCCAGCTCGACCCAGTTGCCCGCCGGCAGGGCGAGCGAGGCCTGATCTGCGCCCATGTTGAACATGCAGAGCAGCTTCTCGTTGCCGAAGGCGCGGGTGTAGACGAGCGTGTCTTCGCCCGCCTCATGGAAGGTGATGTCGCCCTTGGCAAAGGCCGGATACTGGCGGCGGAAGGCCAGGAAGCGGCGATAATGCTCCAGCACGGAGTCCGGCTTGCCGACCTGCGTGTTGACCGAGCGAAGAACATGCTCCACCGGGATCGGTAGCCAGGTCTTCTGCGCCGTCGAGAAACCGGCCTGAACGGCATGATCGTCCCAGACCATCGGCGTGCGGCAGCCGTCACGGCCCTTGAATTCCGGCCAGAACTGGATGCCGTAGGGGTCCTGCAGATCCTCGAAGGCGATTTCGGCTTCGGTGAGGCCGAGTTCTTCGCCCTGGTAAATGCAGACCGAGCCGCGCTGGGTGAGCAGCAGGGCAGACGTCATCTTGGCATAGGCATCGCGGTCGAGGACGGTCGCGCCCCAACGGCTGACATGGCGCACCACGTCGTGGTTGGAGAAGGCCCAGCAGGCCCAGCCTTCGGGGGCTGCGGCCGCAAATGCATTCTGCGTATTCTGGACGACAGACGGGGTCAGCGGTTCCGGCGCCAGGAATTCGAAGGCGTAGCACATCTGCATCTTGTCGTTGCCGGAGGTGTATTCGCCGACGATCTCGAGACCGCGCTGGCTGTCGCCGACTTCGCCGACCGCCGCAATCGCCGGATATTCGTCCAGAAGCGCGCGGAAGCGCTTGAGGAAGGCGATATTTTCCGGGCGGTTCTTGTCGTAGATGTGTTCCTGGAAATTGTAGGGATTGACCGCTGGCGCCGTCGAGGCATTGCGGCGCTCAGGCGCCAGCGCCGGATTGTCCCTCAGTTCCTTGTCGTGGAAATAGAAGTTGATTGTGTCGAGACGGAAACCATCGACGCCGCGGTCCAGCCAGAAGCGGGTGGCGGCCAAGAGCGCGTCCTGCACTTCCGGATTGTGCAGGTTCATGTCCGGCTGCGAGGTCAGGAAGTTGTGCAGGTAGTACTGCATGCGGGTCGGGTCCCACTGCCAGGCAGAACCACCGAAGATCGACAGCCAGTTGTTTGGCGGCGAGCCATCCGGCTTCGGATCGGACCAGACATACCAATCGGCCTTGGGATTAACCCGGCTGGACCGGCTTTCGACAAACCAGGGATGCTGATCCGACGAGTGCGACATGACGAGGTCGATCATGACGCGAATGCCGAGGCGATGGGCTTCGGCGATCAGGCCGTCGAAATCGGTGAGCGAGCCGAACATCGGATCGACATCGACATAGTTCGACACGTCGTAGCCGAAGTCCTTCATCGGCGAGGCGAAGAAGGGCGAGATCCAGATCGCGTCAGCGCCGAGCTCGGCGATGTGCGACAGACGGGCGGTAATGCCCTTCAGGTCACCGATGCCGTCGCCGTTGGAATCCTGATAGGAGCGCGGGTAGATCTGATAGATCACCGCGCCGCGCCACCAGTCCTTGTCGGGCGTCATGACGGGATTTGAAACTGCACTCATTTAGACATTCCTGTTGGCTTGGTCTTTCGTCCCGGCGTCAGCCACCCTTGACCGAACCGGCAAGGAGGCCACGCACGAGATAGCGTTGCATGAAGAAGAAGACGAGGAGCGGCACGGCGATCGACACGAAGGCCGCCGTGGCCAGGATTTCCCAGTTGCCCCCGCGGGTTCCCAGCAGTTCGACGATCTGGTTGGTCATAACCGTGGTGTCGCCGGTCGCATCGATCAGGAAGACCTTGGCGACGAGCAGATCGTTCCAGGTCCAGAGGAACTGGAAGATGGCGAACGAAGCGAGCGCCGGGAAAGAGAGCGGCAGGATGATGCGCGTGAAGATCTGGAAGTCGGTCGCACCGTCCACCTTGGCGCATTCGATGATGTCGCGCGGAAGCCCCACCATGTAATTGCGCAGCAGATAGATCGCGAGCGGCAGACCGAAGCCGGTATGGGCGAGCCAGACGCCGAGATAGCCCTTGCCGATGCCGATGGAGAGATGAAGGCGCAGCAGCGGGATGAGCGCAAGCTGTAGCGGCACAACGAGAAGTGCGACGACGGCTGCGATCAGCAGTGCGCGTCCCGGAAACTCCATCCAGGCCAGCGCATAAGCGGCGAAGGCGGCGATGACGATCGGGATGATGGTCGCCGGAATGGTGACGGTGAGCGTGTTGAAGAAGGCCTTGGCCATCGAGTCCGTCGTGGAGCCGGAGAAAAGCACCGTCTCGTAGTTGTCGAGGGTGAATTTCGGCGGCAGCTCGGCCGTCACGAAGATGCGATCGCCACGGCTGCCGGTGAGTTCGACATCACTTTCCAGGCGGTAGTCGCCGTTCGCCTGCACCGTCACGCGGCCGCTGTCGCCGAGGGTAGCGGTCGCGCCGGGTTCGTATTCGCTGATGGCGCGCGAGGACGTGCCCCAGGCCGAAATTTCCGCCTCGGCGGTGGCTCCGCCTTCGCTCAGCACATTGCCTTCGATGACCCAGAGATTGCCCTCTTGGCGCTGGGTCGACGGTGCCGCCGTTCTCAAGACGAGGTTCTGCTCCTGGGAGAACAGCGAGCTCCACCAGCCGCTGGTCGATATCTGATCCGCGGTCCGGAAGGACGAGATGAAAAGGCCGGTGGTCGGGAGCAGCCACAGGATGACCAGTGCCGCTACCGAGATATGGACGGTCCAGACGAGACCGGATTTCTTGCCTGCGATCTTTGCCATGGTCCCGCCTCCCCTCAGCGCATTTCTTTTCGAGCGTTGTAGACGTTCCAGACCAGGATCGGCAGCACGAGCAGCATGATGACCATGGCGCTGGCCGAGCCGACACCCCAGTCATTGGCGCGGAACAGCTTATCGAACATGTAGTTGGCGAGGACCTGGGTCTCCCACTGGCCGTTGGTCATTGCGAAGACGATGTCGAAGACCTTGAGCACGACGAGCGTGATCGTCGTCCAGACAACAACGACAGTTCCCATGATCTGCGGGATCTTGATTTTGAAGAAGATCTCGAAATCATTGGCTCCGTCGATGACGGCGGCTTCGATGGTTTCCTCGGGGATGCCGCGAAGGGCAGCCGAGAGAATGACCATGGCGAAGCCGGTCTGGATCCAGATCAGCACCACCATCAGGAAGAAGTTGTTCCAGAAGGGCACCGTCAGCCAGGTCTGCGGTTCACCATAGGGATAGGCAAAGGTGAGCACGGAATAGATCGATATGACGGCGCGGTAGGCGAGCCAGACACCGGCAAGCGTGACGGCCGCGCGCACGACCACGCCGAACTTCGAGCTGCCGCCACGATAGCCAATACCGCCGGCGAGCGGGCGCAGCAGCTGGTAGATGCCATAGGCGACAAAGGCGATGAAGGCGGCCAGCAGCAGTGCGGGAAGCACGCGCAGAACGAGGACGGTGCCCATTCCGCCATCGAAGGAGAGCCAGAGGGCGTTCAGGATACCGATCTGCTCCTCGCCTGCAGGGCGCGTGTCATAGACCAGCTTGAAAATGACGGAGGCGCCGACGAAGGAAATCGCCATCGGCATGAAGATCAGCGACTTTGCGATATTGCCCCAGGAGATCCGGTCGGTAAGCTGTGCGGCGAGCAGACCGAAAGCAGTCGACACGGCCGGAACGACGGTCAGCCACAGCAGATTGTTGCTGATCGCTTCCCAGAACTTCGGTTCACCGACCATCCTCTGGTAATTGTCGAGGCCGACAAATGCGCCACCAGCGCTGCGATCGGTCACCGAAAGCCAGAGCGTGGCCACCACCGGATAGGCCAGATACATGCCAAGAGCGAAGATTGCGGGAAACAGGAACAGCCAGGGCCGAACCATATTGGCGCGGTTGATGTTGCGCCCGGCATGCTCACCCTTCGCGGGGAACAGCACCCTGTCGATGAACATGTTCGACAGATAGAAATAACCGACACACCCACCGACACCGATGACGATCGTGATCAGAGCCTGCAACGCTGGATTCATGATGGTCTCCCCCTCCGCATGCCTTCTGATTATTTTGTGCGAGCGCCCGGACCCAATGGCCCGGACACTCGTGAGGCAGCTCTGCTCTACGGCAGCTTACTTGATGCCGTCCCAGGACGTCTGGATCGACTTTGCAACATCTTCCGCAGACTTGCCACCGACATAATCGACCATGCCGGTCCAGAAGCTGCCGGCACCAACGGCGCCCGGCATCAGGTCGGAACCGTCAAAGCGGAAGGTGGTTGCCTGCAGCAGGATGTCGTTCATCTTGCGGACCGTCGGGTCGGTGAAGACTTCCGGGTTCACGCCCTTATGCGGGGTGAGGAAGCCCTTCTGTGCCATCCAGACTTCGTGGGCGATCGGCGACTTCAGGAATTCGATGAAGGCGCGGGCAGCCTTGCTGTCCTTGGTGATGGTGAAGGTGGTACCGGCACCGAGAACCGGGCTGCCGAGGTTCTTTTCGGCATAGGCGGGGAAGTAGAAGAAGTCAGCATCTTCACCGACAACCGTGCCCTCGGGGAAGAAGGATGGAATGAACGACGCCTGGCGATGCATGTAGCACTGCGGCGGCGAGGCGAAGAGACCCTTCGGGCTATCGCGGAAGTCGGTCGATGCGACCGCACCGGCACCACCAACGACAAACTTGTCGTTCTTGGCGAACCAGCCAAATTCATTGATGGCGTTGATGACGATCGGATCGTCGAACTTCATCTCGTTGGAGACCCACTTGTCGTAGTCCTCAGGCGATGCCGTGCGCAGCATCATGTCTTCGACCCAGTCGGTCGCCGGCCAACCCGTGGCGGCACCCGAGCCGAGACCGATGCACCAGGGTGTGCCGCCGTCAGCAACGATCTTCTCGGTCAGCGCCTTCAGCTCTTCCATGGACTTCGGCACTTCATAGCCGGCATCCTCGAAGTTTTCAGGCGAATACCAGACGAGCGACTTCAGGTCGGTCTTGAAGGGGAAGCCGTAGAAAGCCTTGTTGCCGTCCTTGCCGGCATAGGTGCCGAGGTCGACCCAGGACTGACCAGCCGCGTAGTTGTCCTTGAGCCAGGATGCGTTTTCAGCGCCCAGATCCGTCAGGAAGCCACGCTTGGCCATGTCCGACGCGAGACCCGGCTGCGGGAAGATCGAGATGTTCGGCGCAGAGCCAGCTTCGAGATCAACAACGACCTGCTGCTCAAAGCTGTCGGAACCAGTGTAACGGACGTCAGCACCGGTCGCCGCCGCGAAATAGGCGAGAACGCTTTCCACGAGCACCTGGTCCGGTCCGAGCCAGGGACCGAAGATCGTGATCTGCTCGCCATTGAGCTGGGTCTTCTTCAGTTCCTCGAAGCTTGCCCAGTTAAACTTTGCATCTTCACCCGGAGCAAACTTCAACTCCTGCGCGCCGACAGAGCCGGCCACGAGCGCGGCAGCCGCCACGGTCATCAAAAACATCTTCTTCATGTGATTTACCTCCCATCACATCGGACGGCCAGTCGTCCTTGGTCCGCGCATCTTCCTCAAAGCGCTTTGGCCCCTATTTCATCACATTGCGTTCCATGGTGAGTCAAGGGCTTTTGTGGATTTGCCGCAATTAGACGCATATGCCTGCCCGGTATGAGGCAGATGCATTTGCGGCGCTCAGATTTCTCTTGTCGCGAGCCTCGCGTCTGCGCCATATTCGAAGCGCTTTGACCGCATGCTGGAGGAGGCTCGGCGGTCGGGCGAGGAGAGGAATCCGCAGTGAACCTGAAAGAATTGTCCCAGATGCTCGGCCTGTCGCAGACGACGATCAGCCGGGCGCTCAACGGTTACCCCGAGGTCAGCGAGGAAACGCGCCGCCGCGTCATGGAGGCAGCCAAGGAGACCGGATACCGCCCCAATCGCGCCGCCCAGCGGCTCGCGACCGGCAAGGCCGGATCGATCGGGCTGATCATGCCGATTTCTCCCGACCACAGCTCCGACATGCATTTCGCCGAGTTTCAGAGCGGCCTGGCCGAGGCCGCGATCCTGCACGACTTCCATTTCGTCATCATGCCCTCAACGGCCGAGGACGAGGCGCAAGCCATCCGCTGGCTGGTCGCCAGCGGCAGCGTGGACGGCTATTATCTGGCCTATGTCCGCGAGAAGGATCCGCGGATCGCCATGGCGAAGTCACTGTCCCTCCCCTTTATCGTCCACGGGCGGTCCTCGGGTCTTGATCTCGACTATCCGTTCCTCGACGTCGACAACGAGGGGGCATTCTACGACGCCACCCGCTTCCTGCTGCAGCTCGGGCATGAACGGATCGCACTCCTCAATGGTCAGGCAGATCTCGATTTCGCCCATCGTCGCCGGCTCGGAACCGAGCGAGCGCTCGCCGAGAAAAGCCTGCTGCTCGATCCACGCCATACGCGACACAGCTTCATGGGTGACGAGCAGGGCTACCGCGGAATGAAGGAGATCCTGGCTGGCCCCGACCGGCCCACGGCCGTGCTCTGCGCGAGCACCGTGCTGGCGCTCGGCGCAGTGCGCGCAATGAACGAATTCGGACTAAAGCTCGGGACCGACATCTCGCTGATCGCCCATGATGACGAACTGCCGCTGCTTAAGCCGGAGAACTTCTCGATCCCGCTCACTACAACGCGCTCTTCGCTGCGTGCAGCCGGCAAGCGGATTGGCGACCGGCTTATCGCCATGATCAACCAGAGCGATCCCGCGCCGCCGGAACAGGAATTGTGGAAGGTGGAACTGGTGGTCAGGGCCTCGACCGGGCGGGCGCCGGCCTGAACCGGCGCCGCGCGAAAGATCCCATCAGAAACGCGGAGCTGCGACACCCGCCCGACGATGGGCAGCAATCACGGTGTTCGCCATCAGCATGGCGATGGTCATCGGCCCGACACCGCCCGGAACCGGCGAGATGGCCTTGGCCACAGGCTTGCACTCAGCAAAAGCGACGTCACCGACAAGCTTGAACTTCCCCTCACCCTTTTCAGGCGCGGCCACGCGGTTGATACCGACATCGATCACGGTGGCGCCGGGCTTCAACCAGTCGGCCTTGACCATCTCGGCACGACCGACAGCGGCAACCAGGATGTCGGCCTGTCGGGCGAGTTCGGGAAGATCGCGGCTTCTCGAGTGGCCGATGGTGACGGTCGCGTTGGCGTTGAGGAGGAGTTGGGCCATCGGCTTGCCGAACAGGTTCGAACGGCCGATGACCAGGGCGTTCAGGCCCGACAGGTCGTTGCCATGGATCTGGCGCACCAGGATCATGGCACCCGCCGGGGTGCAGGAGAGAAGACCCGTCTTCAAGTCGCCGGTCGCAAGCTTGCCGGCATTGACGATGTGCAGACCGTCGACATCCTTCTCCGGCAGGATCGACTGGATCACCGGATCGCTATCGAGATGCTTCGGAAGCGGAAGCTGCACGAGAATGCCATCAACCTGCGGGTCCGCATTGAGTGACGCGACCAGCGCCATCAGATCGGCTTGAGATGTATCCTCAGGCAGCGTGTGCTGGATGGAGTTGAAGCCGCATTGCTTGGCCATGCGGCTTTTGGCGCCGACATAGGCGTGGCTCGCCGGATCATCGCCGACGATAACAACCGCCAGACCAGGCTTGCGATGTCCCGATGTTTCCAGCGTCGTCGCCGCTGAGGTTACCGCTTCGATCACCGAAGCAGCGGCTGCCTTTCCGTCGATTACCGTGGTCACTGTGCTTTATCCCCGTCTTCAACTCGCCGCAGGCTAGCGCCAACACAGAGGCACTGTTTGCCTGTCACCGTCCTATGCTGTCAAATTGCGGCATATTGCAAGGCAGGAATTGGCCGATACGGTCAGGCTGACGGCGCGTGCGGGTGGCGCAACCGGTGACGCAGGACATGGATGAGGAAGACCGGAATGCCCAGAACGTATCGTCGCCAAAGGCGCGAAGGTTCGAGCCATAGGCGAAAGAGCCATTCGGAGCGAAGCCGGCGGACCCAGCCGGGGGCGCGCGCGACGCGACCGGAGACGAAATCGAGCAGCGCGCCCACGCTGACCACGACGCGGGCGTGATCCGACGTCAGGTGACGATCGACCCATTTCTCCTGCAGCGGCGTGCCCATGGCGACGAGAAGAAGATCGATACGGGCCGCCTCGATGCGCTTCAGGATAAGGACCGGGTCGGCACGATCAAAGTAACCGTCGGAAATCTCCACGAATTCGTGCCATGGCGTATGCCGGCGAAAATTTTGGGCGGCGGCTTGCAGAACGTCGGAGGTCGCCCCCAGCAGACCGATACGCAGCGGCCTGGAGATGAAGGTCAGGGCCGCCGGAACAAAGTCCGTGCCATTGAGATTGGCCGTGAAGCGACCGCCATGGAGAAACTTCGCGGCGATGTCGACGCCAATTCCATCCGGCAAGACCAGACAACGGCTGAGAACGTCGCGATAGGCCGGATCCTGCACCATCACATTGGCATTGTTCGCGTTGAGGAAGGCGATATGGGTAAAGCCCGTGCGGGATACCAGCTTCTCCTCCAGCAGTGCCAGCGCCTGGTTCCAGCCAAGATCGTGCACCGGCATGCCGAGGATCGGCAGCACAGGCACAGATGGCTGGCCAGCACCGCCCAGAGATGCGTCGGCCGAAAGTTTCAAGGCTGAAGACGAGGAAGATGGCATGGCTGGTCCCGAGGATCGATCTCCCGGAGACTATCAGCCACAGCTGAAATTCAGGTGAAGAGCGGCCTTCGGATTTTCATCGCGCCATCAATCTTTCGTTTACCAGACTGACGGGCGGGCAGCGGCAGCCTGTTCAGTGTCCCGAGGATGCTGGCTTTTCATCGAGCTGCTCACCCTCGACGACCGTCGTCTTCTCCATCGGAGCCGAACCGCCGGCTGCTGCCTTGCGGGCCGATTCCTTCGACACGTAGTCGAGCTGCTCGATCAGGACCTGGTCGACCATGCCCTCGCCGAGACGCGCGTTCATCTCGGTCTTGATCTTTTCCCGGAAGGCATTCACGTCGAAGCTGGAGACGTTGGAGATGTCGACCATCTTGTTGCCGACAAGCAGCGTAAACAGCTGGTCGGTCATCAGTTCGGTCGTCGGCAAGGCCTGGCCCTTGACCTTCTCCTTGTCCATCATGAAGGAGATGCGCGCCAGGAAGTAGCCCGACACGTCACCGCCCCCAAGCACAGGGATGGTGATAGGCTCACCACGCACCAGTTCGAGCGCGGCCTTCTTGGTCTCTTCCTCGCTCGGGCCGGCCGGGGCTGTCGCCAGGTAGATCGAGCCATAGACGGCCCCCAGCGTGACGATGCAGACCCAAAGGCCGATTCCGAGTATCTTGCCCATCAGAACTCGCTGAACTGGAACTGTTCCTGAGAATAGGTGCCGTCACCATCGGCATCGCGGACCGCATTCTTCAAGAGATCGGCCACGGCGCGCACGGCCGAAAGATGCGCTTCGACGCGGCGTGCATTGAGCGCGAGCTTTTCCTTGAGGACATGCAGCTGCTCGACGTAGTTGACGGCGAATTCGCGGGGGTCGGTGTCGCGGAACAGCATCGTCAATTCGTAAAGGCAACGGCTCTTGTGGGCGTTGGAGACCTTGAAGTCGAATTCCGGGTCCTTGCCGATCCGTTCGTTCTCATTGTCGATGATACGTTCCAGCCGGCTGAGAACCGTCTTCACGCGGTATTCGCTCGAAACAACTTCCATGAAATTCTGCCCTATGGTTCGAAAATCGATCAATTCTTCTCGTCTACACCGGCACCCAGCGTGCGGCGCTCGAGGTCGGTTACCCAGCTCATCGCAAGACCGCGGTCCGACTCGTCGGTGGCGACGTTGATGCCGTCCTCACCGCGGACACGCTGGAGGGCTTCCTCATACATCTGCTGAGCAATACCGACGCCGCCGGATTCGGCCAGTGTCGAGCCAAGCTGTTCCGCCATCATGCTCTTCCACATCTCGCCGGCATTGCCCTTGCCGTAGATTTCCTCACTCTCATCCGGCAGCATACTCTGGACGAAATTTGTGAGATAGACGGCCTCGAAGTCGCGATAGACCTTCGGCGGCTTCCCGGCGTCTTCGACCGGCTCTGCTGTCGCCTCAATGCGAGCCGCGTTGGCCGTGCGATTGAGAATATCGACAGTCGCGCCAAAGCCTGCACCCTTCTCGGCGAGACTGGTGGCCATGAAGTTGGCGCGGTTGGTCTTCATCTGTTCCTGGGCAGCGGCAACCTGCGCCGGATCTGCGGCACGGATCACGTCCAGCACCAGATCGCTCGGAGGAGAAATGGCCACGGTGACATCCTCGATTATTGTTCGAGGCGACTATCACTCCTGAACCTTGCTGGAGGCTGGTGCGGCGAACTGCATGTCGATCAGGTCGTAGATCGCATCGTCGTCACGCTGGCGCTCCTCATGGTCACGCGCGTCCTTCATGTTGTCTTCCAGGCGGTCACCCTTGGCGCGTTCGCGCATCAGCTTCATTTCCTGCACCTGCTGCAAACCGTGCAACTGCTTGTCCGTATTGGACAGCCGGTCAAAGCGGTCCGCGTAGTTCTGGGCGAAGAGGCGATGCAGGGGATCAAGCGAGCCGATGGCCTCCATTACCGTCTCCATAGAGCGGGCATTTTCCTCGATTCGCTGCGCGGTAATGCCCAGATCGCTCTCGGCCATCCGTTCCATGTGACGCTGTACCGCCACGAGTCGTTTCAGCTTGTCTGATTTCTTCTGCGGTCCCACGGCGCCCTCGTCAGAAGTTGAAGATCATCGGGAAATACTGACCGAACTGCATCACCATGGCAGCAATGGTAAAATAAACCAGCAACAGGCCACCCAGCAGCAGATACGGCGTCGAGATGTAGAAGACGGGCACCTGCGGGGCGAGCTTATTCACCAGGCCAACCGCGAAGTTGAACATCAGACCGAAGATCAGGAACGGGCTGGCCAGACGCAACATGAGCATGAAGGTCTGCGACAGCGTATCGGTCAGGGTGATCAGCATCTTCTGGCTGTCCGGCATGCCACCCAGCGGCATCACCGTATAGGAATCGACCAGAGCGCGAAACACGACGTGGTGGAAATCCAGCATGAACAGGACGAGCAGACCGGCAAAGGAGATGAGGCTGGTCATCTGGTTGTCGGGTGTGTCTTCGAGGACATCCGAGGCCCCGGGGGTGTTAAGGCCTATGGCCATGGAAATCGCCGATCCGGTGAACTGGAGCCCGAGCACGTAGAAGCGGGGCACCAAGCCGTACATGATCCCGATCAAGAGTTCCGCGACGATCACCACCACCAGCGAACTTCCAGCACCGGAGACACGTGGATAGATCGTATCGAACAACAGCGGGGTCATAGCCATCGACACGGCAAAGGCCAGGAAGAACCGTATTGTCATCGAGATGCGGGCCGATGAGAAACCTGGCAGGGTCATGATGCAGGCGCCGATGCGACAGAAGATCGCAAACAGTACCAGCACAGTCCCCTGCGGGTCAGCAATCATGAGATGGAGCCCAGAATCTTGATCTCGATGCCCTTGGCGAGTTCGACATGTGACAGAACCGGCAAGGTGGCAAAGAGTCGTTCGATGATCATGCGCACATAGGACCGCGTTTCCGGCGACGTGACAAGAACGAAGGGCAGTCCCCGGTCCATGAATTCACGGATAACCTGGCTCGCCTGCTCGGAAAACTCCTCGAGGCTGCGCGGATCAATGTCGAACTCGACGATTTCACCCTTGGCGTCGCGCTTCAGCGCCTGATGGAAGACGAGGTCCCACTTGGAGCCGAGACGCAGGACACGCAGTACACCATTGTCGGTCAGGTCGCCACACAGCTGCTGGGCCATTCGCACGCGGACATGCTCGACAATCTGTTCCGTCTTGCGCACATGGGGCGCGAGTTCGGCGACCGCTTCGAGAATGAGGTGCAAGTTGCGGATCGAGACACGCTCGGCAAGGAGGAGCTTCAACACCGCCTGCAGGCCAGAATACGACATGTGCGACGAGCAGATCTCATCCGCCAACTTCTTGTATTCCGGATCGAGGCGATCGATCAGCACCTTGACGTCCTTGTAGGACAGGAGCTGCGGCAGGTTGTTGCGGATAACTTCGCTCACATGGGTGAGAACGACGGAGACATTGTCGATCGGGTGGAAGCCTTCGCGCTTCAATTCTTCGGTGAAGGTTTCGAGGACCGAGACCGCCGGCATGCCGAAAGCCGGTTCGCGGATCTCGTCGCCCGGTACGTTTGGCTTGCGGCCCGAACCTGTCACGACCAGAACTTCGCCGACACGCAGGTTGTTCGATGCGACCGTCGTGCCGTGGATACGGATCTGATAGGCCTTTTCCGGGATCGCGATATCGTCGGTGACCTTGATCTCAGGCACGACGAAACCGTACTGGCTGGCGAACTTCTTGCGCATCTTGCCAACGCGGAAGGCGAGTTCCTGATGGGCTCCGAGAAGGCGGGTGGAGACGAGCTTGCCAAGGGCCAGTTCGATCTCGGAGGTCTTGAGAACAGACTTGACCGAATCCTTCTCGGCTTCCTTGTTCTGGATGACCTTCTTTTCTTCCTGCTCGCGCTTGACCTGATTTTCTGCCTCGATTTGGCGCGGGATGAACCAGGCACCGAAGGCCATCAGACCACCAAGGGCGACGAAAGGAATGAAGGGCAGCCCCGGCACAATCGCGAGGGCGCCCATCAGGCCAGCCGCCACGGAGAGCGCGCGAGGATAGCCGCTCAACTGATTGACCACGGCCTGGTCCGTAGAGCCGGGAGTGCCGCCACGAGAGACCAGAAGGCCGGCTGCGAGCGAAACGATCAGGGCCGGAACCTGCGACACGATGCCGTCGCCGACGGAGAGCTTGACGAAAACGTCGGCCGCTTCGCCGAGTTCCATGCCGTGGCGGAAGTAACCGATGATAATGCCGCCAACAACGTTGATGGCGGTAATGATGAGGCCGGCGATCGCATCACCACGGACGAACTTCGAGGCACCGTCCATGGCACCGAAGAAGGAGCTTTCCTGCTCCAGTTCGCGACGGCGGTGCTGTGCTTCCTTTTCGTCGATGATGCCGGCCGACAGGTCGGCGTCGATCGACATCTGCTTGCCCGGGATAGCATCGAGGGTGAAGCGGGCGCCCACTTCCGCGATACGGGTCGCGCCCTTGGTGATGACGATAAAATTGACCGTGATCAGGATCAGGAAGACAATCAGACCGATCACGAAGTCGCCACCCATCACGAGGTTCGAGAAGCCCGCGATCACACCACCAGCGGCGTCGTGGCCCTCGTGACCATGGGTGAGGATGACGCGCGTCGTCGCGATGTTGAGCGACAGGCGGATCATCGTTGCGATCAGCAGGATCGTCGGGAAAGACGAGAAATCAAGAGGGCGCTGGATCCAGAGCGCGACCATCAGGATCAGAACGGAGAGCGCGATCGAAAAGGCCAGACCGACGTCGATCAAAAACGGCGGGATTGGCAGGAACAGGATGCACAGGATCATCACGATCCCGATCGCGAAGCCGATGTCGCGTCCGTTCGGGCTTGCCTTTGGGATTACCAGTGCAGGTGGTTGCGCCATATCCAGTCCATCTCTTCATGAGAAGTCATCCGGAAGCACGCTTCCGGCAGTCTGCCTCGGAGAGATAGAGGATGAAGCTTGCGCGAGGATGTCAGCGGCGCCAACGGGACGGCGCCGTCAGAAGCCGGATTCTATCCGTGAAAAGACGAGCGTGGCAAAGAGGTTGATCTGGGCCCCGACAAAGGGAGCAGATATGCCGATGGTGATCATGATCGCCAGGATCTTCGGCACGAAGGTCAGGGTCATTTCCTGAACCTGGGTCAAGGCCTGGATCAGGGCAATGGCAACGCCGACGATCATGCCAGCAGCAACCGCAGGGCCGGAGGCCACGATGATCGTCCAGATCGCGGCCTGCAAAATATCGAGGGCATCTGCCTCATTCATGAGACGGTATCCTTTTCGGAGTGGCGAATCATGCCGCCCACTCCGAAAGGCCTAGCATGTCACGAGCCGGTTGTGGGCTTTGTTCCGACGCGGACACCCACCGTGATGGGGATATCCTTGCCTTCGGTCGTGGTGGCGACCATGGTGTCACTATAGACGCGAACAGAGGCGATTACGCCGGAAGTCTTTTCATCGGCACTGGTGATGGTCTTGCCGATGTAGGAGGACGCATTGGTCAGCGCGTTGCCGGTAATCAGCGTCTCGAGGTTCGAGTTTGTCTGGATCGACTGCTCGACCTGGGAGAATGTCGCGAGCTGTGCAATCTGCTCCGTCGCATCCATCGGCTCCGTCGGGTCCTGATTCTTCATCTGTGCGATGAGAAGGGTCAGGAAACTGTCATAGTCGAGCGATGCCTTGGCTGCCGCCTGACTGGAGGAGCTGCTTGTCGAAGTGGTGGTCTTCGTCGTCGCAGCCGTACTCGTCGCAGATGTTGTTGCGGAGGTACCGTCTACCGCCATGGGGCAATCTCCTTGCGGATCTGTTCGATCGTCGCCGGGGCCATTTCCTGATTGTTCAGGATGCGGTCCTCGATCGGGTAGAGCTGGCGAATGGCCTTGAGCGCGTCAAAGGCGCGGCCGGAAGACACCATTCCATCGATCCGCTTCAGTTCGGCGAGGATTTCCTCGTTTTCGAAGCAGGACAGAAGCATGATCACCGACTTGCGGAACATCGCCAGCGACTGCTCCTTGCCTTCCGGGTTGATCAGCATCATCTGGGCGATGAAATACAATTGACGCAGCGGCGTGGTGGCCTGTTCCGGCTGCAGAACGTGGTTTTCGAGCAGGAAAGTCACATCGTTCAGGAACTCGAGGGCAACCTTGCGGTCGACGCGCAGAACCGCTCCATTGATGAAAATACGTTCGCCCGACTTGAGCGAAATGCGCAAAGTGCTCTTCATTTAAGTCCATCCCTGATGATGGTTGTCACGTCGATAATGCCCTGGAAGTTTTCCGACTCGCGTTTGCGGATCCGGTCACACTCTTTCAAAATCCAGATGGCGATGGAAATCAGGTTGGCGCGGATTTCCTCGCCCAACTGGTTTTCCGGGTTTTGCAGATCTTCGATCAGCCGGACCCAGACCCGGCGGGTATAAAACAAGGCCTCGATCGCCTCGCGGGAGTAACCCTTCTTGTCCCGGGCCGCGCTCAGGAGCTGGATGCAACGGTCAAGGGCCTGCCGTTCGCGCTCCTTGGCGTCAGCGACGCCATCCTCCATGATTTCGGCATATGAGAACTGGTACATTCAGTTGCCCTTCAGTTTCATTTCACCCTTTGCTCATCAAAGGTAGTTGACAAGGCTCAAGCCCTGGATACGCGAGGTCAGCGTGTAAGATGCTTCCACCATGGAAAGCAGAGAGTTAACGCGGGTCGAGGCTTCGTACGCATCTACTTCAATTTTGCTCGACAGGCTGGTTTCTATTATATCCACCTGAACCTTGAGCGAGGCATCCGCCTTGTCGATCCGGTTCTCGGAAAGTCCAAGTTCCGAACGGGTCGCATTGATGCCAGTGATGGCGCGGCCGGTGTAGTCGATAGCCGAATTGATCGCGACGGTGACGGCGTTTGCCGGCGCCCCGATGGTGAGAAGCTCCTTGGTGACGATCGACGCCAACGCGAAGTAACGGAAGCCGTCCTCGTTGGCCGACGCCGAGGTCTGCACCGTTTCCGACTGTGTGATGCGGCTGGTCATCGCCTCGTCAGTGGCGTTCGACCAATCCGTGCTCCAGTCGGGACCTGTGTACATCGGCTCGAGTACCGAGGAGATGAAGTCCTCCATGCTCGGCACGCCGGTCGCCGCAATCGTGGCCGTGTTGGCTGTATCCGTCGGCGCGAAGCCGAAATAGCCAGTGAAAGCCGCATCGAAGCTGAGTTTTGCCGGCGACGTATCGGTGTATTCATTCAACGGCTGCACATCGGTGTTGATGCCGGCGAACAGGAACTCGCCGTTGGCCGACTGGTTGGCCATGCTGGTCATCGTCGACAGCGAATTGTTCACGGTCATCACCGTGGTGTTGATCGTATCGCTATTCGACGAACCCGAGATGGTGATCAAAGCGTTGTTCATCTCCTCGGCAGCCGTCGCAACCTGCTTCAGCGCCTCTTGCGATGCAGACAGGCGCTGCGTCGCGATCGAGTTGTTGCTGATCATCGAGTTGAGCCGCTGGCTCTCCCGATTGAGGTCGACCACTGTCGAGGTCTTGCTGCCGAGTTCCGCGCCGACGTCCGCAAAAAAGCCGGTGCTGACCTCTTGCTGCGCCTTCAGGAGCTCATTCTGCGCCTGGCGGATTGTCAGGCGCATCGATGTCTGGATCGACAGGTTGGAAACGCTCGCGGTCGACATTAGGGATTACCCCGCCATTTCGAGAACGGCCTTCAGCATATCGTCCACCGTGGAGACGAGCTTTGCCGCGGCCTTGTAGGACTGCTCCACATCGAGCAGCAGAGAAAGTTCCTCGTCGAGACTGACTGCCGTCTTCGCCGAATAGGTCTGGAAGGTGCGCTCATAGAGCGCCTGCTTGTTTTCGTTCGCCGTCGTTGCATTCGAACGCAGCTCTTCGAGCCAGCCAATCGAGTTGCTGGCGAAGGAGAGGACACTAGCTTCGGTCTTCAGATCGGCATCTGCAGAGAAGCTTCTGTTGGCAGCGAGTTCATCGACATAGCTGTTGATGAGATCGGTAAAGCCAGATGAGGCGGCAGTGTTCTTGACGTAGGCGGCACCGTTGATGCCGCCGTCGCGAATGAGCATCGGATCGCCGCTGGCATCGGAGCGGACGGCAGGGTTGACCTGGATGAGGGCCGCGAGACCGGGCTGAACTGTTCCTGTCGGGGGTACCGTGCCACCGGGCCAGGTAAACAGGCCGGGGAGCTCGTTCGCGCCGCCCGCATCGGTTTCCTGAAAGGCTTCAATGAGGCCACGAGCAATTTCGTCGAGCTGGGTCTGGAAGGTCGGAGCAACGACATCACGCAGCTGGACCAGGGCAGCGAGCGATCCCTGCCCGTCTGTGTTGCCGCCGACGCCGGCGCGAACCGCAGTCCCATCGATGAAGATCGCGTTGCCGCTTACCGTCGAGTCATAGGTAAATGTGCGGACGAATGTGACCTCTCGCGGATCGGTCTCGAACAGTGTCGTGCCGTCCGAGGTGTAGAGGACCATGTCGCTGTTGTCGCGCATGTTCACGGAAACACCGACAATCTCGGAGATTTCCTTGAGCAGGGTATCGCGGCGATCGAGATAGTCGTCGGCATTGCCACCGGTCGCGGTCTGACGGACCACGGTGTCGTTGACGATCTTGAACTCGGCGAGAAGCTTGTTCAGCCTCTGCACCTCCTCGAAGATCTGCGCATCGGCATCCTCGCGGACTTCCTGGGTCGTCGCTGTCGCATTGTTCAGCGAGTTCGCAACGTCGATTGCATCCGTAACAACCGTCGAGGCCAATGCATACTCGCCCGGGAGCGCCGCAAACGACTGCAGGCTGCTCTGGAGGTTGGCGAGATAGGAGGACGGAGACAGCTGATACTCGTTGCCGCCAAGAGCATCGGAAAGCGTCGTCAGTCCTTCCAGGAGCGTCGACTGAGCGCCCTGCTGCGATGTCGATGAAGACATCTGCCGCAGCAGGGCCATCTGCTGGGATCGCTCGTTCTGCACCGTCGAGGCGCCGTAGATGGTCTGAACCACAACAGCCTGGCGACGGACATAATTCTCATTGCCGTCATTGGCGATATTCGTGGACAGCACGGAAGTCTGTTGCGACGTGTTGCGGAATATCGAATTTGCCGTATTGAGCGACGATGCAAGCGACATAGGACTAACCTACTCTTTCGATTATCTCTTCAGGTTGACCAGGACTTCCATCAATTCGGAGCCGGTCTGGAAAACCTTGGAGTTCGCGGTGTAATTCCGCTGGGATTCGATCATGGCGGTCAGTTCTTCTGCGATATCGACGTTGGAATCTTCGAGCGCGCCGGAGATGATCGAACCAAAGCCACTGGACCCAGCATAGCCGAGAATAACGACGCCCGAATCATTGGACTGGGTGTAGAGGTTGCCGGCCACCGGATTGAGATTGTCGGGGCTCTGGACACTGGCCAGCGCCACGCGGAACTTCGGCACCAGGTCACCATTCTCGTAAGCGATGGAGACGATGCCCTTCTCGTCGATCTCGTAGCCCTTGACCTTCGAGGCTGCATTGCCGTTGACCTTGCCTTCTTCAACGGAGAAGGGCGAGGCAAGCTGTGTCGTGTCACCGATCTCCAGCGAAATGGCCGGAACTTCCGCGCCATCGATAGTGAAGGTCGCCAAAGAAAGCGGCGTCGGGCTCAGCGCCGTATCGAGCTGGCCATCGGTGTCGAAGAAGAGGGTCGTGGGCGCCAACACGGCTGCTGGCGTGCCCGGGCCCGTCGCTTCCACCGTCCACTCGTTGTCCGCAACCTTCGTGTAGGTGAATTCGATCAGGCGGCTGGAGCCCTGGCTGTCAAAGACCTTGAGAGAGGTCGTCTGCACGAAGCCGTTGGCTTCGCCATTGGGCAGGTTGACGTTCAGCGTTCCGGTTGTCGATGCGACTGCCGAGATGCCGGAGCCGGACAGATCGACGTCTTCAAGGCCATCGAAGCCGTTGACGACGATGGTCGGGTCAGCGGTAGAATCGTATTCGTAACCCTGCAGCGTGTAACCGGCAGTGTTCTTGAGCGTGCCATCTTCCTGCAGGACGAATGAGCCTGCACGGGTCATGTAGGGCGTGCCATCCGTGCCCTTGACGATGAAGAAGCCGTCACCGTTGATGGCAAGGTCGGTCTCGGACGTCGTGTAGCTGAAGGTGCCCTGACTCGAAATCGAATAGCGAACATCCGTCTCGACGCCGCCGGAATTGTAGGCGCCGTTGGTGGTTGGCAAAATCATGGATGAAAATTGCACCGAGGCCTTCTTGTAGCCAACCGTTGTGGAGTTGGCGATGTTGTCGGCGACAGTGCTCAGCCGGTTCGACTGGGCGTTCATGCCGGAGACACCCGTGCGCATCGTTCCGTAAAGGCTCATGTCAAAATCCTCTTTTCGTAGTCAAATGGGAGAGTATGAGGTGGGCCTTGCGTGAAGCTGTCTGACATGGCGGCTCTCCAGATCAATGCGGGAGAGCCGCGACCGCACGCGGCCGGCCGGAGCGATCAGCTCCAGTCGATGCAGTAGCCGAGGAAGCGCTTGGAATCGACGGGATCGAAACCGAGCTTCTTGCGCAACTTCTTGCGCAGCTTGGAGATATGGCTTTCCACGACGTTCTCTTCGACTTCCTCGTCGAAGATGCCGTAGATCGCGTTGAAGATCTGGGTCTTGGAGACACGACGGCCACGGTTGGCGACCAAGTATTCCAGGATACGGCGCTCACGGCGCGGCAACGGAAAGACGTCGCCGGCGATCTCGGGATCGCGACCGTCTGAGAAGACCTTGATCGGGCCAATCTCGGTGAAATTGGTAATCGCACGCAGGCGACGGCGGATCGCCGCCGCTCGCGCCAGGATCTCCCGGGGATGAACAGGCTTGCGAACGACATCGTCGACGCCGCAGTCAAACAATGCCAGGGTCGCCTCAAGTGAAGGCTGATCGCTGACAGCGATCACCGGCGCCTGCGTCCTGTCGCGGATCGCCCGCGGCAGTTCGAGGGTGGCCTCACCCTGCCCGATCAGGAATGCCTCGACCGCCGCAATATCTGAATCGGCCGCCGTATGGACCCATTCGCCGAATTCCCGCGGGTCGAAACCCGTCGAAGGAATTCCCTCGCGCCCAAATAGTGATGTGTATCCGTCCTTAACGAGCTCTCGCTCATCAACCACTACGATCATTCGTCCGCCTCCGAATCAGTGTGGTGTTTCGATAGACAATGCGTACGAATCGGGGGATTCAGGGACAACTAGGAGAAATTAACCACAGTAATTAACGGTTGATTAACCAATTGGTGCCGATTTGATCTATATATAGTAGGTGTAGCGTGAACGTGGCACTAGTTTTTAGTGGAAAAGTTAACGCAAGCTTCGCGCAAGCTATTGTCTTGGCCATCTGTATCGTAGTCTCGCCACAATTAGCAAATCGGCACAATCATGGCTGTCAAACAACTTTAAGTTGTTATTCACCGCAAAATTGTCGCGCTCCGGGCGTCCAGTTTCCATAGCCAGTGGCGACCAGATTGGCGATCACACGACAGACGTAACGCTTCTGCGCAGGGTCATTGTTGGGTCCCGCATGGTATCGCGCAACCGCCATCGTCCAGGTCTCATGCCGGTCATGAAGGTCGCTCAGGAAGCGTGCCGCATACTCGACGTTCCGTTTCGGGTCGAACATTGCCTCCACCGACGTGAAGTGCTCCCCGTGGAAATGCTGGTTGATCTGCATGCAGCCCACGTCGATCAGGACAGCGCCCCCATCTCTCGCGCGCTGGAAAGCAGCGAGCGCATCTTCCAGCCCATCGAAGTAGAAGGCCTTGCCCTCGACGTTCATGGCGTAGGGTTGCAGGCTCCCCTTGCGACCCGTCTCTGTAAGGCCAACAGAGTAGAGAATTCCCTCCGGAATGCCATACTTGGCCGCTGCTGCACCGATCGCGGCTTCACAGCCACCCCGGCTCGCTGCCGCCTCAGACGTAAAGCTGATCAGGGCGAGCGCCGCGAGCGTCAACAACCGGGGCGTCGCTCGTTTGAACCGTACGTTCATCAGCCATCCTCACCCCGTTACCTGCCGATTCACCACGTTGCTGACGTTCACTTCCACCCTGATTGGCGAACTGAGACGCTTGCTGACCGGATTGCTGGTTCGAAGCGCCATTCTGGCCAGCGTCGGTGCTGCGATCAGCAGGGGCCACCTGCATGTTGACCTGTACCTGATCAACGACCAGTCCTTGGGCCTTCAGGGCTTTCAAGATGTCACTCTGATCATTCTGCAGCTGGCGAAGTGCCGCTGGGTTGTCGACAGTCAATTGCACACTCAGTTCCTCACCGGAGAGACGGAGCGTTGCGGTCACACTGCCTAGCTCGATGGGGCTCATCTGGATCTTCAGGGTATGAACAACCTTGCCCTGGCTTGATTGGGTAGCTGCGTTCGCCAGCTCAGAACCCGGAGACATGGCGCCAACCCACTCGCTGTCCCCCAGCATGGCGGCAGTGATCGACGCACCGTTGGTGGTAGAGATGGGCGCGATATAGCGGCGGCTGTCGACGACTGTGACTGTCTCAACCGTCTTTGGCTCAGTCTCCTGTGCCCCGGCTGCAGCCTCACTGCGCAGAAGAAGCGGCTGTCCCTTGCCATCTGCCCTGATGAACCGGAAATCTCGTTCTCCCTCGTTCTTGCCCTTATCCGAGGTCGAAGAGTCAGCTGAATCTTCGGTGACGGCAGTCACGGGGAGGCCGTCGAGCATCTTCTGCTTCTGGTCATCCTTGCCATTCGGCTCCACAGTCGTTCGCTGATCGTCGAGAGCGGTCTTCGCGCCATCAACGCCCGCGAGGAGCTGCAGAACATCGCTAAGATCCGGGCCTTTGGTTTCGGAGGTCGCCGCTTCATCAAGCCCCTCGCCGGCAGCCGTCTGTTCGCCCTCTTCAGTGCCATTGCGCTCCCGAGCCGCGGCAAGGGCCTTGGCGAGTTCTGCCTTGAGTTTCGGATCGAGCCCTCTGATGTCGATCTCCGGCTCTTTGCCCTCCTTGGAATCACCGCGTGCCTGCGCCTTGGCAGCGGCCAGAAGCCTTGCCAGGTCATCGACCGAGATGTCCGCAGACAAGGCCTCAAGATCTGCGGAAAGATTGCCGCCCATGTCGATCAGAAGCTGCCGGTCTCCGGCCGATAGCCCCTTTATCAATGCTTTTGCGTCGCCCGCCTCGGCGTCGGACGGCTCCCCTGCAGCCGTGTTGTCGTCACGCGCGCCGCGCTCCTTCTGCCCGGAGCTCGAGAGCACTTTCGAGAAGCCGCCGTCCTCGGTCTTTTCAGAACGCCCGCCCGTCTGCTGGCCGACGGCACCATCCGAAGCTGGAAGTCTGGGGGCTGAGAGCGCGTCCATCATGGTCAAGGGCCTTCTTTCTGGAGAAGATCATCAATTGCATCGAGTTTAGAGCGTCCGGATTCGACGAAGCTGCGGAGTTCCGGATCAATGTCGGCCTGCTCAGTTGCCGGGAGTTCTGCGCCGGCAACCGCCGGCGCGACTGGGGGCTCTTCAGGCGCAGCAGAGACAGGCTCGGGCTGGGCGAACGGATCCTGAAGCTCGGGGTCTGCGGCAGCGCCGGCAGCGTCGTTGCCCACAGTGCCCTCGATAGGAGCCGTGCGGGGCGTCGCAGCAGGCTCGGGCTTTCGCAGCACTTCCTTGGCCACAGTCTCCGCCGCCTGGCGAAGTGCCCGGTCTCTCGGAGACAGCACCTCTTCCGGGATCTGCATCAGGGCCTGCATCGCGTCATCGACATTCTCGGTCGGGACCCCGACGAGACTGCCATAGAGCCTGGCCAGAGCATCGGCTCCCTCTTCGGTGCCCGATAGCAGCTTGGCCTGATCGGCGGCCATGGTCGCCAGGTCCTTTCGCCCCGCGATCGCGGCTTCGCGTGCCACCCGGAGGTAGACCTCTCGACGGCGATCGATATCCATGTAGCCGAGGGTGGCCTCGATGTCCTCGACCTTCAGGACCTCGTAATGCTCGACCACGAAGCGCACGAAGAGATCGGCAAACTGGCTGGCATAGGGAGAGTACAGGAAGCGCCGGGCGTAGCCATTCGCATAGATCGAAGCCTTGTCGACGATCTTGGCATCCACGGCAACGGCCAGGGAACGGCGCAAGGCCGCCTCCTCGACGATGGTACCAGGCGCCGTCAAGCGAGCCCAATCGTAGAACTTCAGGGCGGCGGCAGGGTCTTGCGTGAGTGTCACATTGCCGGCAACGAGCGCCAGATAGGGGCCGATCTTGTCGTTGCGGTATTCGGTCGCGATGTCTCCAAGCGTCTTGGAGATCAGTGTGCCCTTGCCGCTCAAGTATTTGCGCAAGGCGTCACTGATGCGGTTGTCGAAGTTGCCGTCGATGTCACGCGCAACGAGAAACTCCAGGGTCGCCGGATTTCCGCCACTCATCGCATAGATCAGGGCTGCGTCCACGTTTCGGGTATCCTGGAACACCTGCGGGTCTGCGGTCCGCAGCCGTTCGTCAATGGTCCCGAGCATGAAGCGCTGCATGTCGGCTGCGGAGTGGTCGCCACGCACCACCGTATCCTGGACAAACTGGAGTGAACGCAACATCCGGTAAGGCTCGAGCGTCTCGTCCACCGTCTGCGCACGGCTGACCGGCCCGACCGCGAGTGCAGCCAGACCGGAAAGCAGAAAGCAGAGGGACAACCGCCGAATTGCCATCGGTTACCCCTGTTCCGCTTCGATCAGGATCTCGATACGGCGGTTCGCGTCGGCAAACGGATCCTCCGGCACCTGCAGACGCCGATCGGCAAAGCCCGACACCTGCTCGACGCGATCTTCGCTCAGGCCGCCGCGCACCAGCATGTAGTAGGCGCTGTGAGCGCGTGCCATTGACAGACGCCAGTTGTCATTTTCGGTGCCACGGAACGGGCGGGCATCAGTATGACCGCGAATGACGATACGACCCTGTTTTTCCTGCAGGATCTGACCAAGCCGCTCCATGGCGAGTACCAGTTCGCGACGCGGCACAGCCGAACCGACATTGAACATCGCTGCATCGCTCTGATCACTGATGGTTACCAGCAGACCGCCTTCAGAAGGCGTGACGAGAAGACCTTCCGCAAGCTTGCCTGCAGCTCCCCCGATTGCCTTTTCGATTTCTGCCTTCAGCTTTGCGGCGGCCTCAAGCTGCTGTTCGAACTGGGCCTCGGCGGTCTGATCGGCCTTTGCCACATCAGGGGCAACATCAGGCATGGCCTCCGACTGCTCGGAGGTTCCCACGTCACTCTTGGCCTCGGAACCAGCAGCCGGCTTCTCAGCATCCAACGCCTCGCCTGGCGTTACGCCCTCGACTGCCGGCTTCTGGCCGGGAACCACGAGAGCGATCTGCTGCTCCGGCTCCGTTGAGGGATCGGCAGGATCCATAGGGGGCTGCTCGGCCGTTTGTTGTGGCTGCTCGGCTGGTGCTTGCGCATCCGTCGGCTCTCCGGGCGGACCGTTGGCGGTCTGCACCTGCTGAGTCCAGAAATCCGGATCAAAAGGATCCCGATAGGCCTCGCCGCCCTGAGCACCGGTCGAAGGACCGGAATCGGCCGCACCGCCCTCACCCTTGGCACTGACATTCGCCTGCTGCCCGACCTCCTGGGCGATTTCCGCCAGAACGGAATAGGGATTTTCGAAGAAATCGGCCTCGGAATAGTTGGCTTCATCTCCCGACGAAGCCGTCTGGTCATCGCCTGTTGCGGCTGCCGAGCCAACCTTGTCCTGGTCCTCGTCGACCTGAGACCGCTCCTTCTTCTCTTCACCCTCACTCGTCTCGACGGGCTTTTTCAACCCCTTCTCGGTCGGCTTCTCATCCGACAGCTTGATCGGATTGAAATAACTCGCCACGGACGCCTTGGTTTCCTCGTTGGCGGCATTAACCAGCCACATGACGAGAAAGAAGGCCATCATCGCGGTCATGAAGTCGGCGTAGGCGATCTTCCAGGCGCCACCATGCGCGCCGTCATGATCACCCTTGTGTCGCTTGACGATGATGATCTCGTTCTTGCCGTGGTGATGGTTCTCGTCACTCATGCCAACACCTTCCTGAGGCTCGCCGTAAAGGCGGAAATGCGGGTGACGAGCGCGGCGTCACCAAATTCGGCCGTCAGATCCAGGTCTTCGTCTTCCACGTGGCGCAGGAAACTTGCGTGTTCGGGCATTTCCGACTGGAGTTTCTGGAAGAGCGATCGCGGTCCCTTGACCTGGATCGTGCCCGCATCGCCCGACGCGATCGCCGCCTGGAGCAGGTCGGCGAGATCCTTCACGGCCTTTTCAGCCAATGCTTCGCCGATGACAGGAGCGAGGGCCATGGCAGCCTGCTCGCTGACGACGAGCGAGAGTTTCTGGATCAGCTCGGGGAGCGTGGTGGCAACCATCACGGCAAACTCATCGCGCAAACGCTGGTCGCGTTCGGCAAGCGCCTGAGCGTGTGCGATATCGTTTGCCTGCCGATCGACCTCGAAGCGTTCCGTCGCCGCCTTTTCTCCGGCCTCATGACCCTCTGCATAGGCCTCACGCCTGATCGCATCGATATCCACGCGTTCCGTTTCCGGTTGGGGCAGCGCCGGAAAGTCCAGGTCGAACTCGTCAACAACCGGCATGTCGAAGCTTGGAGCCGGCGCCGCCGGTGGTGCCGCCTGGGTCGAAAAGTCCTTGAGATAGCGGGCCAAAGGCATGCTCATCGGCAATCGCCTCCATGGGCGACAGGTCGGGTCCGGCGGATGCAGCCTTGCACCAGAAATAGATCAACCATCAGCATGTCCCGTACGCGTTCTCTCATCTACCGAAATCGATCGAAGCTCTTTCGGCACGGCTCGGCCCATTCGGGCCACGTGCTCTTCCTGAAGCTAGGGGTTCAAACTTGCGCGAAGATGAATGGGGTTTCCCGCACCCTGTTTCACAACGGAACGAGGGCGCCGGATGCTCTGGCATCCGGCGCCTCAATCGTCATCGCTGGAAGAGGGTCAGAAGCTTTTCGGCGCTGGTATTGGCGATCGAGAGCGCCTGGATGCCCAGCTGCTGCTGGGTCTGGAGCGCCTTCAGGCGCGTTGATTCCTCGTTCATGTCGGCATCGACCAGGCGCCCGATACCCTTGTCGATCACGTCCATCAGATTCGACACGAAGTTGTCCTGCATCTCGATGCGGCTGGTGATTGCGCCGAGGGTAGCGGCGGCATCAGTCAACTGCTGGATCACATTGTCGACGACGGCAATCATGTCGTCGAGCTGTTCCTTGTCCGTGGTGGTGTCAATCGCGATCTCTGTCGCGCCCGCCGGGGGCGCGCCCATGTCGAGCAGGAAGTATTCTCGGGCGCCAGTACCGGTATTGCGTAGGACATCGGCATCGATCGCCTTGGTGAGGAAGCCCTGAGACGCGTCCTGAATGTCGATCAAGACGGATTCGGCCGTATCAAAGTCAAGCGTGGTGACCTGGACGCTGCCATCAGCACCGCGCACGAAGGAGGAGACGACCTGCTTGGTGCCCAGAGGAGCGGCATTGGTATTGTAGAGCCAATTTTCGCCCGAGAAGGAGGCGGACTGCGCTGCGGAAATCAGCTGATTCTTCAGCTGAGTCATTTCCTCGTTGATCTTGTTCTTGTCGACGCCCGGCTCGCTCGCAGCCACGAGCTTCGCCTTGATCGTGGACATGACGTCGACGACGTTGTCGAGCGCCGTGTAAGCGGTATCAACGGTGGCAGCGCCAAGGCCGAGAGCATCCGATACGGTGGAAAGCGCTGCGTTGTCGGAGCGCATCGTGGTGGCGATGGACCAATAGCCGGCATTGTCGGCTGCCGTTTCTACCCGGTAACCCGAGGAAACGCGCCGCTGGGTCGTCTCGAGGTTGGTGTCGATCGAACGAAGCGTCTGCAGCGCCGCCATGGCGGCCGCATTGGTCATAATACTGGTCATGCTTGGTGCCCCTAAGCGTGTCGGACTGCGCATCCGGCGCTGGCCGGCAAGACGGGAGGGCATCATGCAGAACGCGCAAACGCGCGGTCCCCGTCACCGTTAACAAATCGTTAACAGCGGCAGTTAACAAGGAGACCGATGACATGGCAAGCGATCGACTTATCTTTTGTAGTCGAAACGAAAATGCCAAAAGTTTCGCGCAAGGCTCAAACGAAAATCCGCGCCTCTTGCGAGGCGCGGATTCACACCGAGAACATCCGACACTGTCAGGGCGGGACGAAGTCGCCCCTAGCCAGAGCGCCGCTTACTGACGGAAGAGAGTCAGGATGCTTTCGGAAGAGGTGTTGGCGATCGAGAGAGACTGAACGGCCAGCTGCTGCTGGGTCTGCAGGGCCTTCAGGCGGGTCGACTCCTCGTTCATGTCGGCATCGACGAGACGACCGATACCCGAGTCAATCGAATCGGTGAGAGAGGCCACGAAGTCTTCCTGCATGCCGATACGCATGGAGATGGAACCGAGGGCAGCGGCGGCGCTGGTCATGGCTTGCAGCGCACCTTCTACCAGATCCAGTGCTTCCTGCATGTTGGTCGAGACATTGGGATCGACGTACAGTGTGATATCCAGCGTATCGACAGACTGATCAGCAACACCAGTAAACGTGGTCGCCGTGCCCAAGATGCCGGTCGTCGGCTCGAGTCCGCCGGCACCATCAGAGCCGAAGAGGACAGTCATTTCTCCCGGCGTGCTCGCATCCAGCGTATAGCCCGTCGTCGACACGGAAACGGCGCCAGTCGAACTGCGCAGGAAGCCTGATACGACGGTTACGTCGACGGGCGCACCCGCATCGCCACCGGCTACCCAGTTCTGGCCGCTGAAGGTCGCGGATTCGGAGATGGAGACAAGCTGTTGTTGCAGCTGACTGATCTCTTCCTGGATCTTGCTCTTGTCGACGCCCTCTTCGGTCGCAGCGACGACTTTTGCCTTGATTTCCTTGACCACCTCAATGGCGCTTTCCATTGCGGCATAGGCGGTGTCGATCTTGGCAGCGCCGAGGCCCAGGGCGTCCTGGACGGCGGAGAGCGCCATGTTGTCGGATCGCATCGTGGTGGCGATTGACCAATAAGCGGCGTTGTCGGCGGCGCCGCCGACACGCAGACCGGAGGATACACGCGCCTGGGTGTCCTGCATCTTCGAGTCGATCGAGCGGAGTGTCTGAAGTGCAGCCATCGCTGCGTTGTTTGTCAAAATGCTGGTCACGGTCGTGTCCCTTAAATGGCTAGATCTGGGGACATCCCGGTCTTTCCGGGAACGATGATGCGGCCTAATGCCCTTAACCAGTTCTTCGTCTTGGTTAACTCATCGTTACATGACCTCATGTAACCGGCTTATGGTTAACGCATGGTTAATTGGATCTGAAAAATTCCTTAAGACGCAAAAAGCCGCCCCGGAGGGCGGCTTCGATGCTGGATCTCTTCAGTCTTAACGGAAGAGCGAGAGAATGACTTCCGAAGAAGAGTTGGCGATCGAGAGCGACTGGACTGCCAGCTGCTGCTGGGTCTGCAGGGCCTTGAGGCGGGTCGATTCTTCGTTCATGTCGGCGTCGACGAGACGGCCGATACCGGAGTCAAGCGAGTCCGACAGCTTGTTGGCGAAGTCTTCCTGAAGTTCGATGCGCATCGAGATGGAGCCGAGTTCGGCACCAGCGCTCGTCATGGCGGCGAGCGCGTCATCAACCAGCGTCAGGGCTTCCGCCATTTCGGCACCAGTAAATGCGGAAATGTCCAGCGTGTGAACCGATTGCCCAAAGCTACCGCCAGTGGTCCCGAGGATACCGGTCGTGGCCAGGATTCCGCCAGCGCCGTCGCCGCCGAACAGCAAGGTGCCATCAGCAGTGTCGGTCAGGGCGTACGTCGTCGTCTTTACGGATACAGCGTTGTTGGCATCGCGGACAAAACCGGAGACAACGGTGACGTTACCGGCGTCGCCAGCGATCCAGTTCTCGCCGCTGAAGGAGGCGGATTCTGCGATCGACATCAGCTGTTCTTGCAGCTGGGCAATCTCTTCCTGGACCTTGTTCTTGTCGACGCCTTCTTCGGTCGCCGTTACCAGCTTGGCCTTGATTTCCTTCACGACCTCGATGGCTGATTCCATACCGGCATAGGCGGTGTCGACCTTCGAAGCGCCGAGACCCAGGGCATCAGATACAGCGGACAGCGCCATGTTGTCAGAGCGCATGGTGGTGGCGATCGACCAATAGGCAGCGTTGTCGGAAGCTTCGCCGACGCGCATGCCGGAGGAAACGCGGCCCTGGGTGTCTTCCATGCTGCTGCCGATCGAACGCAGCGTCTGGAGTGCCGACATGGCGGCGACATTGGTAAGGATACTCGTCATGGTAGTAGTGCCCCTTGAATGGCTGACTAAGAAGGGACATTCCGGTCTCACCGGTAACGGCGCACAGCATCATGCCTGCTAACTGGCTGAATAATAAGAGTTAGCTCGCCGCTTCGATAGGCTTAGATAAAACCATCAAGGTTAATGAAGGCCTAAACGAAAACGGGAAATGTCATTTTCAGGAGATTTTTTGCAACCTTCGCGCGTACGCGCGCGTAGCAGATCATGATTAATAAAACGCAAAGGCCACGTTCGTTTCCGAACGCGGCCTTCGTGTAGCTTCCGTTCCGGTTCAGCCACCGGAGGGTCAAGCCATCCCTTCGCACGCCTCTGGTCAGCCACCAAGGCATATCGGCGTCGGGAGTTTTCAGCCGGCCCTCACGGGCCGGCCTGTTGTTCCGATTAACGGAAGAGCGACAGGATGTTCTGCGAGTCGTTGTTGGCGATCGACAGAGCCTGGATTGCCAGCTGCTGCTGGGTCTGCAGGGCCTTGAGGCGGGTCGACTCTTCGTTCATGTCGGCGTCAACGAGACGGCCAACGCCCTTGTCGATGGCGTCCGACAGCTTGTCGGCAAAGTCCGTCTGGAGATCGATACGCTTGGACAAGGAACCGAGCTTCGCGCCAGCACTCGTCATGCTTTCGAGCGCCAGATCGACAGAATAGAGAGCATTTGCGAGATCGTTTGTCTCTACATCAAGATCAAGGACGGAGATCTGAGTGTAGGTTACGGCACCGACGGTCGCCGTTGCGCCAACCTTGTTCAAGATTCCGGAGTCCGCGTCGATCGTTCCAGGAGTTGCCTCAGTGTACAGCAGGGACGTAGCATCCAATGCATAGTCCGTCTTCTTGACACTGACGTTTCCATCACCGTCGCGAACAAAACCGGAGACGATGGTCTTGGTCGCATTAGCATCTGATACGAGCCAGTTTTCACCGTTGAATGACGAGCTCGAACCTATAGACTTCAGCTGCTCGACCAGCTGATCGATTTCCTCTTGAATCTTACCCTTGTCGACGCCTTCTTCGTTCGCGGCGACAACCTTGGTCTTGATTTCCTTGACGACCTCGATCGCCGATTCCATACCGGCATAGGCGGTATCGACCTTGGCTGCGCCAACGCCCAGGGCGTCGGTTACAGCGCTGAGAGCCATATTGTCCGAGCGCATGCCGGTCGAGATCGACCAGTAGGCAGCGTTGTCAGAAGCCTTGGAAACCTTCATGCCGGTCGAGATGGCGTTCTGCGTCGATTCCATGTTGGAAGCGATCGAGCGCAGGGTGGAAAGCGCGGACATCGCGCTGGAGTTGGTCAGAATGCTGGCCATGTCAATTTGTCCCTTAAACGAGATACAGGAGGGGACATACCGGACTTCATAAACTTACCGGTCACGAGCGTTCGGCATCATGCCATTTGGTATTTTTTTGTTGCTACCAGACCCGTCGTGCGAGGTCCAAACTCGCAGCCAATCCTTGCCAACTTCTTTACATTTGAAGGTAGCTCAAGGGGCGCTGATGACGTGGTAAATCGCCCGTAAGGGAGTGTGGTGAATCAACCGTAAGCAGGGATGGTTAACTTAAACGAACGACCGGACAAGACTGCCGACGAGCAGGTTCCAGCCGTCGATCAGGACGAAGAACAGGATCTTGAAAGGCAGGGAAATGGAGGTCGGCGGAAGCATCATCATACCCATGGCCATGGTGATGGTCGCCACCACCATGTCGATGACGAGGAAGGGCAGGATGATGAGGAATCCGATCTCGAAGCCGCGGCGGATTTCCGACAGCATGAAGGCCGGGATCAGGACACGGTAGTCAACCTTTCCGTCGACAATGGTGGCCTGGCCCCGTTCGTTGGCGAGATCGACGAAGAGCGCCAGATCCTTGTCGCGGGTATTGGCGGTCATGAAGGTGCGGAACGGTTCGGCCATCAGCGTCACGGCCTGTGCCTCGGTCACCTGATTGCTCAGAAGCGGCTGCACGCCCTCACGCCAGGATCGATCCATCGTCGGCGCCATGACATAGAAGGTCATGAACAGCGCCATGCTCGTCAGGATCATGTTGGAGGGTGTGGTGGCGAGCCCCATGCCGGAGCGCAGGATGGAAAAGGCGATCAGGAAGCGCGGAAAGCTCGTCACCATGATCAGAATGCCCGGCGCAATCGACAGCACCGTGAGCAGACCGAAGGTACGAATGATCCACGCCGCCACCGATCCATCGATCGGGGTGTTGAAGATATCCGTCGGGAACTGCTGGGCCACAGCCAGTTCCGGCGCCATCATCATGACGGCGACGAGGAGGAGAAACCGAATCATTCGATCACGAGCGTTCTGAACATCACCTTGGATACGCGGCCTTCCGAGCGCAGGTCAACTCGCTCCTGAAGGTCATCCTTGAGATATTGAAAGCCCCTGGGGCCTTCGACCTGCTGCAGGGAAACCGTGCGCAGATAAGCCATGATGTCCTGGTGCACCGCTTCGGCGATCTGGACGTCCGGCGGACCGTTGAACATCAGCGCGACCTCGAGGCGGATCCAGTTTTCCGACGGATAGGCCAAGTTCGTTGTGATCGGTTCAAGCGCGACAACGCCGTTGGCCTCGGTGGAGATCTTGGGGAGCCCCTCCTCATCCTTCTTCGCCTCGCCGCCTTGTTCGCCGGCTGCAGCGGCCTCGGCCGCCTTGGCGGCCTCGTCGGCCTGCTTTACCTGCGGAGCAAGCATGTTGCCGATAACCCAACCGCCACCGCCGCCGACCGCAGTCAAGACGACAAGCGGGATCAGAAGGGCCATGAGACCCGACTTCTTCTTGCCTTCGCCTTCCTGAGGTTCTTCCATTTGTCTGTCCTCGGATCCGGTTAGAAGGGCGAGTAGATGTCGACGACCTGCTGGCCGATCGGCGGCTGCTGGACCTCGGTCAGACGGCCGCGGCCGCCATAGGAGATACGCGCCTCGGCAATGCGGTCGTAGGAGATCTCGTTATCTGCGTTGACATCCTGAGGTCGGACGATACCGGCAACGTTGAGGATGCGCAGTTCGTGATTGACGCGCACTTCCTGGGAACCGCTGATCAAGAGGTTTCCGTTTTCGAGAACACCGGTGACAACCGCCGCGACGAGAAGGTTCAACCGCTCGGAACGCTCGGTCGACCCCTTGCCGGACGAACTGGTGGTCGAATCGGTCGAGAGATCCCCCGTGGTACCGGTATCCGTGGAGAAGCCGAGGAAGTTTGAGATTTCCGCACCCCAGGTGAGGCCGGTCGAATTGTCGCGGCTTCGATCCGTCTCGTTGTTGAACGAGGCACGATCGTTGATCTCAATGTTGACTGTCAGGATATCGCCGATGTTCAGGGCGCGGGCATCCTTGAATAGCGCCGACTGGCTGTCGCTCCACAGGGAATAGCCGCTGGCCGTCTGGGCCTGCTGCTTCGGATACATGGCCATCTGCGGCGTCTGGCTGTAGCGCAGACCGGACCCGATCGGGCTCATGGATGGCGCGTTGCCGATTTCCTTGACGGTCTGGCTCTGGCAGCCGGCGAGGAGGAGAACGGCCAGCAGAGCCGGGTAACGCTTCATCATGACGGGTCCTTCGATGTCGTGGGGTCGCCGGCGCTCGACATGATCGAGGCGACCTGGGCCGCCTTGTCCGGGCTCATCTCGGTCAGGATGAGGCTCGACTGGCGGGGCGGCAGCTTCATGATGATGGCGGCGGCGAGGATGACATTGGTCTCCTCGAGCTGTGGGGCTGCCGCATCCGGCGCCATCTTCTTATAGATTTCCACGAGCTGGCCCTCGGCCTGCTTCATGAATTCGTTGCGGCGCGCGAGCCAGTCCTCGTACTCGGCGCGTCTCTCTTCAAGGATCGCGATGCGGCTGTCGACATCCGCCTGCAGCTTTTCGAGCTCCTGCTTCTGCAGAAGGTAGCGCTGGTCGCGGGCTGCATCGGCAATGCCGGTGCAGAACTGGCGGATCTCGGCTTCCGTCGCGCTTTCCGGCGGTTGCTGCTGGCCCACTGCGGTCTGTGCAAAGGCAGGCAGCGTGGCAATCGCGATCACGGCGACGGTATTGCGCAGGGCGATCCGGGAGAAACGAGGCTTTTTCAGCTGGATCATTGCAGCACGAGCTCCGCTTGCAGGGCGCCGGCGGACTTGATCCCCTGGAGGATCGCGATAACGCCGTCCGGCTTGACCCCGATGCTGTTCAGGCCGCTGACAAGAGTTCTGAGGTCAGGACCGTCGACGATGGCGATCTGGTCGCCTTCCTGCCGTATGGAGATGTCGGTCTGCGGCTGGACGGCCGTCTCGCCGCGCGAGAAGGGCTCAGGCTGAATGACCTGCGGCGTCTCCTGGACCTGAACGGTCAGTGTTCCGTACCTGACCGCAACCCGCGAGACGCGGACATCGGCGCCGATGACAATGGTGCC
>CALSAF010000027.1:0-36935 GCA_943372805.1 Rhizobium sp. Q54
CAGGCCTACCGGCGCGGCAACGAGCAACTGGCAAGCCTTGATGACCGCTTGGGGGCAGCACCCAGCCAGGAGGTAACGCCTTATGACGAAGTGCGCGACTTCTTCCATTTCGTCGACAATTACATCCACGATCTCGACCTTGCCGCCGAGCAGCTGGCGACGGAACTGAAGCTCGGGGAGGGGGAGAATTACGCGGCGCTGTCAGGTCATCTCGAGGCGAAACACGGCGTGCGCGTCGTGCGCGGCGAGGCGGGTGACGAGGCCATCCGCCGCTTCGATCCGGTGGGGCGGATCCTCACCGTCAGCCGCTATGCCTCGGCCCCCACCCGCGATTTCCAGATCGCCATCCAGATCGCCCAGCTCACGGCTGCCACGAAGATCGACCAGGTGCTGAAACAGGCGAATTTCCGCAGCGAAGAGGCGGTCGAGATCTGTCGCATGGGTCTCTATAACTATTTCGCCGGCGCGCTGATCCTGCCCTATCGCAGCTTCCTCACCGCCGCGCGGGATCTGCGCCACGACATCGAACTGCTCGCCGCCCGTTTCGAGGCCTCGCTCGAACAGGTCTGCCACCGTCTCTCGACGCTGCAGCGGCCGGGGCTGAAGGGCGTACCGATCTTCTTTGCCCGCATCGACCGGGCCGGCAATATCACCAAGCGGCATAGTGCTGCCCGCCTGCAATTCGCCCGCTTCGGCGCTGCCTGTCCGCTGTGGAACGCGCATCAGGCTTTTGAGACGCCGGGCCGGATCATCCGCCAGACGGCTGAAACACCCGATGGCGTGCGCTATCTCTGCATCGCGACGCAAGTATCAAAAGGCTCCGCCGGCTTCCGCGCCGCCAATCCGCGTTATGCCTTGGCGCTCGGCTGCGAGATCTCCTATGCCGGCGCCTTCGTCTATGCCGACGACCTCGACCTCTCCAACCGCGGCGCCTTCGACCCCATCGGCATTTCCTGCCGCATCTGCGAGCGCGTCAAATGCACCAGCCGCGCCGTGCCGCCGCTGAAACGCAAGCTGGTGGTGGATCATCGGGTGCGGAATTCGATGCCGTATGAGATTGAGTGAGGGGGAGGCGGACTTCAGGTGCTCGACCGCTGTGGCCTTCGATATGAAGACGAGGCAGGCCTTCCCTATTCCCAGAATCCGAATTGTTCACTCAGTTCTTTAACCTCGGATGAGCGAGCTCAACCGTACTAACGCAATCTGACTGGAACCATATACTCAAAATAGCATCAATTTGGGATCGGGTTTCAAATATGCCCCCTCCTTCACAGTCGAAAAATACGCCTCTTGAATGAATGCCTTTTTCTCGTCCGACCAGCTATCGACATGCGACGGGCGAAGGAAGAAGTTCTCCGTCGTATCGAGTGCGAGGGTGGAGAGCGCCAGCAATTGTTCCTCGCCGCTTTTCATCATGACGGGCGAAATGTGCTTACGGGCAGGACCAGAATGCACTTTGGGATAGCTGAAAATTACCGCCGTTTCGTCAACGGAAAGCGGGATCATGTTCAACGCGATCCTGACGGCTTTTTTATTTTGCGGGTTCTCGTCTGTCGGGAAGAATGACGACGACGCGAGCACGGCGCGGCGACCCGATATCTTGAATATCGAGTGCGCAATTTCCCGATATCTACCCCTAGCAAAATTCATATCATAGTGCATCAGGCGATAGCGCCAGACTAGCCACGACTTGAACATTGCCTCGACAGGAGCGACGGCCGAGGCAGTTGGCTCGTTGGGTTTCACGACACCCAAATTCACATTCGTCTGGTGGAGTGTCTGTAATCTGACCGCACTTTCCATAACCACATGGAATTCGCGGGTTATCGAGCGGTAGGCTATGAGAAATAGCTGTTCCGCGTCATTTAGATCGATCGGCCTGGTGTCGATGGGGAGAAAGATTTCGGTGTCGTGCGCATTGCAGAAGCCCGTAAATGTGGACGCATTGTTGCGGCCGATCTTCTCAAACTCGCAGACGGGTTCCCCGTCGCCAATTTTCATCTTCAGCCCGCACACATGTCCGTGTTCCTCGATAAACGATAGAGCCGTCGATTTTTGAACGGAATGAGCGCGGATCGCGGCATTGGTGCAGGTCATCTGGGGGCTCAAGCACTTGTTGAATTTGAGACCCATGGTTTTAAAGAATTGAGCTTTTTGCTCCCCTTCAGTCCTTGTTTTCAATTTTTGCTCCTGGCTCGATGCGTGATACACGCTATTAATGTATCGAACGAAGTTTAAATTGCTACGCCTCACGCTGTAGACCAGAGCGTCCCCAGAGTGACGATTGGACACTTATCATCTCTCTGCGGCGCAAAGCGGTAGATCTCTCAGGCCCCCTCGCGGCATACGATCGACGCCATTCCTTGCCTCCAGGATGTTGCGGCCAATTACGAAGCAGATAAGTCTAGTTGGTTGAAGTGGAGAGCATCATGCCGCTCAAGAGAAAGATCCGCAGACAAGGCAACTCGGCTATTCTCAGCATTTCGCCCGCACTTCTGCGGCGCTTGAATGTGGAGCCTGATGACCTTCTCACGCTCGATGTCCAGGATGGTGTCTTGGTCGGCCGGCCGGTTGGCCGCCCAATCCGACGTTATACCCTGGCCGAACTGTTGGTCGGCGCGGATCAATTGGCCCAGCTTAACGCTTCTGTCCGCGAGTATGTGGACTCACCGTCGGTCGGTCGCGAATTCTAGGCTTCCCCGACCCTACCCAAACAACCGCTCATCCCTCGCCACAAAGAACGCCTCGACACTCTCCGGCTTCACATCGTCCAGCGTCGCCGGCGACCATTTCGGGTTCCTGTCCTTGTCGATGATCGCGGTGCGGACTGTTTTCACGTCTTTCCACAAGGGCCAATGAAAATCATTAGTGTTGACTCATCGAATAGTCCGCGCTAATGATTTTCCATGATCGAAACAACAGCCGTCAACACCGTCATGCGCGCACTTGCCGATCCCACCCGGCGGGGCATTTATGAGCGTATTGCCGATACGAATGAAATCTCCGTCGTCGAGCTGACGCGGGGTAGCGGGGTCACGCAAGGCGCGATCTCCCAGCATCTCAAGACGTTGAAGCTGGCCGGGCTCGTCGTCGAGCGTCCGGAAGGGCGCAGCACCTTTTACCGTGTCCGCCCGGAGGGTCTCGAACCCCTGTTCGACTGGATGAGCCATTACGGCATCTTCTGGCGGGACCGCTTCGGCAATCTTCGCACCCTTCTCAAGGACATCGATCCATGACCGACGCCGCTCACGTTTCTTCCCGACTGCAGATCGTCGTCGACGAGGTTTTTCCGCATGCGCCGGAGGTGATCTGGCGTGCCCTGACCACGGGGGAGATCATGGCGCGTTGGCTGATGGAGCCTAGAGGTTTCGAGCCGGTTGTCGGCAATCGCTTTACCTATCAGACCAAGCCGGCGGGTGCCTGGGACGGCACCATCCACTGCGAAGTGCTGGAGCTGGTTGAAAACCAGCGGTTTTCCCATGCCTGGCGCGGTGGCGACGCGTCCAATGCCGGTTATGGATCGAAGCTGGATACGGTCGTGACCTGGAACCTGGAGCCGGTGGCAGAGGGCACGCGTGTCCGCCTCGTCCATTCCGGTTTCGAACTGCCGAAAAACGAAGTTGCCTTCCGCAATATGGGAGACGGCTGGAAGGTGGTCGTGCCACGCCTCGAAGCGACAATCCGGCAGTCCGATTAGGGCTTGGCCCTCCGCAAACTGCGTCATCAAACAAGGAGTACAGCGATGTCCAAGCCCTTTCGTGGCGGATGCGCCTGCGAAGCCGTGCGTTATGAGGTGACCGGCGAACCGGTCGCGATGGTCGATTGCCAGTGCCGGCAATGCCAGCGCGAAAGCGGCACGGGGCATGCCTCGCATATAGTCTTTGCCGGTGCCAAGGTGGCGGTGACCGGCGAAGCGCGGACCTTCGACATGATCGGCGATGGAGGCACTTTGAAACGCAAGGCGTTCTGCCCCACCTGCGGCTCGCCCGTCTATATGACCTTTCCGGATGTGCCGGCGATCTTCATTGTCAGGGCTGCAAGTCTCGATGAGCCTGCGCGCTATGCGCCGCAATTCGTCACCTGGACAGTCGCGGCGCAATCGTGGGATTGCATTGATCCAACACTGACGAGCTTCGAGCGCATGCCGCCGAGTTCTTAAAGTGCCGGAGGCTGTCGGCTACCCAAACAACCGCTGATCCCGCGCCACAAAAAACGCCTCGACACTGGCAGGCGCCACATCCTCCAGCGTCGCCGGGGACCATTTCGGGTTGCGGTCCTTGTCGATGATCGCCGCCCGGATGCCTTCGTAGAAGTCGGGGACTTTCACCACCTGCAGCGTGCCGGCAAATTCGCGTTCGAGGCAGGTTTCGAGGTCCCTCGAGCGGCGGGCCTCGCGCAGCATTCTGAGCGTCACCTTCAGACTGGTCGGCGATTTCGCGCTGATGGCGTTGAGCGTTCGGGCGGCGAGGTCGCCCTGTTCCTTTTCGAGGGCGGCGATGATCTCCTCCACCGTGTCGAAGGCGAAGCAGCGGTCGATCATGGCGCGGCCTTCGGAGAAGATGCCTTTCGGGCCGTCGACGGTGTAGTCGCGGATGATCGAGGCAATGGTTGCCCCAAGGGCGGGTGCGGGGAGGGCGGCGATCCGCGCCAGCAGTTCGGCCACCCGGTTCTGCGGGACATACCAGTCGGCGAAGCCTGCGGTGATGGCATCCGCGCCGTTCACGGCCTCGCCTGATAGCCCCATCCAGGTGCCGAGTTCGCCGGATGCGCGCGACAGCAGCCAGGTTGCGCCGATATCGGGAAAGAAGCCGATGCCGGTTTCGGGCATGGCGAGTTTCGTCGTTTCGGTGACGATGCGGTGGCTGCCATGGCTGGACACGCCGACGCCGCCGCCCATGGTGATGCCGTCCATCACGACGACATAGGGCTTCTTGAAGCGGGCGATGCGGGCATTCAGGCGGTATTCGGCCTTGAGGAATTCGGACGCCTTGCCGTCACCGGCCTTGCCGCTTTCATAGAACATCCTGATGTCGCCGCCGGCGCACAGCCCGCGTTCGCCCTCGCCGGTGACGAGCACCGCAGCGACCTTAGGATCGGCCTCGAAGGCGTCGAGCGCCTTGCCGAAGGCGAGGACCATATCGTGGGAGAGGCTGTTCAGCACCCGTGGCCGGTTGAGGGCGACAAGGCCAAGCGCGCCCTTTTTCGCCGTCAGGATCTCCTCACCCTGATAGTCCGCATCCAGATACCGCATGCCGTCCTCCCTTGTCTTTTGAGAGAGTTAGATATGCGTCGCGGGTAAAGGGCAAGGGCGTTGCATGGGAAACGCACCCCCCTCTGCCCTGCCGGGCATCTCCCCCACAAGGGGGGAGACTGGCTGAACGGCCGGCCCCTCACGTTCCTTAGGAGCCGCAATGGGATCGGAAAACGCGGCGCTCCGCTCTCCCCCCTTGTGGGGGAGGTGTCACGCAGTGACAGAGGGGGGTATCCCCACACGACAGCCTTGAACTGCCTGAGCAGGATCAGCCAACAAGATTGCGCGGCTTACCCGCCAAAAACAGCTCGATGTTCTCGATCAGCTGGTCGGCCAGCGCCTGGATTGCCTCGCGGCTTGCCCAGGCGACATGCGGGGTGAGGATGACGTTTTCGCGTGACGCAATCCGCATCATCGGGCTGTCATGGGCGGGTGGTTCACCGTCGGTCACGTCGAAGCCGGCGCCAGCGATCTGGCCGGCATCGAGCGCCTTTTCCAGCGCCAGTTCATCGACGAGGCCGCCGCGACCGGTGTTGATCAGCAGCGGTTTGCGTTCCATCAGGGCGAATTCTCTGATACCGATCACGCCGCGCGTTTCCGGTGTCAGCGGGCAATGCAGGGTGATGACGTCAGAGCGCTTCAGGACCTCGTCGAAAGCGGTCTGGCCGGGTTTCAGCTCGGTTGCGCCGCGACGACCGGCGGCGAGCACCGTCATGCCGAAGGCCTCGGCGATCTTGCCCACCGACTGGCCGAGCGTGCCATGGCCGATGATGCCGAGCGTCGAGCCGCCGAGATCGGCAATGGGATAGTCGAAATAGCAGAATTGCGCGGCCTGCTGCCAGCGGCCCTCGATGACCGACTGGCGATAGGGCAGGATCGAGCGGCGCAGCGCCAGCATCAGGGCGAAGGTGTGTTCGGGTACCGTGTGTTTGGCGTAGTTCCTGATATTGCAGACGGCGATCCCACGCGCCTTCGCCTCCACGAGATCGACGATGTCGGTGCCGGTCGCGGAGACGGCGATCAGCTTGAGCTTCTTGGCGCCGGCAAGCGCTTCGGCGCGGACCGGGGCCTTGTTGGTGATCACCACGTCGGCGTCGCGGATGCGCTCGGCGACTTCATGCGGGGCGGTGCGGGCATGGACCACCATCTCATGCGGCACGGAGGGCGCACGGACCACGGTTTCCGGTGACAGCGTGTCCCGGTCGAGAAAGACGATGCGGATCATGGCGGACCTCCCTGCGTTGCCATCGACCTAGCCGAGCAGCTTTCGGCCAGCAAGGCAGGTCAGTGGTAATCCGGTACGCCGGGCATGGTGATGAAGCCCGGAAGTGCTCGGAAACGGCGCAGCCAGCGGCGAAGCGCCGGGTATTCGTCATGGTCGATGCCGCAGTCACGCGACAGCGCAAAGCTCGGCAGGAGGGCTAGGTCGGCCAGCGTCGGGGTGTTGCCGACGAACCACTCCAAGCCTTCGATCTGCCGCAGCGTCAGATGGTCGTTCATGATGCGGAAGGCTTTGCGGGCGGCCTTGAGATCGCTGTCGCTGGCGCCCTCCGAGGTGAAGAGCGCCGCCTCGCGGGCGTCGATGGCGGGCTTAAGCTCGCGGGTGGAGAAGCCCAGCCATTGCTGGACGCGTCCGAAGTCTGCGGCGTCGGCGGGCAGCCAGGGACTGTCAGGCGCGTGGGCGCGGACGAGATAAGCGAGGATCGCTGCGGTGCCGAATAGCCTGACATCGCCGTCTTCGAGGATGGGCAGCGTGCCGGTCGGGTTGAGCGCCAGCATATGCGGCTTTTCCTGCTCGCGGCCCGGCGCCTTGTCGACGGCAATCGTCTCGAAGGAGAGGCCGAGCATGGAGAGGAGAAGGCGAACGCGAAAGCCGTTTTCGTCGAGATGGTAGTCGTAGAGCCTGATCATCACGCGGCCTCCATCATCAGGGCTTCGAGGCGATTGCGCAGGTCGGTGGCCCAGAGCGCGAGGCTGCGGCGGGTGGCCATCGAGATGTCACCGGTGACGGTTATGTGGAGTGCGGCGCGCTCGGCGTCACGGGCCTGAGCGGCGATCAGCACGGTCGTGCCGTTTCCTTGCAGGGTCACTGTTGAGGCTGAGGTTGCGCTCACGCTGTAACCTTCCGGCAGCGCTGTCGTTACTGCCGCAAGAGCCGCTGCCGCTGGCATGTCGAGGTAGAGACTGCGAACTGGTTCTGCCGTCTCTGGAAGCGTCGAGAGCTCAGCCGCATCCGCCCCTTCCGGCGCCATCCAGACGATGCCGGCGCGTTCGATTGCGGCGAAGGTCGGGACCTTGATGGTCTGGGGCACCTCAAGATCGGGATGGGCCGGAATGTAGCGACACTGGCCGCCTGTATCGTAGCGCCAGCCGTGATAAAGGCAGGCGATGTGGTCGCCGCGCACGAAGCCGAAGCTCATGCGCATGCCGCGATGCGGGCAGCGGTCCTCCCAGACATGGATCGCGCCCTTGTCGTCACGCCAGACAACGCGTTCCTCGCCGTTGACGAGCGTTCCGGCAGAGGTGCCGGCTTCGATGTCGGCGGAAAGGGCAACGGGGATCCAGGGAGAGGCTGATGTCATGATGCGGCCTTTGCGGGCAGGTCTTCGTCGGTTTGAAATCGTGATACGTCCAGCACGATGCTGTCATAGGGGCCGAGACTAACAGCCATTTCGAAGGCATCGATCAGCGCCTCCGGGCCCCACAGGGTCAGGCGACAGCGGTCGCGGTCACAGAAGGCAATCCTCAGCCCGAGCGACAGCCGGGCCGCGCGATGTTCGGCAAACGCGATGAAGCCCTGCGGCTCCAACCTTCCGGAAAAGGTGAAGCCGACGGCCCTATGGTCGGTCTTTGCCGTCATCGGATGGGGATCAGTGTTGCCTTGCAATTGTGCGCGCTCTAATTTTTGGGCAATCTAGCGGTGGGCGAGATCGAGTTTCAAGCGGTTTCTCCCGTGCTCCAGAGGAAAGACAAACTATGCAGAACGGTATCGACAAGGCGTCGCTTGATCAGTGGTATGTGCTCGATACCGAGGCGGTGATCCCCGTGGGCCGATCGCAGAACCGCTTGCTCGGGACGGATCTCACCGTCGTCAAACAGGCGGACGGGGCGATCGAAGTCTTTGCCGAGGGGCGGGTCGAGCCGCTGCCGCTGCGCCATCGCTTCGGCTTTCTCTGGGCGACACTGGGCCAGCCCGAGCGCGAGATCTTTCCCCTGCCGGAGGCCGACGAGCCGGATCGGCGCTATGTGCCCTGCGGTGTCGTGACCGTGAAGGCATCAGGCCTTCGCATCGTCGAGAACTTTCTCGACATGGCGCATTTCCCCTTCGTGCATACCGATGTTCTGGGTGCGGAGCCGCATACGGAAGTGCAGAGCTACGATGTCGAGATCCGCCGCGAGGAGGACGAGGTCTGGGCGACGAACTGCACCTTCTTCCAGCCCCAGGCGGCTCTGTCGGCGCAGGACGGTATCACCACGCAATACATGTACCGGGTGATGACGCCGTTCACGACGATCCTCTACAAGACCTGTCCGAATGCCACCAATCGCTGGGATGTCATCGGCCTCTTCGTCCAGCCGCTCGATCCCGGCCGCTGCCGGGCGCATCCGATCATGTATCTGATCGACGATGTCTCGATGACGACGGAGCTCATCCATTTCCAGCAGATGATCTTTTTGCAGGACCGGATCATCCTGGAAAACCAGCGGCCCGTGCTTCTGCCGCTTGAGCCGCGCAAGGAAATCCCAACCCGCGCGGATGCGTCATCGATCGCCTATCGCCGCTGGCTGAAGGAAAAGGGCGTGACCTACGGGGCGACGACAACGGCTGCCTGAGGGTGACAAAAGACCCGGAAGCGGAGCTCCCGGGTCTTTTGCATTCAAAGGACTTATGGCCTCAGTTGCGGGTCATCCAGTCGTCGATCTCGCGATCGGCTTCTTCCTGGGTCTTGCCATAGGCTTCCTGGATCTTGCCCGACAGTTCCTTGCGCTTGCCGGAGATGACGTCGAGATCGTCGCCGGTCAGCTTGCCCCACTGGCTTTGGGCCTTGCCCTTGAACTGCTCCCAATTGCCTTCGATCTGGTTCCAATTCATCGGTTTTCTCCCGTGTTGGTGAGTGGTCGAGGCTCGGTGTCCTCGGTTCTGGAAACGCGCGGTGCTACGGGAGGTTCCTGTGGTTTCCTGCCGATCGGTCACATTTGCTGCCGGCCGCGGTCGGCCTCACAACAAATTGGCAGGTGCCGGGAACACTCTTCGCGACGGGGCGTTGTAGTTGCGAATTTGACGTTCAATCCGACAAAAGCAGACCAGTCATGGCGCAGATACCGAGTGCCTCGAAGAACAAGGCCGAGAGCGTTGCGAACGACGTTGCCGCCCATATCGAAAGCAAGGCATCTACGGCAGGGGAGGCGTCCAGCGACGACGTGCAGGCTGATCTGGAGGCACTGCGACGCGATCTCGCTTCGCTCACCCAGACGGTGGCATCGTTCGGCAGCGGCAAGATCCGCCAGGCGGGAGAAACTTCGCAGCAGTACATGGACGCCGCCCGCGACACCTTCGCGAACGCCGAGCAAGACCTTGAGGCCTATGTGCGCGCCCGGCCAATGCAATCGCTCGCCATGGCTGCGGGCATCGGCTATGTGCTCGCGCTTCTTAGCCGGCGCTGATCATGTTGCCGCTGCTGCACCATTTGGGCGTTGTCGCCTTCGGGAGCGTGCGACCGACGGCGACGCGTATTGCGCGGACCGCGCTGGGCGGTGCAATCGCCGCGGTCTTCGGGCTCACGGCCTATGTGGCTTTGCTGTTCGCGCTCGGCTTCTATCTGACCGGCCTGGTCGGTCCGGTCGTGTCGGCGCTCATCGTTGCCGCACTGACTGCGGCCTGCGGGCTGCTCGTGGTGGTTATCGTGCAATCGATGAACCGCCGCACAGAACGGCGCATGGAGGCACGGCGTCGCGCGGCCAAGGCGCGTCTTCCGGATCCCGTGATGCTGCAGCTTCTGGCCGATGTGTCCGGCATGCTCAAGGGGCGCTCGGTTCTGACTTTCATCGCCGTTGCTGCCGCGGCCTATGGCTTGGCCAAGTCCCAGGGCGTGGGGCGTGACCATGACAAGGTGCCTTGACAGAAGCCAGGCCGCGACGACCGGCTCCCGGCAGGGACTGGTCGTTGCCGCGTGTCCATTACTTCCTGGATTGGGTTTCGGCTTCGTGCAGGCGTTCGAGCAGTTCCAGCAAATGCGGCGGCGTGCCTTCGTCGATGATACTGTCGTAGTAGCCGCGCAACTTTGATGCGATCAGCGCATGCGAATTCTGGCGTCCTGCATTGGATGGCTTTTTCGTCCTGGGCTTGTCCGGAGGGCCTTCAGCCATGTTCATCGAGTTCCATCGTTTTGCGAGGCGGAGTGTGAATTATCCTGATAAGCTTGAGGATGCAAAATAGTTCCCGTGGGATGGGAACTTTTTTGCGGACGTTGCGTTTTCAGCCGAGTCCGCACCGAATTCCATATCGATTGGAGAACTGCATGTCCCTTACTGCCCGCGTCGCCGTCCACCTTCCCTATCTGCGGCGATACGCACGCGCTGTCACCGGTTCTCAGACATCAGGAGATGCCTATGTCGCTGCCGTGCTCGAGGCGCTGATCGCGGACATTTCGATATTCCCCGATACCGGAGACGACCGGGTTGCCCTCTACAGGCTTTTCGTGACGATCTACGATTCCACCAAGGTGGAGTTGCCGCAGATCACCTCGCCCTTTGCCTGGGAAAAGCGGGCGGCGGCCAATCTGGCGGCCGTACCGACCCGCGCCCGCCATGCTTTCCTTCTGGTCACGGTGGAAGGGTTCACGACGGCCGAGGCGGCCAATGTGCTGGGCGTCAGCGAAGGCGAGTTCAACAGCCTGTTCAACGAGGCGTCCACGGAAATCTCCCGTCAGGTCGCTACCGACATCATGATCATCGAGGACGAGCCGCTGATCGCGCTCGACATCGAGCAGATGGTCGAGGACCTCGGTCATCGCGTCACCGGCATTGCCCGTACGCATTCCGAGGCTGTCGACCTCTATAAGCGCACGAACCCGAAAATGGTGCTTGCCGACATCCAGCTCGCCGACGGCAGTTCGGGGATCGATGCCGTCAACGAAATTCTCAAGGTCGACACGATTCCTGTCATCTTCATTACCGCCTTCCCCGAACGGCTGCTGACCGGGGAGCGGCCCGAGCCTGCGTTCCTGGTCACCAAGCCGTTCAATCCCGACATGGTGAAGGCTCTCATCAGTCAGGCGCTGTTCTTCAACGAGCGCGTGACGGAGCAGGCCTGAGGGCTCTCTCGGGCCGACAGGGTTCGCGGTTCGGATCCGGCCGCAGAATGCCGGACCCGACGGACGAACAACGGCGGAGCAGGACATTTGGTACATCGGTTGACATGGTTTGAACCTCAGCGCGGCGACGAACAGCTGCGTGAGTTCTTCATAACCGCGCTCATCGACATGGGCGCCAGCCTGATTTTGCAGGACAAGGATGGTACCTATGTCTGCATCACTTCCCTGCCGGCTCGCTGGCGTCTCGTGCCTGGCGCCGTTCCCAGCGACAACTCGATCTTCGGGCCCGAGATCGGCCGGAAGCTGGCGGAAATGAAAGCCGGTCTGGTCAAGGCCGGCGACCGCGTGGAGGTGGAGATCGAGGCGGGCGACGATACCTTCTTTGAATTCCGCTGCCGCATGGTCGAAATGGCCGATCATGACCTGCACATGATCACCGTGGTGATCGACCGGACCGAAGATCGGCGCCGCGAGCGCCTCCTGCGGGCGCTGCTGCGGGAGGTCAGCCACCGCTCGAAAAACCTGCTCGCCATAATCCAGAGCATTGCTTCGCAGACTGCGCGTTACTCCGGCACGCTCGACATGTTCCTCGGCAAGTTTCGCGGGCGGCTGCACGCCCTGTCCCAGTCCCAGGATCTGATCACGGATTCGAGCTGGCGCGGCGCGCATTTCCAGGACCTGCTGAAACAGCAGGTCGATAGATATGTGCAGGAGAATTCCGATCTCGTGCATGTCTCCGGCGATGATGTCCTGCTCACGCCGAATGCTTCCCTGCATATCGGGCTTGCCCTTCACGAACTCGTCGTGAATGCTGTCAGTCATGGCGACTTCCTGCAGAGACGCCTTCCGATCGAAGTGTCCTGCAACCGCATCGAGACTCCGGTCGGGTCGGTGGTGGTCATCCTGTGGGCAGAGCCCTTTACTGCGCGCAGTGACGACGAGGCGAAGTCGGCACGGTTCGGAAGCACGGTGCTGGAACGTGTGGTGCCGTCTTCCGTCAATGGCGAGGCCCGGCATGAACTGAAGAATGGGCAGGTGCGTTACGAACTGCGCTTCCCGCTTGAGATCTTCGACTGACCATCCGGCGGTCGGTCGTTCCCGCTACATAGAGGCCCGCCCATGCGCCTGTTCAGCTGCAGCAACTGCGCCAATGTTGTTCATTTCGAAAACGATGGTTGTGTCACCTGCGGATCGCGGTTGGCCTTCCGATCCTCGACGCTCGACATGGTGGCGATCGACAGCGATGGCACGCATGTCCTGCATGACGGACGCCGTGACATCCTGACTGTCAGTCCCTGCTCGAATTCGCGGCTCGGCGGCTGCAACTGGCTGGTCGATGATGGCCATGCGTCCGGCTTCTGTGTTGCCTGTCGCCACAATGTGACGATCCCTGATCTTTCGATCAGTGAACACAGGCACAACTGGCAGCGTATCGAGCTTGCCAAGCGGGGCCTCTTCTATTCCCTGCTGCGGTTCCGGCTGCCCCTGGTGACCCGGAACGAAAGCCCGGACGGAGGTCTCGGGTTTGCCTTTCTGGCCGACGACCCGAGCAAGGTGGGGGAGGGCACTGTGCTGACCGGCCATGCCGAGGGTCTGATCACTCTCAACATCGCCGAGGCCTCCGATGCGGAGCGGGAGGCGCGCAGGGTGGCTCTGGGCGAACCGTTTCGGACCCTGCTCGGCCATTTCCGCCATGAGGTCGCGCATTACTACTGGAATGTCCTCGTGCGAGACCGCGGCGCATTCGACGCCTGCCGCGCGGTATTCGGCGATGAACGCCAGGATTATGGTGCCGCCCTCGAGCGTCACTATCGCGAAGGACCTCCGGCCGGTTGGAAGAATCAATTCATTTCCGCTTATGCGGCAAGCCACCCGTGGGAGGACTTCGCCGAAACCTTTGCGCACTACTTCCACATCGTCGATGCGCTCGACACCGCCGATGCCTTCGGGCTGAGAACAAGTCCGGATGTCGAGGCCGACGTGCCTGCCATCGAACTCGATCGCACCTTCGACAGCTACAGGCTCGGCAGTGCCGATTCCCTGATCCGGGCTTGGGTGCCCCTGACGCTTGCGATCAACTCCATCAACCGCAGCATGGGACAGCCAGACCTCTATCCCTTCGTGCTGTCGGAACCGGTTTTCGCCAAACTCGCCTATATTCACGCCCTGATCCGCGGCTGAGCCAGTCCTCCTGGCTCTTGGGGCGCTGTCCCGTCCTGCCCGGAACCTCCCTCGTCGCTCCGCGTTAACCTGTCAGTAAAGCGGAGAAAGATCATGAACAGTATGGCTGCCTTGCTGGTTATTGTGGCCTGCCACCCGCAAGACACCTCGTGTCTTCAGGATCCGATCGCCGTCATTTCCTATGAAACGGACAACGCGTGTTACAAGGCATTGCCGGAGGAACTTCGGCGTGCCCGTGTGCTGGCAAAACTCGTCTATGGTGACTGCATTCCCGTCAGTCCCGAGTTCGTGGCCGGTCGGAGCATCCGCCAGACCATCGCCCCCGGCAAGCTTGCCGTTCTCGATCAGCCTGCGGCGGTCGTCGGGTCTGCGAGCGCCCAAGCTCTGACCGCCCCCGTCCTCACAGACAGATACGGAGCCATCCGATGAATTTGCCCGACACGCCTGAAGCGCAGACCATCCGCGTCGACCAGCAAAATCGGGATGTCTCGCAAAAGGCAGGCCTCGATCAGGAACTCGAATCGCAGGTTCCGCCCCGGTATGGGTCTTTCACCGTCATCACACTCGGCGTGATACTGGTGATCCTGTTCGTGGCCGGCATCTGGATGGTGAGCTGACGCCAGCTGGCCCTTGGCTCTGGAGACAGGCAAAGAGCAAGACCGCGTCTCTCGCGGCCTTGCTTTATTCGGCGATGCTGCGTCACGCCTGTCGGAACAGACGCATCGCCAGCGAAACCAGGAAGAGAATGATAAAGATGCCGAAGAGGATCTTGGCGATCCCTGCAGACGCCCCGGCAATGCCGCCGAAGCCGAGCACGCCGGCGATCAAGGCGACGACGAGAAAGACGAGGGCATAGTATAACATGATGATTTCTCCCATTTTCGATGCCCGAACAACGTTGCCTGCCCTGCTTTGTTCCATGGGTTGTCCGTTTCCGAAAGCTGCCCGGCAGGCAACCGAAGCGATCGACAAAAACAGTTGCCGCGCGGGAACCTTCCTGCGGGTCGGGCGTTGTCAGGCGACACCTTTTCAAATCCGTTGGAACACATGACAGAACATTCGAAAAAGGCGCCGGTTCCGAACCCGCAGTCAGGATTGGCCAACTTTCATCCCGGCGTGTCCGTGCAATTGCGGGAATACTACCAGTCGGTACAGGAAGAGGTGATCCCCGAGCGGTTTCTCGAGCTCCTGGAGCGGCTGGACGTGGCGGAACGACAGGCCGACGAGGGAAACCTCATGAAGGATGGTACTCAATGATGGCTGACGAGACCCTGTCGATCGAGAAAGCGTTCAAGCGCGACCTTCTGGCCGCGTTGCCGAACCTGCGCGCCTTTGCCGTCTCGCTCACCGGACGCCATCACGTTGCCGACGACCTTGTCCAGGACACGATCATGAAGGCCTGGGCCAAGCAGGATCACTTCGAACCCGGGACCAACATGAAGGCCTGGTTGTTCACCATCCTGCGCAACGAGTTCTACTCGCAGATGCGCAAGCGCGGACGCGAAGTGTCCGATACGGACGGCATCTTCACCTCGCAGCTCTCCACCCATCCGCAGCAATATGGTTCGCTCGACCTGCAGGACTTCAAGCGGGCACTTGACCAGCTGCCGAGTGACCAGCGCGAGGCGATCATTCTCGTGGGTGCCTCCGGTTTTGCCTATGAAGAGGCAGCGGAAATCTGCGGCTGTGCCGTCGGCACGATCAAGAGCCGCATCAACCGGGCGCGAAACAAGCTGCAGGAGATCCTCGGCGTCAGCGGCGAGGGCGATTATGGCCCCGACGCCCACAGCTCAGCTGTCACCAAGAAGGCCTTTGCCGTCTAGGACTTGCGACGCATTGCGTCGAGCACGGCTGCGGTCAGTTCGTCTGCCTGCGGCGGTTTCGAGATCATGGGGTAGGACGACACGGTCGTGCCGGCATCGGGGAAATGATCATAGGACCGGACAAACACGGGCACGGCACCGGCCGCGAGGATCAGTGTCGCCCGTTCCACGTTGAGGGGTTCTGCGAGCGCGGCGTCGAGGATCACCACATCATAGGCCTCTGCGCTTGTCTCTTCGGCAAGGTCGGAAATCGGTGCGATCTTCACCTCGCAGGTCAAGTTCTCTTGCAGAATCCGCTCCACCTCCATCGCGATCAGATACTGGTTTTCGGCGACAAGCACGCGAGGCGGCGGTGTGTACATGGGAGTTCCTTCTGTCAGGGGCACTTTATGAGGCCGCTCCTGACGGGCGTCATTTAAATAAGACATGTCGCAGCCTCGCTGGTTTCCATATCGGAACAGCATGGCCTCCAAACGAGGTTATCGCATGGCACCGGAACCGCGCCACAATCCGATCCGCGTCAGTTGCTACGAGTGTCCGCTGCGCCGGATGAAACAATTCCGACCGTTCACCGAGGCCGAACTGGGGTTCGTTTCCAATTTCAAGCGCGGCGAACTGCAAGCCGATCCCGGCACGACGGTACTGGTGGAGGGCGCGCGCAGCGCCCATCTCTACACCGTCCTGGCCGGGTGGGGCTTCCGCTACAAGATCCTGGAGGATGGTCGGCGGCAGATCCTCAACTATGTCGTCCCGGGGGACATGATCGGGCTGCAGGGCGCGGTCATGGCGGAGATGCAGCATTCTGTCGAGGCACTGACACCGATGACGCTGTGTGTCTTCGAACGCAGCCGACTGTTCTCCCTGTTTGAGCGTCACGCGGGACTTGGTTTCGACCTCACCTGGCTCGCCGCGCGGGAAGAAACGATCCTTGACGAGCATCTGCTGAGTGTCGGCCGACGCTCGGCACTCGAACGGGCTTCCTATCTTCTCGCCTTCTTGTTCGAACGGGGACGTGTGTCCGGCATCGTGACCGAGGAGCGACGCCATGTACCCATCACGCAAAGCCATCTTGCCGATACGCTCGGCCTGTCGATCGTGCATACCAACAAGACGCTGAAGAAGCTTTCCGACCGAGGCTTGATCCTGTGGCGAGATCGCGGATGCGAGATCCTCAATGCGCGCGGCCTTGAGGACATTGCCGGTTGGGCACCCGGCGAGGCGCGCATTCGCCCCTTCATATAGCAATGCATCCATGGCCATGAGAAAGCATCATAACCGATGCTCCGGCCTTCAATGCTTCACGGCGGGCCTTGTCGTTCCAGACATTATGTCAGGCGACGATGAGCACGCCGGTAAACAGCGCTATGATCATCACGATCAGTACAATGAAGATCAGGATCTTGGCGATCCCGGCAGAGGCCCCGGCGACGCCTCGAAAGCCGAGAAGGCTGGCAACGGCAGCGATGAGAAGGAGGATGAGGATCCATTGTAGCATGCGGGGTCTCCCTTGGATTGTTCCATGGAGAAACAGGAAACGCGGGCAATTGTTCCCTGGCCAGGGCCCGCAGGGCTTGTGTGCGCTGCAACAAAAATCGGTTTAAGTCATGGCGCTGCAGTCAAAAACGGTCACTTGTCTTTAATGCTGGACTAGACATGGGGGCCCGCTTCTGCTCGTGTCCGCCAACGGAGCGTCCTTCGACTTTAGGTGAGGGATGAATGGTTTGGCCCCGTTCGAACGGAGTTTGGGAGATGGGATTGAAGATCGGATCACCAAGGGAAACCTATGGCGGCGAGGCACGCGTGGCGATGACGCCCGATAGCGCGACGCAACTGCAGAAACTCGGCTATGAGTGTGTCATCGAAAGCGGCGCAGGCAAGGCCGCAGGACTTTCTGATGACGCCTATCGCGCCGCTGGTGTGACCGTCGTCGAGACGGCTGCCGCGCTCTTCGAGACAGCCGATATCATCGCCAAGGTGCGGCCGCCGGAAGCCTCTGAGGTTGATCGCCTCGGTCCCGGCAAGACCCTGATCTCGTTTTTCTATCCGGCGCAAAATATGGCCCTTCTCGAACAGGCCAAAGCCAAGGGTGCGACCGTCGTTGCCATGGACATGGTGCCGCGCATCAGCCGCGCCCAGAAGATGGACGCGCTCTCGTCCATGGCAAACATCGCCGGTTACCGCGCCGTGATTGAGGCGGGCAACAATTTCGGCCGCTTCTTCACCGGCCAGGTGACGGCTGCCGGCAAGGTGCCGCCGGCCAAGGTGCTGGTCATCGGTGCAGGTGTCGCTGGTCTTGCCGCGATCGGCACGGCGACTTCGCTCGGCGCCATCACCTATGCCTTTGACGTGCGCCCTGAGGTTGCCGAGCAGATCGAAAGCATGGGCGCTCAGTTCGTGTTCCTCGAATTCGAAGCCGCCCAGGATGGGGCTGCGACCGGCGGCTATGCGGCCCCCTCGTCGCCTGAATTCCGCGAGAAGCAGCTTGCCAAGTTCCGCGAACTGGCGCCTGAGATCGACATCGTCATCACCACGGCGCTGATCCCGGGCCGCGATGCGCCGAAGCTCTGGCTCGCCGACATGGTGGCTGCGATGAAGCCGGGCTCGGTTGTCGTCGATCTTGCCGCCGAGCGTGGCGGCAACTGTGACCTCACCGTCGCGGACCAGAAGATCGTTTCGGACAATGGCGTGACGATCGTCGGCTACACGGACTTCCCGAGCCGCATGGCAGCGCAGTCCTCGACGCTTTACTCGACCAATATCCGGCACATGATGACGGACCTGACGCCGACCAAGGACGGTGTCGTGGTCCACAACATGGAAGACGATGTCATCCGTGGGGCGACCGTCACCAAGGACGGCGAGATCACCTATCCGCCGCCGCCGCCGAAGATCCAGGCGATCGCGGCTGCCAAGCCCAAGGAAAAGGTGAAGGAGCTGACGGCGGAAGAAAAGCGTGCCCAGGAAATCGCTGCCTTCAAGACGCAGACCCGCAACCAGGTGGCGATGCTCGCCGGTGGCGGTGCGCTGATCCTGCTGGCAGGTCTTTATGCGCCCGCCAGCTTCATGAGCCATTTCATCGTTTTCGTGCTCGCCTGCTTCGTCGGTTTCCAGGTCATCTGGAATGTCAGCCATTCGCTGCACACGCCGCTGATGGCGATCACCAATGCCATCTCCTCGATCATCATTCTGGGTGCCCTGATGCAGATCGGATCAGGCAACTTCCTGGTGATCATCCTCGCTGCGCTGTCGGTCCTGATGGCCGGCATCAACATCTTCGGTGGCTTCATGGTCACCCGGCGCATGCTCGCCATGTTCCAGAAGTCTTGAGTTAGGGGAGGGGACACACACATGGAATACGGATTCACCACAGCGGCCTATGTCGTCGCAGCCGTTCTCTTCATCCTGTCGCTCGGCGGGCTATCTGGCCAGGAAAGCGCTAAGCGCGCCGTCTGGTATGGCATCGTCGGCATGGGGCTCGCGGTTGTCGCGACGCTTCTTGGCCCCGGTGCCGGTAACTGGTTCGTCTCGGTCGTCATGATTGCCATCGGCGGCGGTATCGGCTGGGTGGTTGCCCAGCGCGTGCAGATGACGGAAATGCCGCAGCTTGTGGCCGCCATGCATTCGCTGGTCGGTCTCGCCGCTGTCTTCATTGGCTTCAATGCCGAGATCGAGATGTGGCGGATTGCCAGCACGCTCTCAGGGGCCGGACTCTCCGACTGCGGTCCGCTCAGTGCCGTCGCCTGTGCGGCTGGAGCCGGTCAGGCGCAGCTCTATGATACCTTTACAGGTTTTGCCCTGAAGATTGCCGAAAAGACTGCCACCGAAATCGCGATCCTCAAGATCGAGGTCTTCCTCGGCGTCTTTATCGGTGCTGTCACCTTCACCGGTTCGGTTGTTGCCTATGGCAAGCTGGCCGGCAAGGTCGACGGCAAGGCGAAGAAACTGCCGGGCGGCCATATGCTGAACGCCGGTGCTGCCCTCGGCTCGCTGATCCTGCTGGTGCTCTATTTCAACGGCGCCGGCAGTTGGACGCTGATCCTGATGACGCTTCTGGCGCTTTTCATCGGCTATCACCTGATCATGGGCATCGGCGGCGCCGACATGCCGGTCGTCGTCTCAATGCTGAACAGCTATTCCGGCTGGGCGGCAGCGGCCATCGGCTTCTCGCTGTCGAACGATCTCCTGATCGTCGTCGGCGCGCTGGTCGGTTCGTCCGGTGCCATCCTCTCCTACATCATGTGCAAGGCGATGAACCGTAGCTTCGTCTCGGTCATTCTCGGCGGCTTCGGCGGCACGACCGGGCCGCAGATGGAAGTCGTGGGCGAGCAGATCGCGATCGACGGCGATGGCGTTGCCAATGCGCTCAACGACGCCGACAGCGTCATCATCGTTCCCGGCTACGGCATGGCGGTCGCGCAGGCACAGCAGTCTGTGTCGGAACTGACCCGCAAGCTGCGCGCTGCCGGCAAGACCGTGCGCTTCGCGATCCACCCGGTGGCCGGTCGTCTGCCCGGCCACATGAACGTGCTGCTGGCCGAAGCGAAAGTGCCTTACGACATCGTTCTGGAAATGGACGAGATCAACGAGGACTTCCCCGAGACGGACGTCGTCATCGTCATCGGCTCGAACGACATCGTCAACCCGGCCGCCCAGGAAGACCCGAACTCGCCGATCGCCGGCATGCCGGTTCTGGAAGTCTGGAAGGCCAAGCAGGTCTTCGTGTCAAAGCGCGGCCAGGGTACTGGCTATTCCGGCATCGAGAACCCGCTGTTCTACAAGGAGAATACGCGGATGTTCTACGGTGACGCGAAGAAGTCTATCGACAGCATCCTGCCGTTGATCAAGTAAGCTTCGGATCAGATCAACTCTTTAAAGCCGGGTGGCGACGCCCGGCTTTTTTCTTCCATGGGTTGCCAGGAAAACCGGAAGTTAACCATAAGCCACTTATATGGTGGCCATTGTGACCGCAGGAGTTTTCGTGAGCATCAGGGTGTTTCTTGCCGGCATTTCCGCCGGGTTTATCGCAACGGCAGCGACGGCAGCCGACCTCAATTCATCCGATGCACCGCTACCGCTGCCACCGCAGGGCGATGTCGCTGATATCATTCAGGACTGGGGCGGCGGCTATGTCGGTGTTGTCGGCGGTGGTGCCGTCGGCGAAGTGGAAACACAGACCGGCTCGGGCACGCTGTTTTCCGAAACGCCCTTGCGCGGTGGGCTTGCCGGCGTGACGGCGGGCTACAACATCCAGAACGGCAACATGGTCTATGGCGTCGAAGCCGACGTTTCCTGGGCGAAGATCAAGGGCGACAAGGCCTGCGCGGGCTTTCCCTCGCAGAACTGCAATTTCGAACTTGGCTGGCAGGGCACGGCGCGTGCTCGCGTCGGCGTCGCTTTCGACCGGACGCTGCTCTACGTGACCGGTGGTCTTGCGGTCGCCGGTGGCAAGGGTGGCGTTGATCCGGTCCTCGGCGCGATTGTGGGCGAAGACCAGCAGACATATTTCGGCTACGTCGCTGGTGTCGGTGCAGAATATGCCATGACCGAAGCGCTGAGCTTCAAGGCTGAGTATCTCTACACCGACTACAAGTCGCGCACCTCGCCGGTCGGGACGGTCAGCCCGACTGACAGCTACAAGTCCGACCCTTCAAGCCACCTGTTCCGGGTCGGCGTGAATTACAGTTTCTGATCTGAACGACCAGGGTGTCTGGCAGCGATCTAAAGTAGCAGCCGGGTGGCGACGCCCGGTTTTTTTGTTGGTTGAATTGCTTGGATGGCACCGAGACTTGTATCAGCGTCAGTAACCTGCTTCTCGCTGATGCCTGAAGGCGAGGATATGAACGGTGTCGTCCGACGCCTCGTATCGATAGAGAGCGATATAACCAGCGGCGCCGAAGGCAATAGACAGCTCCCGTAGTTCGGGCGCATGTTCTGATCGTCTTCCAATTTCCGGGTTGGTTTGGAGCAGCTTGAATTGCTGGATAATCGTCTGGGCAGCTTTCCTGGCGGCTTCAGGAGACCTGGCAGAAAGGAATTGTCGGCAACGCTCCAAACCGATTGCCCCTCCCTCCGTGACGATTACTCGTGGCACTCGGGCACCGCTTTTTCGGCATCTGTGCCCCAGGTTTCCATCCAGCCGCCGACTTCATCCAGCGTCAGGTGGCGGCCGGTTTCCTTGTAAGCGGTCCAGGATGCCAGCGCTTCCCGTGTGAAGTTCTCGCGCGCTTCCTCGCGCTCGACATACTGCTCAATGGCCTCCAGCATCAGCCCATGTGCAGAGCGTTTGCGCTCGTTGGCCAGCTGCTGCACCCGTTCTTTCAAGGCGTCATCGATCTTCAGCGAAGTTGCCATGGTGGCTCCAAAATACCGGGTGATACCGTCATGCAAGATAGGGTGAACGCCAATCCATGTCCACATAGACAGAGCCGCGTTGAAATCCTGCTGCAGCTCATGGCTCTGAAACGCAAAACCCCGCCACAAGGGCGGGGTCTGATCTTCTTCGGTGGTGCAGTCCTCAGACATCCGCCTTGAACGTCTGCTTCTGGGTGCCGAGGCCTTCGATGCCGAGCTCGACCACGTCGCCGGCCTTCAAAAACTGTGGCGGCTTCATGCCAAGGCCGACGCCTGGAGGCGTGCCCGTGGAGATGACGTCGCCGGGATGCAGGCTCATGAACTGGCTGAGATAGGAGACAAGGTGGGCGACGCCGTAGACCATTGTCTTGGACGAGCCGTCCTGCATCATCTTGCCGTTGACCGAGAGCCACATCTTGAGGTTCTGCGGATCGGAAATCTCGTCCTTGGTGACGAGCCAGGGGCCGATCGGGCCGAAGGTGTCGCAGGACTTGCCCTTGGTCCACTGGCCTGCACGCTCCGTCTGGAAGGCGCGCTCTGACACGTCGTGAGAGACGCAGTAGCCTGCGACGTAATCCATGGCGTCGGCTTCGGAGACATATTTTGCGGTCTTGCCAATGACAACGCCGAGTTCGACTTCCCAGTCTGTCTTTTCCGAGGTGCGCGGGATCAGAACGTCGTCGTTCGGGCCGCAGATGGCCGAGGTCGCCTTCATGAAGATGACAGGCTCCGGCGGGACGGCAGCGCCGGTTTCGGCAGCGTGGTCGGAATAGTTCAGGCCGATGCAGATGAACTTGCCGGTGCCGGCGACGCAGGCGCCGATGCGGTCGACGGTGATTTCCGGCAGCGAGGAGAGGTCGAGAGCCGCGATCTTGGCCAGGCCCTCCGGCGAGATGGCAGCGCCACCGATATCGGTCACATGGGCCGAGAGGTCACGAACCTTGCCGTCCTTGTCGAGGATCGCAGGCTTTTCCTGGCCGAGCGGGCCGACGCGCATCAGTTTCATCGTGTTCTTCCTTCTTCAGAATTAGCTGGTCCAGCCGCCATCGATGGCGAAGGCCTGGCCCGAGGTATAGGTGGCGCCGGCAATATAGACGGCAAGGTCGGCGATTTCTTCCGGGGTGCCAAGGCGCCCCATGGGCTGGCGGGCGATGAAGGCGGCGCGGGCGGCATCGTAGTCCCCCTGAGCGCGCATGCGATCCTGCAGGGACGGGCTTTCGACGGTGCCGGGGCAGATCGCGTTGCAGCGGATGCCCTGCGTCACGTAGTCGGCGGCGACCGACTTGGTCAAGCCGATGACGGCGGCTTTGGTAACCGTATAAGCGAAGCGGTTGGGCACGCCTTTGATCGAGCTTGCCACCGAAGCCATGTTGATGATCGAGCCATCACCACGCTCCAGCATGGCAGGCAGTACGGCGCGGATTGTGCGGATCATGGCACGGACATTGAGGTCCAGAGCGAAATCGAGATCCTTGTCAGGCATATCAAGGATCGTGCCGGCATGGACGAAACCGGCGCAATTGAACAGCACGTCGAAGGGGCCGGTCTCGGAGACCACGGCCTTGACGGCTTCGTCGCTCAGGACATCCAGCTTGCGCGTCGTAATCCCGGCCTCGCCATCAAGCGTCGCGAGGGCATCCGTGTTGATGTCGGTGGCCACGACCGTTGCACCGGCGCGGGCAAAGGCGAGCGCGCTGGCGCGACCGATGCCCTGGCCAGCGGCCGTCACCAACACATGCTTCTTCTCAAGGTTCATCTTATTGGCTCCTCCAGCCGGTCCCTCGTCACTCGACCCTTGCATATTCCCACGGTCGATGCGAGCATCATTCATATGCAAAACATTTATTCATGAACGTCAAGGTCAGTGCTCAGGCTTCAAGGAGAGAAATTAAGTGAATGACCTCGACCAGGATCGTTACCGGGCCCCGGCGCTCGACAAGGGGCTCGATATCATCGAGCTCCTGGCCGGTGTCGATGGGGGCTTGAGCCAGGCCGAGATCGCCAAGAAGCTCGACCGTAGCCCCAACGAATTTTACCGGATGCTCGACCGGCTGGTGAAGCGCGGCTATGTCGCGCGGCTCGACGGTGACCGTTACGTGTTGACGCTGAAGCTTTTTGGTCTGGCGCAACTGCACGCGCCGACCCGGCGGCTGGCTTCGCTTGCCATGCCGCTGATGCGCGAACTGGCCGAGATCACCCGACAGGAGAACCATATCGTCGTTTATGACCGCGGCCATCCCGTCGTCATCGCGCAGCTGGAGGCGCCGGGCTATTGGGGCATCTCGATCCGGGTCGGTTCCCGCATGGGGCTGTTCGACACCGGTTCCGGCCATATACTTCTCGCCTTCCGCAATCCCGAGGTACGGGCGATGATGGTCGCCGAACACGTCGCGAGCGGTGGCCCCGAAGGGCGGATGACCGATGCCTTCATCGCCCGGCTCGACCAGATCCGGGCGCGCGGCTACGAGATGATGCCGAGCGCGCAGACGGCTGGCGTCGTTAACCTCTCGGCGCCGATCGTCAGTGCCGATGGCGAGGCCTTGGGCGCGCTGACCGTGCCTTACATCACCATCATCAACGCGCCCGAGGCGCCCGACATCACCCGCACCATCGAGGCGCTGACAGAGACGGCGCGGCGGATCTCGGAGCTTGCGGGTGCCGGCCTCGGCGCCGAGGTGGCCGACACGAATTGAGTTTCAATGGCCTTGGGAGGGGCCTGCCATGATCATCGATACCCACCTGCATCTGATCTATCGCGACCGGCTCGGCTATCCATGGCTGAAGGATGTCCCGGCGCTTGATGCCGATTTCACCTGGGAGACCTATGCGCGGGAGGCGCGTCGGCTCGGGATCTCCTCGGTGCTGCATATGGAGGTGGATGTAGCGCCGGAGGATATTCCCGGGGAAACCGTGATGGTTCAGGAACTGTCCCTAGCCCCTGACAGTCTGCTTCGCGGTGTCATCGCCTCCTGCCGGCCGGAGGATCAAGGCTTTGCCGGCTATCTTGAAGCCCAGCGTGCCAATCCCTTCGTCAAAGGTTTCCGCCGCGTGTTGCATGTCGTGCCGGATGACGTGTCCGAGGGGGCGCTGTTCCGGGAGAATGTGAAGCGGCTCTCCGGCACGGGGCTGACCTTCGATCTCTGCATGCTGCCGCATCAGATCGACAAGGCGAAGGCGCTGGTTGATCTCGCTCCCGATGTCACCTTTGTCCTCGACCATTGCGGCGTGCCCGACATCAAGGGGCATGGTTATGAAACGTGGAAGAGCGGGATCACCGACATCGCCACACGCGACAATGTCCGTGTGAAGATCTCCGGCATCCCGGCCTATGGCGATCTGGAGAACTGGACGCTCAATGATCTCAAACCCTATTTCGAGCACACGATCGCTTCCTTCGGCTTCGATCGCGCTATCTGGGGTTCGGACTGGCCGGTCTGCACGCTCGGCGGAGGGCTCTCGACCTGGGTCGCGACGACGCAGGCGCTGCTGCATGGCTGCACGATGGAGGAGAAAGACAAGCTCTTCTCGGGCAATGCCAAACGGATCTGGGGGCTCTCCTAACGCGCCTTGGCGCGCTCTGCCATGAGGCGGCGGAGATAGCCGCGCATGGCGATGATCAGGGCTTCGATGTCCTCATTGGAGGCGGAAAGATCCTCGAGGGCGTAGCTCTGCAGAATGATGCCGTCGATGCCGATCAGCATCTGCCGGCCGACGGCGCGGCCGATCCGGCGAAGCTCTTCGTCGCTGTCGTCCTCGAAGACGAGATGGCCGTAGAAGTCGATATAGGCGTTGTACTGTCTTGCCGCGAGCCATTCGGAGCCCTTGGTGCGGAGCGCATAGAGCGTCAGCTCTGTCTGGGCGATCTGCTTGTTGCGGGTACGCTGAATATAGCGCCAGCTGGCCCGGATCAGCGCCTCAACCCGATCCTCGGGCTCTGGCGGCAGGGCGACATCGGCGCGATAGGCTTCGTCCATGTCGGCGATCAGGTCTTCGAGAACGGCGAGCAGCAGGCTTTCCTTGCTGTCGAAGTAGTAGTGCAGCGTCGCGAGCTTTACGCCGGCGGAGGCGGCGATGCGCCGGGTCGTCAACGCTTCCATCCCGCCGTCCTCCAGGGCCTCGCGGGCGCCCTTGATGATGCGGACACGGGTTTCCAGCCCCTTGCGGGTGGCCCCCGTCGGGCGGCCACGGGCCGGAGCACTCACCGGTTTGTCATGCGTCGTGTCCGCAGCCCCGGTCATCGGCCTCCTCCGGCATCGAAGGTGACACGGCCGTCGCAGATGGTGAGCACGGGAGAAAGCGTGGCGATGCTTTCCGGCGCGGTCGCCTCGATGTCGCCCGAGAGAAGAACTAAGTCCGCCAGATATCCCGGTTTCAACGCACCCTTGCGGTCTTCCATGTATTCGACCCAGGCGCTGGTTCGGGTATAGGCGGCGAGCGTTTCCTGAAGGCCAAGACGGTGGTCCGGCATGTCGTCCGCCCAGGGCTGGCGCGTCATCGCATCACCGATGCAACTCAGCGGCGGAAGCGGTGAGACCGGCCAGTCGGTGGCGAAGACGATCTTTGCTCCGGCATCGACCAGCGTCTTCCAGGCAAAGGCGTAAGGCCAGCGCTCGTGGCCGATATAGGTGAGGTAAGGCTCAAGCGGCAAGCCCGCAGAGCCCGGCGGATGCGTCGGCTGCATCGAAGCGATCGTGCCCGTTACGGCAAAGCGCTTGATATCGTCGGGATGCACGACCTCGATATGTTCGATGCGGTTGCGCATATCGGTCCGGCCATTGGCGCGGATCGAGGCCTCGTAGCCGTCGAGCACCATACGCACGGCGCCGTCACCGATTGCATGGACGGCCACGGGTAGGCCGAGGCGGTTTGCCTCTGTCGCGACAGCGTTGAAGGCTTCGCCTGAGAACAGTGGCTCGCCCTTCCATCCGGCCTTGTGGGCATAGTCGTCGACGAAAACGGCGGTCTCGCCCTCGGTCACACCGTCCATGAACAGCTTGACGAAATTGCAGCGCAGCTTGTCCGTATCGAAGCGGGCCTTCCAGGCGGCGGCCTTTTCCTGAAGATCGGAGAGGGGCATGAAGTTCTTCATGTGGTAGGGCATGCGCACCCTGACCGGCAGGCCCTCGGTTTTCTCGATCTCGTCCAGCATTTCGAGCTGGTAGAGATTGCCATCCATGTTCTGGAACGAGGTGATGCCGAGCGAGGCGCAGTAGGCCAGTCCTTTCTTCAGCACCGCGATGTCGCCGGCGCGCTCTTCCGGAGTGACGTGCTCGGGATCGCCGCCAGTGCCGACGCCGAGACCTTCTCGACCGCCGGTCACGCTCATCGACGCGACAGGACGTATGGCATTGCTCTCGCGCAGCTCGCCATGGGCGAGGCCGTCCTCGCCCATGACGATCTCGTTGCCGACGCCGACATCGCGACCCTGCAGGATGCCTGCCTTTTCGAGTGCGATCGTGTTGGCCCAGGCGGTGTGCCGGTCTGGGGCGACCATCATGAAAGGGCGGTCTGGTATGATCCGGTCGAGATGGTGGCGGGTGACGCGCTCAGTCTCTGACAGGATGGTGTAGTCTGCCGTCTGGGCAACGAGCAGCGGTAGATCCGGGTTGGCCGCCGCATAATCCCGCACGGCCTTCGCCAGGGCGTCTAAGCCCTTCACGCCAAACAGCGAGAGTTCGCCGAGCGCGACCGAGCCGCCGAAGATGTGCATATGGGCTTCGTTGAAGCCCGGCAGAACTGTCGCCTCGCCTGCATCGATGGTGCGGGTGTTCGGGCCGACAAGGGCCATGATATCAGCATTTCTTCCCACGGCGGTGATGCGATTGCCGGTGAGTGCAATGGCTTCTGCGCGCGGATGCTCGTCATCCATGGTGAGGATGCGGGCATTGTGGATGACGAGATCGGCGCTCATGGGTTTTGTCTTTCTTCAGGCCTGGAAGGTGATGCGGCCATCGCAGATGGTGACGGCGGGGCGGACGGTGTCCATGATATTTTCGGGCGCGACCGTTTCGATGTCCGTGGTCAGGATCACGACGTCGGCGAGATAGCCCGGTTTCAACACGCCCTTGCGGTCTTCCATGAACTCCACCCAGGCGCCGATCGCGGTATAGGCTTCGAGTGCTTCCATCAGCGAGAAGCGCTGGTCCTTCAGGCCCTCCTTCCAGGGCTTGCGGGTCAGCGCATCCTGGATGCACTGGAAGGGCGAGACGGGCGAGACCGGCCAGTCGGAGGCGAAGACGACGGGCGCGCCTGCGTCCTTCATGGTCCGCCAGGCATAGGCATAGTCCCAGCGATCTTCGCCGATCTTCGCCGTCGTCGGCTCGGCCGGGAAGCAGGTGCCGCCGGGGTAATGGACGGGCTGCATGGAGGCGACGATGCCGAGGGTGGCAAAGCGCGGGATGTCGTCCGGGTGGATGATTTCGATATGCTCGATGCGGTGGCGGTTGTTGCGCTTGCCGTTCGCCTTCACGGCAGCCTCGTAGCCGTCGAGTGTCTGGCGGATGGCGGCGCTGCCGATGGCGTGGACGGCGACCTGCAGGCCCAACGCATCGGCCTTGGTGGCGATGGCATCGAAGGCTTCCGGCGTGAAGAGCGGCTCATAGGTATAGCCCGGCCGGTCGCCGTAACCGTCGAGCATATAGGCCGTCTGGCTGTCGAGCACGCCGTCCATGAAGACCTTGACGAAGTCGCCGCGCAGCATGTCGGTGGCGAACTCCTTCTTCCAGGCTGCCGCCTTGTCCAGGTCCTCCAGCGCCATGAAGTTCTTCATGTGGTAGGGGATGCGGATACGGCAGCTGAGTTCGCCCGCCAGCTCCAGGTCGCGCATCAGGCGCAGCTGATAGTGGTTGCCGTCGAAATTCTGGATCGAGGTGACACCCCAGGAGGCGCAGTAGTCGAGGCCGGCCTTCAGGATGGCCCGGTCGAGGGCAAACTGTTCCGGCGTGACGTTTTCGGGGTCCATGCCGGTGACCATGCCAAGTTCCTCGCGCCCCCCCGTCGACGCGAGCGCCGAGACGGGACCAAAGGCATTGCCCTCGCGCAGCTCGCCATTCGCCAGACCGTCGGGTCCCATGACGATCTCGTTGCCGACGCCGACATCCTTGCCCTGCAGAATGCCGGCCTTCTCCAGCGCTGCGGTATTGGCCCAGGCGGTGTGATGGTCCGGCGCGAACATCATGAAGGGGCGGTCCGGCAGGATCGCATCCAGGTGATGGCGGGTGCAGGGTTCGGTGAGCGAAATGATCGAATAGTCCGCCGAGAAGCCCATCAGCAAGGGCTCGTCGGGGTTCCTGGCTGCGTAGTCGAGGATTGCGGTCTTCAAGGGCTCGAATCCCTGGATGCCATGCAGGTTCAGCTGGCGCAGCGACACCGAGCCCGGGAAGATGTGCATATGGGCTTCGTTGAAGCCCGGCATGACGGTGGCACCCTTGGCGTCAATTAGCTTTGTGTTCGGACCGGCCATAGCCTTCACCTCGGCTTCGCCGCCGACCGCAAGAATGCGGTTGCCGGCAAGGGCGACGGCTTCGGCGCGGGGGGCTGCCGGATCCATGGTGAGAACCGGGCCGTTGGTGATGATGATGTCTGCAGTTGTTGCCATGACGGGATCCTCTGATCTCATGCGGTCCAGGCGCTGAGCGCGCGGAAGAAGGCGAAGTTGTCGTGTTTCAGCTCGTCGTCCAGCGGGTTCGGCTGGGAGGAGAGCTTGACGATGGTGGTTTCGGTCGATGGGTCGACATAGAGCCACTGGCCGTGGATGCCGATGGCGCAAAAGGCGCCGTCCGTTTCACCCGACTGGTACCACTGGCTGCGATAGCGACCCTTGGGGAAGAAATTGGACTTGCCGTCGACCCAGGCCTGGTGGTCGCCCGCTGTCAGCATGTCGGCGAGCCAGACTTCGGGGATGAGGCGTTTGCCGTTGACCTTGCCGCCATTGCGCAGCACCTCGCCAACGCGGGCGAGGTCGCGGGCGGTGACCGAGATGCCACCTGCAGCACGCGCGGTCCCTTCGGCGTCGACAGTCACGCTGGCATGGTTCTTGGCTCCGAGCGGCTTCCACAGGCGCGCTGACAGGACATCGGCGTAGCGCTCGCCGGTTGCACGCTCGATCAGGATGCCGAGAAGGTCAGAATTCGGTGAAGCATAGAAATGCGCGCCGCCATGCGGATGGGCGTCTTTCTTCAGCGTCAGAAGAAATGCCAGCAGGGTCTCATCCGGCTGGGACGGATCGGCCGGGTTCCAGAGCGTGGCGCGGCGATAGCGGGCATAGGCGCCATCGGTGTTGAGGTAGGCCTCGTCGAAGGCGAGGCTGACGCGCATGTCGAGCACGTCGCGAATGGTGCAGTCACCATAGGCGGAGCCTGCCGCTTCGGGCAGGAAACTGGTGACGAGGGCGTCGGGGTCCACAAGCCCGTCGGCTTCCAGGGTCGCGATCACCAGAGCGGTCAGCGACTTGCTGATCGAAAAGACGATGTGGCGCTGATCGATGCCGGCATGCGGGGCATAGTGTTCCGCGACGACGCGGCCCGCTTTCATCAGGACGAAGGCATCGGTGTGGGCATAGTCGAGATAAGCGCCGACATCAGGCTGTCCGGCAAGACCCTCAGGGAGTGATTGGCGCATGAGGTTAGAGACCACCGGCGTGCCTTCGGGTTCTTCGGCGCCTGCTGAGATCCTGGCGCTCGGCACCACCTCCTCGGCATGGCCGAAGCTGAAGCGGCTGAAAGGGGCCGTGCGCCAGTTGGCAAGCGTCACGTCCCGTCTTTCGAAACCATAGGCCTCGGCAAACTGCGTCGTCATCAGGGTGTGCTCCTCCTGCGGGAGGGCCATTGGCCCTCCCGTTTCTGTATTTTGTTTTGGGTCGAGGTTACTTCTGAATTTCGGTCCAGATCCGGGTGTAGAGCTGCTGAACGTCCGGTTCGCAGCTCAGCAGGAACTCGCCGGCGCTCTCCAGCTCTGCGGGGATAACCAGTTCCGGCGCGCCCTGCATCTCCTTGTCCATGAACGCTTCCGAACCCTTGATGCCGTTGGCATACTTTGCGAAGTTCGACAGCATGGCGGCGTTTTCCGGAGCCATGATGAAGTTCATGAAGGCCTTGGCGTTGTCGACGTTCTTGGCATCCTTGAGGATGACGACGCTGTCCATGAAGACCGGATAGCCTTCCTTGGGATAGCCGAACTTCACATCCGGGTTCTGCAGGCGCGAGCGCATGATGGCGCCGTTCCAGTAGTAGACGCCTGCATAGTCGCCGGTTGGCAGTTTGTCGGTGACGCTGTAGTCCATGGCGAGCCACTTGGCCTTGGCTTCGACCAGCTTGTCGCGCACCTTCATCAGCACTTCCTTGTCGGTCGTGCACCAGGCGCCGCCAAAATACTTGATGGTGGCGAAAAGAACGTCGTTCATTTCTGGCGTCACGTTCAGCTTGCCGACCAGCTCTTCTGGCGGATCGAGGAAGATGGCGGAGGTGTTGATGTCACCCTTATAGAACTTGGTGTTGACGCCGATGCCAGTCACGCCCCACTGCCACGGAACCGAGTAGCGGCGGCCCGGATCCCATTCGACATCCGCCCAGCGCGGGTCGACATTCTTGAAGTTTTCCATCTGATCCGGACGGGCTTCCAGCAGCAGGCCTTCGTTGATCCAGATCGGCATGTAGTTGGCCGAGGGCACGACGATGTCAAAGCCATGGCCGCCGGCGCGGACCTTGGCGAGCGCCGTGTCGTTGGAGTCATAGTCGGTGATCGTCACCTTGACGCTGAACTGCTCCTCGAACTTCTTGATGAGTTCGGGGCTCGTATAGTCACCCCAGTTGTAGATGTTGAGCTCGCCAGCGGCCGAGGCCGCGCCTGCGAAACCCAGCACCGAGATGGCGGCAATCGCCGTGGTCGTCATCCATTTCATTGTCATTCTCCGTTCCTCTCTTTTGGTTGTCGTTATGCTTGCGGCTTGCGCCGGTTGATGAAGAAGAAGATCACGATCAGCACCGTCGAGGCGGCCAGGAAGATCGTGGCGATGGCGTTGATTTCGGGTGTCGTCTCGCGCCGGATCTGGCCGAGCATGTAGGTGGGCAGCGTGTCCTGCCCGCCGGATTTGACGAATTCCGTGATGACGACGTCATCGAGCGAAATCACGAAGGCGAGCATGAAGCCGGCGATGATGGCAGGCCGCAGCAGGGGAAATGTCACGAAGCGGAAGGCCTGCCAGGGCGTGGCATAGAGATCGGCTGCTGCCCGCTCCAGCGTCAGGTCCATGCTTTCCAGCCGTGCCCGGATGGGCAGATAGGCGAAGGGAATGCAGAAGGCCGTATGCGCCATGATCAGGTAGCCAAGGCCGGAATAGCCAGTCCAGACCTTGATGCGCGAGAAGACGATGAGGAGCGCCACGGCCGTGACGATTTCCGGGATCATCAGCGGCTGGTTGATAACAGCATACTTCGCCGTCAGGCCGCGATAGGGCTCTGTGCGCGTCGTTGCCAGCGCCGCCATGGTGGCGGCGATCGTTGCCAGCCCCGCTGCCCAGAGGGCGATGATGACCGAACGCAGGGCCGCCTCCTGCGCCGCGCCATTCTCCAGGGCGGATGCAAACCAGCGCAGCGAGAAACCGCCCCAGCTTGAAAGCGAGTCATTGGCGTTGAAGGAATAGGCAACGAGGGTCGCAATCGGCAGATAGAGCGCGAAGAAGGTGAAGAGCGCGATCAGGCCGAAGCCCGGCTGCGAGCGGATGTCGAAGCGACGTTCAGCCATGACGCACCCCCGACTTTGCGGCGTTGCGGACATAGAAGAGCAGGGCGATCATCACGAGCGCCATCAGCGTGATCGACATGGCCGCACCCAGCGGCCAGTTACGGCCTGCGCCGAACTGCAGCTCGATCAGGTTGCCCAGCATCAGGTTCTTGCCGCCGCCGAGAACGCGCGGGATGACATAGGCGCCGAGCGACGGGATGAAGACCAGGATGGAGCCGGCGATCAGGCCGGGCTTCACCAGCGGAATGACGATCCGCCAGAGCACCTGCAGGCGGTTGGCGTAAAGGTCGTAGCCGGCCTCGACGAGACGGAAATCGAGCTTCTCGATTGATGCGTAAAGCGGCAGTACCATCAGCGGCAGGTAGACATAGGTCATGCCGAGCAGGGTGGCCGTGTCGGTATAGATGATCTGCAGGGGTGTATCGATGATGCCGAGCCAGATCAGCAGGTTGTTGAGGATGCCTTCGTTGCGGATCACCTGCTGCATGGCAAAGGTGCGGATCAGCAGGTTGGTCCAGAAGGGGATGGTGATCAGGAAGACCCAGATCTCGCGGGTCCGGGCCGGCCGGGTCGCGATGAAGTAGGCGGTCGGGAAGCCGAGGATCAGGGTGAAGATGGTCGTCTGGAGCGATAGCGTGATGGAACGCCAGAAGATCGCCAGATGCGCGTCGGCGATGCCCAGCGTGTCATCGAAAATGTCGCGCTGCATGAAGACCGAGGTCCAGCCTTCGAGCGAGAAGGTGCCGAACTTCACGTCGCCATAGTCGCCCTTCTCCAGGAACGAATAGAGCACCATGACGAGGAGGGGACCAAGTGCCGCGACGAAGATGATTGCGAGGGCCGGGAGGCTGAGCAGCCAACGGTTCTTGATGTCGCGCGATCTGGCAGTTTCGGGGGCCGTTTTCATCGCGCTCATGGTCAATCCCTCAGGATCTGCGCGACATCGTCGCTGATGAGGATGCCGACCGTTTGGCCTTCCGTCACCCCACAGCTGCCGCTGCGGCTGTTCTGCTGGCGCACGCTGAAGAGCGATCCGCCCTCCAGACGCACGTTTATGTTGGTGTCCGTGCCGAGATAAACGATGCTTTCGATCGTGCCCTGCAGCGTTGCCTCGGGTGACGGAGCGACGATCTTGGCATGTTCGGGGCGAATGACGATGGTCACCTTGCCTGATGGCGTGGTTTTGTCGGGGAAGGTGGCGGGGATCTCGCGACCCGAGCGCAACTTCACACTTGCCCGGTCGCCCGTGACAGAGACAACCTCGACCTCAAGGAAATTCGTCTCGCCGATGAAGTCGGCGACGAAGCGCTCGGCCGGGCGGTCGTAGATGTCCCATGGCGAACCGACCTGGCGAAGGCTCCCCGTCGACATGACCGCGATGCGGTCCGACATGGTCAGCGCCTCTTCCTGGTCATGGGTAACGAAGATGAAGGTGATGCCGGTTTCGGCCTGCACGCGCTTCAGTTCGATCTGCATTTCCTTGCGCAGCTTGTAGTCCAGCGCCGAGAGCGGCTCGTCGAGAAGCAGGACTTTTGGCTTCGGCGCGAGTGCACGGGCGAGCGCCACGCGCTGCTGCTGTCCACCGGAGATCTGGCTCACCTGTCGGTCGCGCATCTTTGTCATGTGGACCAGTTCCAGCATCTCGTCGACGCGCGCTTTGATCTCTGCCGCCGGCTTGCCGAGCATCTTGAGGCCAAAGCCGATATTCTCGGCGACGGTCATATGCGGGAAGAGGGCGTAGGACTGGAAGACGGTGTTGACCGGCCGCTTGAAGGGCGGGAGCGGCGCGATGTCCTCGCCATGCAGAAGGATTTCCCCCGTGGTCGGGAAATCGAAGCCGGCGATCAGCCTCAGGAGTGTGGTCTTGCCGCAGCCGGATGGGCCCAGCAGAGTGAAGAATTCGTTTTCGCGGATGGTGAGAAAGATCCCGTCAAGTGCGGTGACCTTGTCCTGTCCGGTTCCGTAGATGCGGCTGACGCCGCGGATTTCGATGGCTGCCTTGTCTGATGCGGAACTCAAGCCTGCCCCCTGGCGTTCGGGTTATGCGCGAAGTGCTTCGTTCGACCCTGGGTGCGGCAGAGGCTGCCGTTCGCGGGGTGGCGCAAGTGGTGTCACGCAATTGACGTGCCAGCTTATGGGCATGCAGATCTCTCCCCTTGCAGCTTTGTCCGGATTGCCGACTGTGACGGTGAAAATGCCGGATATCGCCTGGTTTCGTCGAGGTTCCCGTGTTTCGGACAAGCGGTTCGACGAGACCCGCATCATCCTCTTTTGTGGCATGTTGCCTCTAATTTGGTCGTTTGACCATTTTTATTTTTGGCGAGTCCAGAGATTTTCGGATCTGCATGGCAGGGCTGCGTGAGGCGCTCGGCCAGGCGCTTGACAGCCCCGTGTCGCGAAGCCCATCGTCTCCATTTGCCTCACCAGAGCCTCATCGAAACGGAGCCACCCGTTGTCCGACCTCACCTCCCTGTCCCTTTCAGAACTTACCAAGGCCCTTGCTCAAGGACGCCCGACGGCAGAGGAGGTGATGGCATCCTATCTCGACAGGATCGACCGGCTCAACCCTGCGATCAATGCCATTGTCAGTCTCAGGCCGCGTGAAGCCCTGCTTGCCGAAGCGCGAGCAAGGGATGCTGCGCGCAACGAGGGCTCTCCGCTCGGTCCGCTGCATGGTGTGCCCGTTGCGATCAAGGATCTGAGCGAGGCAAAGGGCATTCTCTGCACCTACGGATCGCCGCTCTTCCACGACTATGTGCCTGACTTCGATGACATCCAGGTGGAACGCATTCGTGCTGCCGGCGCGATCTTCACCGGCAAGACCAATACGCCGGAATGGGGCTTTGGATCGCATAGCTACAATCCCGTCTTCGGCGTGACACGCAATCCCTGGGACCTGAGCCGGTCTGCAGGCGGCTCCAGCGGCGGGGCAGGGGCAGCACTTGCCGCGCGTCTTGTCCCGGTCGCCGATGGCAGCGATATGATGGGCTCACTGCGCAATCCCGCCGCTTTCAACAATGTCGTCGGCTTCCGCCCGAGCTTCGGGCGCATCCCCACGCTTCCCGGTCGGGACGCCTATCTCAATCAGCTCGCGACGCTCGGGCCGATGGGACGTTCCGTCGAGGATGTGGTGACGCTTCTCAATGTCCAGTCCGGTTTTGATCCGCGTGATCCCACCTCTTTCGAAAGCCGGCCTGTTGCGCTCGACCGGGCGATTGCCGCCAAGGGTGGCCGCATCGGCTGGCTCGGCGATTTCGGCGGGCATCTCCCCTTCGAGCCCGGTGTTCTCGATCTGAACGAAAAGGCGCTCGGTGTCTTCGAACGGTTGGGGTTTGCGGTCGAGCCGATGAAGGTCCACTTCGACATGAACAGGCTCTGGTGGGCCTGGACGACTTTGCGCAGCTACTTCACCGCCGGCAGCATGCGGGACTTCTACGAGGATCCCGGTCGACGCGGGTCGCTGAAGCCGGAGATCCTCTACGAGGTTCGCTCCGGGGTGCGCATCCAGGCGGCAGACGTCTACGAGGCTTCGGCGGTCCGGACGGCCTGGTATCAGGCTGTCATGAAGGCCTTCGAGACCTACGACTACCTGATCGCACCCGCTGCACAGGTCTTTCCCTTCGATGCCGACATTCCCTGGCCGCGCGAGATCGCGGGCAAGCACATGGATACCTATCATCGCTGGATGGAGGTCGTCATCGGCCCCAGCATGGCAGGGCTGCCGGTCGCGGCTCTGCCGGCAGGCTTCTCGACGACGGGCCTGCCCAACGGCTTCCAGCTGATCGGGAGGCCGCGTGCTGATCAGGCGGTGCTATCCGTTGCGGCGGCCTACGAGGCCGCGACCGACTGGCTTGCGCGAATGCCGCCCCTTGCTGAGGTCAGCGCGGGATAAATCGCTGCATGACTTGAAGCGCGACATGATTTGGTCCAACGATTCCGCAACAGTCCCGCTGTTCTGCGCTCTTCTCCTCCGTTCGGGTTCCCGGCTCGGATGTTACTTCTGGATCTGCCTTGATGAATCTCGTTTTCGACGGCCACAACGATGTCCTCCTGCGTCTCTGGCGCAGCCGCAACGAGGGCCGCAATCCCGTGGCCGAATTCCGCAACGGCACCAGCGCCGGGCACATCGATGCGCCGCGTGCGAAAAAGGGTGGGCTCGCCGGCGGTCTCTGCGCGATCTACATCCCGTCGCCGCATGACTTCTCCCTGCGCGAGCCGGATGCCAACGGGCATTATGCGACCCCGCTCGATCCGCCGCTCGATCGGGCTTCGTCG
>CALSAF010000028.1:0-36463 GCA_943372805.1 Rhizobium sp. Q54
GCCGAGGATGGCAAGTTCATTGCCGGCGGCCAGACCCTGATCGCGGCGCATCTGATGGAAGCGAGTGATGCCGACATCGACTTCGCCAACGGCGAATTCACCGTGCGCGGCACCGACAAGAAGATCCCGTTCGGCCAGGTGGCGCTGACGGCCTACGTGCCGCACAACTACCCGCTCGACAAGCTGGAGCCGGGCCTGAACGAAACCGCCTTCTACGATCCGACCAACTTCACCTAACCCGCCGGTACCTACATCTGCGAGGTCGAAATCGACCAGCAGACCGGCGAGGTCACGGTCGACCGCTTCACCGCGGTGGACGACTTCGGCACCATCATCAACCCGATGATCGTCGAGGGCCAGGTGCATGGCGGCATCGCCCAGGGCATTGGTCAGGCGCTTCTCGAAGGCGTGCATTACGATCCGAAGACCGGCCAGCTTCTGACCGCGAGCTACATGGATTATGCCATGCCGCGCGCCGACGATCTGCCGTCCTTCAATGTCTCGCACCAGAACACGCCTTGCCCGGGCAATCCGCTCGGCATCAAGGGCTGCGGCGAGGCCGGCGCCATCGGTTCGCCGCCGGCGCTGATCAATGCGATCACCGATGCGATCGGCAACAACAACCTTAACATGCCGGCGACGCCGCTTGCCGTCTGGAGCGCGCTCCAGGCCAATGCGGCCCGCCAGGCCGCCGAATAAGGAGGAGAGAACCATGCAGCTCTATTCCACCAGCTATCACCGCGCCTCTTCCGTCGAGGATGCCGGCAAGCTCTTGTCCGGTGCCGAGGATGGCAAGTTCATTGCCGGCGGCCAGACCCTGATCGCGGCGCTCAAGCAACGCCTCGCCCAGCCGTCGGACCTTGTCGATCTCAGGCACATCGACACGCTCAAGGGCATTAAGGTGGACGGCCGCCGTGTCACCATCGGCGCTGCCGTCACCCATGCGGAGGTCGCGTCTTCGGCGGCCATCCGCGCAGTCTGCCCGGCGATCTCAAACCTCGCCTCGATGATCGGCGATCCGCATGTGCGGCACATGGGCACGATCGGTGGTTCGATCGCCAATGACGACCCGGCCGCGGATTATCCGGCAGCCGTGCTCGGCCTTGGCGCGACTGTCGTCACCAATGCCCGCGAGATCGCGGCGGACGACTTCTTCGTCGGCCTGTTCGAGACGGCGCTGGCCGAGGATGAGATCATCGTGGCGATCCGCTTCGATGCTCCGGAAAAGGCGGGATATGCCAAGTTCGCCAATCCGGCCTCGCGTTATGCGATGACCGGTGTCTTCGTCTCGAAAGGAACCGGTGGCGTGCGCGTTGCCGTGACCGGTGCCGGGTCATCGGGCGTCTTCCGCCACGCCGGACTTGAAGCCGCACTCTCGGCCAACTGGTCACCGGAGGCTGTCGCAGATGTCGAAATTGATTCGGCGGACCTCATGTCGGACCTGCATTGCACGGCGGAATACCGGGCCAATCTGATCCGGGTCATGGCGAAACGCGCCGTTCAGGCCGCGTAATTGCCTTTGCTTTCCGGCTTAAACGGAAAAGGACGGCTTCGACCGTCCTTTTTTCCTGCGCTTGACGCAGATCAAGTTTGCTTCGGCACAAACCGTTAGTATCTATGTGCAACTGTTCTAATGTTCGCGCCATTTGTCGCAGTTTAGAATGAATTTACAATGGCGGGGTTGACCCCGGCGCCGGAGAGACACAAAAGAGTGTCATAGACTGGAGTTTAGGCATGGATTTCGAGGCGTTTTTCAAGGATCAGCTCGCGGGGCTTCACGAGGAAGGCCGGTACCGCGTCTTCGCTGATTTGGAACGCCAGCGTGGCAATTTTCCGCGCGCGACCCGCTACACCGAAAACGGCACCCAGGAGGTGACCGTCTGGTGCTCCAACGACTATCTCGGCATGGGCCAGAACCCGCTTGTGATCGACGCCATGAAGCAGGCGATCGATGACTGTGGCGCGGGTGCGGGAGGCACCCGGAATATCTCTGGCACCAATCACTATCACGTTCTGCTGGAGCGCGAGCTTGCAGATCTGCACGGCAAGGAATCGGCGCTGATCTTCACCTCGGGCTATGTCTCGAACTGGGCAGCGCTCGGCACGCTCGGCGCCAAGATCCCCGGCCTGATCATCTTCTCCGACGCCCTGAACCACGCCTCGATGATCGAAGGCATCCGCCATTCCAAGGCCGAGCGCGTCATCTGGAAGCACAATGACGTCAAGGATCTGGAAGCCAAGCTTGCTGCCGCTGATCCCAAGGCGCCGAAGATGATCGCGTTTGAATCCGTCTATTCGATGGATGGCGACATTGCGCCGATCAAGGAAATCTGTGATCTCGCCGACAAGTATGGCGCGATGACCTATCTCGACGAAGTGCACGCCGTTGGCATGTACGGCGCCCATGGTGGCGGCATCGCCGAACGCGAAGGCCTGATGGATCGCCTGACGATCATCGAAGGCACGCTGGGCAAGGCCTTTGGCGTCATGGGCGGCTATATCGCCGCTTCGACCGCGCTTTGCGATTTCGTCCGCTCGTTCGCCTCGGGCTTCATCTTCACGACCGCATTGCCGCCGGCACTTGCCGCCGGTGCGGTCGCCTCGATCCGCCATCTCAAGACCAGCCAGGTCGAGCGCTTTGCCCATCAGGAGCGCGTGCGCCGCCTGCGCTTCATGCTCGACAAGGCCGGCATTCCGCATGTGCAGAACCCGAGTCATATCGTACCCGTGCTCGTCGGCGATGCTGCCAAGTGCAAGTGGATCTCCGACCTCTTGCTCGACAACTGTTCCATCTATGTGCAGCCGATCAACTATCCGACGGTCCCGAAAAAGACCGAGCGGCTGCGCATCACGCCCACCCCGCTGCATTCGGATGCCGATCTCGAACATCTGGTCGGTTCGCTGCACCAGCTCTGGTCGCGCTGCGCGCTTGCGCGTGCGGTGGCTTGATCGGGCCATAGCAGACCTTCATAAAGATGCGGGTTCCGGAAACGGAGCCCGCATTTTTGTTTGGGAGGTTTTGAGAACGTGAGCATTGCCAAACGCGTGGATACCCTGATCGACAGGGTGATCGAGGAAGAACGCATCACGGGCGCCGTGGTGCTGGTGTACCAGGACGGTGAACCGATCCTCGAAAAGGCCGCGGGTTTTGCCGATCGCGAAGCCGGCGTGCCTGTCCGTCTCGATACAATCTTCCGCTATGCCTCCGTCACCAAGCCGATCGTTGCGGTGACGGCCCTTGCGATGATCGAGAAGGGGCTGCTCAAGCTCGACGACCGCGTCTCGCACTATCTGCCCTGGTTCAGACCGAGGGCACCGGACGGGGGCGAAGGCGCGATCACCATCCGCCATGTCCTTACCCACACATCCGGCCTGCTCTATGATCCGGCCCTGGAGCTTCTGCCCGAGGGACAGCGCATGACGCTCGGCCTCGGCAATACGGATCTCAGCCTTGAAGACAATTTCAGCCGGCATAATGCCATCCCACTCGCCTTCGCGCCGGGCAGTCGCTGGGCCTATTCCTTTGCCACCGACATTCTCGGCGGTGTCATCGCCGCCGTGCATGGCGACACGCTGGAAGCGGCCGTGGTTCACCATGTTGCGGATCCGCTCGGCATGGCCGATGCCCGTTTTCATGTGACGGACCCGGAGCGCCTCGCGTTTGCTTACGCCGATCATCCTGACCGCCCGGTGCGGATGCCAGATCCTTGGGTGAGCGGTGACGAAGAGCGCTGGCGCACGGTCTTTTCACTCGGCCGGATCTTCAACCCGAAAGCCTTTCAGTCTGGTGGCGCCGGGATGGTTGGCACCGCAGGGAACGTGATGAGGCTTCTGGAGATGCTGTGCAGCGGTGGAGCTTCGCTGCTGAAGCCGGAAACTGCCAAGGCCGCACTCTCGAACCAGATCGGGGATATCGAGGGTGAACCTGGCTACCGCTTCACCTTTGTTGGCGGCCTCGTTGTCGATCCGGCCGCAGCGATGACATCCCTGCCCAAGGGGGCGATCCAGTGGGGCGGCGTCTATGGCAATACCTGGTTCATCGATCCAGCCGAGCGGCTCACCGTGGTCAGCCTCACCAACAATGCGCTGGAAGGCTGCACGGGTGCCTATCCGGAAATGCTGCGGGCGGCTGTCTATGACAGCTGAGGTGTTGCCTATCTGGCAGCGATAACCTCTGCCGCCTTACGCCTCGCCGCGCGATCTGCGGTGAACACGTCATCGATCGTGTTTGCGGGCACGCCTTCGATCATCGCGTCCATCACCGTCTCAACCACCTCGGCCATGTCGAGGAAGCGGATCTTGTCCTCGACAAAGGCATTGAAGGCGATCTCTTCGGCGGCGTTGAGGATTGCACCCTGCAGCCCACCGCGTTCCAGAGCCGTGCGGGCAAGTCGGATTGCCGGAAAACGCGTCTCGTCCGGTGCCTCGAAATCGAGCCTTGCGAGCTTGGCGAAATCCAGCCGGTCGACATTCAGGGCCGGGCGTTTCGGATAGGTCAGGGCATAGCCGATGGCGGTGCGCATGTCCGGCACGCCGAGCTGGGCGATGACCGAGCCGTCGGTATAACCGACCATGGAATGAATGATCGACTGGGGATGCACGACGACCTCGATCTGGTCGGGGCGGACGTCGAAGAGGTGCTTGGCCTCGATCATCTCCAGCGCCTTGTTGAACATCGAGGCGCTGCCGACGGAGATCTTCAGGCCCATCGACCAGTTGGGATGGGTACGGGCCGTCTGCACCGTGACATTTGCCATCTGCTCGCGACTATAGGTGCGGAAGGGGCCGCCGGACGCGGTCAGCACGATGCGCTCCAGCGCGTGGCGCTGATCGGCTTCCAGACACTGGAAGATCGCCGAATGTTCGCTGTCGACGGGGATCAGCTGTCCGCCGCCCTTTTTCACCGCCTCGACGAAGAGGTGGCCGGCGGAGACGAGACATTCCTTGTTGGCAAGTGCTATATCGGCGCCGCGGGCGGCAGCCTTCAGGGTGGGGGCGAGGCCGGCGGTGCCAACGATGGCCGCCATCACCCAGCCGGCATCCATGTCGGCGGCTTCTTCCAGCCCGCTTGCGCCGGCTGCGACATCCGTGCCGGAGCCCGCCAGCAGGTCCTTCAATGCCATATACTGGCTTTCGTCGGCAGTGACGGCGAGCTTCGCGCCCGTGCGGCGGGCCTGTTCGGCGAGCAGGTCGAGATTGCCGTTGCCGGTCAGCGCCATGACCTCGAAGCTGTCGCGGCCACCGAGCTGCGCGATGACATCGAGCGTGTTGACGCCGATCGAGCCGGTCGAGCCGAGGATTGAAAGGCGGCGGGGCCGGGCACTGTCGATCATGCTGCTTACGTCCGATTGCTTCATGCTCAGAAGGCTCTACAAGGGAAAGGGAAGACCAGCAAGAGAGGTCGCTGCCGACCCCTCGCCAGCCCGGGCGGGAATGTGAGAATGCCGGACATTTTGCAGTCGACACGTTTGCGTGAGAGCCTGCCCGTCCTGCTCGCGGCGCTTGCCTTTCTCTGTCTTGCCGGCGGCGGCATTCTTGCCTTGACGGATTATCCCGAGCTTGCCCGTCAGGTCTGGCTGGTCGGGGCCGGTTCCGTCTTCATCGTCCTCGTCATCGATATCCTGCGGGCGCTTCTCAACGGCCGGATGGGCGTTGATGCAATCGCGGCCCTGTCGATCGGCGTTGGCCTGGCCCTGGGGGAAAATCTCGCTGCCGCCATCGTTGCCGTGATGTATGCCGGTGGCCAGTTGCTCGAGAGCTTTGCCGAGGGGCGTGCGCGGCGCGACATGACGGTGCTGCTCGGTCGTGTCTCGCGCACGGCCATGCGCTATCGCGGCGAGACGCTGGAAAGCGTGCCGATCGAGGCGCTCAAGCCGCAGGACCGGATCCTGGTGCGCAAGGGCGAGGTCGTGCCGGTCGACGGGCGTCTGCTGGCAGCAACCGCCGTTCTCGATCTCTCGGCGCTGACGGGGGAATCGCTGCCCGTGCCCATTCAGATGGGCCATGAAGTGCCGAGCGGTTGTACCGTGCTGGGCGATGCCTTCGATCTGCTGGTGCTGCGCGAATCCAGAGAGAGCACCTATGCCGGCATCGTTCGCCTCGTCGAGCAGGCGCAGGCCAGCCGGGCGCCGATGGCGCGTCTGGCGGATCGTTATGCCCTGGTCTTTCTCGGCATCACGCTGCTGCTTGCCGGCGGCGCCTGGTGGTGGAGCGGCGAGGCGACGCGGGCGCTCGCCGTTCTCGTGGTCGCCACCCCCTGTCCGCTGATCCTCGCCGTGCCCGTGGCCGTCATTGCCGGCATGTCGCGCGCCGCTTCCCATGGTGTGCTGGTCAAGACGGCCGGTGCGCTGGAGGCGCTGGCTGCGGTTACCACCGTGGTTGTCGACAAGACCGGGACCGTGACCTCCGCACGGCCTGAAGTGTCGGAGGTCAGACCGCAGCCGGGCTTCACGTCTGATCAGGTGCTGGCACTGGCAGCCTCGCTCGATCAGGCCTCCGGACATGTCGCGGCAGAAGCGCTGGTGCGCGCCGCCACCGGGCGTGGCCTTGGTCTCATCCTGCCGCAGGGCGTCATCGAAGAGGCGGGGCGGGGGCTGTCCGGCCAGGTCGCAGGCGTCAAGGTGGTGCTCGGCGGCAGTGGTTATGTCCGCTCGCAGCTGCTGGCCGGCGAAGACTTTGCCAGAGCCGGCATCGACAGCGGAACGGCGGTGGTTGCCGTCGGGATCGATGGTCGGGCCGCCGGCCTTATTCTCCTGTCCGATCCCATTCGTGCGGACGCCGGTGACACGATCAGTGCTTTCCGAGCCGGCGGGGTGCGCCGCATCGTCATGGCCTCCGGCGACCGCACCGATGTGGCGGAAAAGGCCTCGGCCAGTCTCGGCCTCGATGCCGTCGCAGGCGACCTCGCGCCGGAAGACAAGGTCGGGCTCATTCGCCGGGAGCGCACGTCTGGCGTGGTGATGATGGTGGGAGACGGGGTCAATGATGCCCCGGCACTGGCGCTGGCCGATGTCGGCGTGGCAATCGGTGCGCGCGGCTCGGCGGCCTCGTCGGAGGCGGCGGATGTGGTGCTGCTGGCGGACGATCTGTCACGCCTGCCGCTTGCCTGCGGCATCGCCAGGAGGTCCCGCAATATCGCCCGGCAAAGTGCGATTGCCGGCCTTGTCCTCTCGGGCGGCGCCATGGTGATGGCCGCCTTCGGGTATCTCACACCGGTTCAGGGTGCGCTTTTGCAGGAGGTGATCGACGTTGCGGTCATCCTCAATGCCTTGCGCGCGCTTCGCGGCTGAGGGCCTCTGCTCTCAAGCCTTCGTTATCACGCTGCCTTCGCCCGAAATCCGGACGCGAAGGTTGTTCTGCACATGGGTTACGCCGCTTGCGCGTTCGGCGCAGTCTTCCGTCCGCCGCTTTTCCCAGCGGTCAGTCACGTGGCCGGACAGGGTTACTTCGGCATCTTTTACAGTGACGCTTCGCTGCCTTACGGGAACAACTTGGTTGCCGTAGTCTTCGCGATCTCTTTGCGGTTAAGTTTACGATGCCGCACGAGCTGCCTTCATTTTACCGATTTAGTCCAAATGGCCCAGAGGAGTGGAACTCGTCACCTAAGAATTATAAAGTGACGTGAATTCCACTACGTAAGCCTCCGGAAGAAGTCGCTGCTTGGCCTCAATCTGCTGTATATCCTAGTAATACCTATGAATGACAGCAACGCAACCGATATTGAAATAAATTTTGTTCTCATTGAGTATTGACATCTGCAAATTCCAATCAAAAATAATATCATGAGCTTGAATTGAAAATGGAAATTTGTATTTTTTGAATATATCATCCCACCAAGCGCGCACTTCCAGAGATTTGGATACAATTTTGCCTTCTTTGCTCTCGCTAAGAGTTTCAGAATGACAAATTTGCTAGGTCGTGTATCCTTCATCGCATACGTGGAATCGTCAATTCGTGATGATAGATTGCCAATATGCAAGAAACCTTGTTGAGCCGGTAGCAGAGGGGCATTTATCCCAACTCTTGCGGCTATATCGATGTCGTGTCTTTTCAGTAGTGGCTGTACCAAGTAGTATTGACCCCACTGCCCCTTCTTAAGGCAAAGTATGGCCATCTCCTGCGCAAGCCTTAGTGCTTTTGATTGCTTCCTTGGATCTTTAAGCCTTATCAATGTTCCTAACCAAAGAAGGCTAAGCCTAGTTTCGGCACGTTGCTTGCTGTCCAGCCTGAGCCAAGCTCTGATTGCCTTACCATAAAGCGCTCTTGCTGTGCGATGGTCGCCATAGTTTCGATATCTAAAGGCAGCACCAGAATAACCATAGACCTGAGAATGAAACCCACTCAGAAATCGGCGCGACTCTTCGATGCACTTTCTTGCAGAGTCAATATAAAGACCGAAACGGTAGTCAATTCCGATTTCTATCTGCAGGGCATCTCGCTCGTCAATGTTCTCTCTGTCCAACTCAAGAGCCTTTTTGGCTTGCCAGCATAGGCCGAGTGAATCGAGCAATCGAACACGCCAAGTTGAATATATGTTCGTTGGCAGCTTCTTAAAAAAATTATCAATTATCACTTGGCTTTCGCCGAAAGAAACATCAGCCTTTACAGAGAAAAGGCTGCGCATATCTCCTAAAATGGCCAAGCATCGATCGTCATTCTTAAAAATATGTGAAGCATTCTGTGAGGGAAATTCTAGTGAGCTAATATTTGAACGAAAATTCCACAGAATAGCCTTCGCTGAAGAAGATAGAATTGCGGGGCATATTTCAAAGTCAAGTCCAGAATACCCAACAATTATGAGGGTCTTTCCATTAGTTATTTCATTAAATAGATCGCGTTTCCACCCTTCAAGCGGGGACTCCGCATTGATCGTAAATATCATTGTATCCGGGAAATTTATAGATCCATGTAATTTAAACAGTCTATAATTTTCGCTACGATCACTATAATCACATTGGCTTACAATAACATTCCATTTTTCAGATGAAAGTTCGATACATCGGTCGTAGTTTGGTGTAATTATATCATATGGGCGATCGTTACGTAAATTTGATATTGATTTATGAATAATATTCGGGGTTGTCTTATCGTATAGTTCAACGAACAAATTCTCAATGTACGCTCTGTCAGGGCAGCATTGGAAGATAGTTTCAAATGCGGCTTTCTTTATCTCGGATTCAATGATTAATTTATCTGAAAGACCAAATGAAAAATGCCGCGCCAACGAACTGGTAACCTGGATACCGCTAGGCATTCCAGTTGGACCAAATATAGATACAGCGCTACCGACAATTAAAACAATATCGTCATATTCAAGGATATTCTTCACATGACGCAATATCGTTGCGGATGAAAGGTCTGCAATCCTCTCATGGCATTCATCTCTCAGATGGGTTAGACTCATAAAACTCTCGATCGATCTGAAAAAAAACGCGATGCAGATCGATTGTAGCTTTAGCGCGAAATGTCTAGCAAGAGGCCTCATTACTACTCTCTTCCACGAAGATGGCAATTTTGTATGTGGCGCCCAAAAGTTGAGGCGTTGGCTTCTCGGAAGGGTTCGAACCCCTGACCTACGGTTTAGGAAGCTGTTGCTCCATTCTGCTGAGCTATCGAGAGGTATGTCGCTCGTCTTGGGTGCCGATTCTGTACTCGGCCGTACCAATACGGCCTCATGCCTATGATCCGGTGGTTATTGTCATATCTATGGGATATCCGGTCCTTCCCCTGATCGGGGCGAGCACCCAGCTTTTCCCAGACCGGCTATATGGCGAGCCTCGAAACGGTGGGTGCTGGCTGACGGCCTTACCCGATCGGGCTGTCCGTTCCCGTTTCGTCCAGTTCGCGGCGCAACTGCTGACGAGCCCGGCTCAGCCGGCTCTTGACCGTGCCGACAGCACAGCCGCAGATCTCGGCCGCATCCTCGTAACGTTCGCCCAGCATGACGATCAGCACCAGCATTTCACGATGATGTTCGGGCAGGCGGTTCAACGCGCGGCGCACCTCGTCGGCCTGGACTGTCCATTCCTGACTGGCTTCGGTTGTCAGGCGGGCGGTGATTGCGTCTGGCAGGCCCACAGTCTCCCTGCTGCTTTTCTTGAAGCGGGTGCAGAACGTGTTGCGCATGATGGTGAACAACCAGGATTTCAGTCGCGTTCCCGGCTCGAACTTGTCAAGGTTCGCCAAAGCCTTGGTCAGCGTTTCCTGAACCAGGTCGTCGGCCTCCTCGGGGGTCTGGCAGAAGGTTCGTGCGAAGGCACGCAAGGCCGGAATGAGTTCAACCACCTCAGACTGTGCGGCAAGCTCGGCTCTAGGGGTCGTCAAGATCGCCATCCTCCATGTCTGCAATACCAGGCCTATCGACAACGCGTCCCGATTTGCTTGGTTCCTGAAATCCTCGACCATTCCGCAATGGTCCCACTCTCCTTGATGCCTGACGACCGGCCAGCGCGGATCTCGATCCATCGCCTTGTCCTGCCATGCTCGGTGATCCCGCCTGCACTGCCCATCGTCATGTCCTCTCGGGTTTTCCTCCAAGCTAATCTTCTGCGGAAAACGCCTCGTCAGGGGTGTAGTTCCGGCGGATGCGCAACTTTCTGAAAGGGAACCAGACAGGCAACAAAGGGTTACCTGCCAGAGCAATGCCTGAACCAGGAAAGGTAACTCCATGACTCACGTGCAGAATTCCGGCGCCACCGGGCAGCTCCTAATCGGTGAGCTTCTGTCGCCGATGGCCTATCACGTTGCGGTGGAGCAAACCGAAGGATGCTACCGCGTGACGGTCGAGGCGCTGGCGCCGCGAGACTGGCTCATCCGTCAGGGCTTCGAGCGGTGCGCGACGCTGCTTCTGGCATCCGGAAACCGTGTGGAGCTCGAACATGAGGAGCGGGTGGATGTGTCGGACAACATCAGCGTTGTCTTGCGGGCGGCGCCGCTGGACTACGATGATCATGTAGCGTTGTTCGCCGCCTTTCCCGAAGTCGAAGATGGCTTTTCCTCCGCCTCGTGACGGGGCAATCCAGGATTCTGTTTGATCCGGTTCAAACGGCGCGCCGTATGAACTCTTAGACAACCCAACAAACGTCCAGGATTTTGAGCAGGAGGCCGGCCAATGGCGAAATCAGAGGCGATGTCCATGCAGGGCCGGCGAGACCGCACCGGCGGGATCGTGCGTGACAAGCTCGACCTGCTGATGGCGGAACTGCTACGTGAAAAGGTGCCGACGCGTCTGATCGAGCGGGCGAAGGATCTGCAAGCTGCCATCGACGACAAGCGCGACTGACCTGCGGCAAGAGGAACCGTGGTCGCTGCTTTGGGTTGCCCCATGACACCTTATGGCCATGAAAGCACACAGCATGTTGGATTTTCTCTGGCTTTTCGTCGTCATGATGGGCCCCGTTCTTCCTGGTGGCGCCATTGCCCATGCCGTCATCGGCCAAAGCCGCTTGAGCGGAGAGGACCGCTACAATCGTTATGGCGCGACACGCCAACTCTACCGGAAGGACGAAGCGGCGGATACGCGACCGTTCGGCGGGCGCCGCGGAAGGCGCCGGCTGCTCTCACGGTTCCAGGAAACTGCCATTGCTTGGATCATACCGCTTGCCGTTGGCAATCCTGGCAAATTCGACGATTTCGTCCTCATCGCGAATGCCGCTCTTAACCAGATAGGTCACAAGCGCAGCGGCATTTTCTTCCTGGTGACTGTTCAGTCGTCTGCGGCCGCAGATGCGTCTGACGGCGCGTTCGACGATTGCGATTTCTTCGCTGGTCTTGCCCGGGGGTCGTGATGCCATGGCATGTCCTCCCTTTGAGGCCGACGTCAAAAAGAGAAGCACCCGCCGGCGTGGCATGGAACCATCATGCCGTACAACGGCCTGAGTGCAACCCTTGGGGCGGTTTAATTGGTTTGTCCCTAGACCGCTGTGTCTCCCCTGATTTCATTGCGTTTTTTCACGGTGATCAAGTTAATGTGTCCCTGACGTTTTAATTGCTATGTCCCTGAATTGCCTCTACTGACCGCTGGCCAATAAAAAAGGCTCCGAAACCGGAGCCTTTAAACGTCGAATTTTGGTGGCGATATTAGGCCGCCAGCGGGTCGAACGTGAACCTGTCGAGGTCGCGCCGCCGATAATATCTTCCTGATCGACCACCCGGATCAAAGCTCGGCTCAACCCCGATCAGCTCCATGCGTTGGGCGATCAAGTCGGCACGGGTCCCGTAGATCAATGCAATTTCAGCTACGGACAGATGGTGCCGCCGGAAGGTATCAAGAGCATCAGGTTCGATTAACGACTGCATCCGACGGGTTGACGGGTTGAGCTTCCTGACCGACGGAAGGATGCCATCTGCCACAAGAGCGTAAACCTTCACCTGGGTGGTTTTCATCAAGGCGGCGACATCCGCAACGCTCAACAGTTGATTGCCGATTTCCTCGATCGCCAAAGCGCGCCGTGCGTCCTGAGCCTCTTTCAAGTCTACGAAAAGGTTGGACAGGCTCAGAGTGTCGCCAGTTCGGGCAACTCCCTTGATGGTCCCCTGAAGAACCATTTCGATCAGGTCGAGCAATTGGCAATTGCACCTGTGCGCCGCTTTCAAGATGGCCAAGAAGCCATCAAGGTTGGCGCGGACCTTAGATCGTTCAAACAGGCGCGTCTGAAAATCAAGGAGGTCCTGTCTGCTGATCCGGGTGTAGTTGCGCAAATCGCCACGATCCGCCTCGACGCGTGGCAGAAGGCCAGCATCGATAACTTCATTCACCCTTGGCCCGCTCAAGCCGAGCAGGGATGCCGCCTCGGTGAGGGACAAGGTGTCGCGGGCTGCTTCAAGGATGGGCCTTGCCAGTTCCGCGTCGAACGACGGCTTCACCTTGGTTGTCACCTGAGGCTCCAGGAGGCCGGCTTTCGTCATGAGTTCCGTGACGCGTGGCTCCATCAAGCCATATTCCACACTCGCCGACCGCACGGTATGGCGGTAGCGCTTGCGCGTAGGCAGAATGCAGACATCGCCTTCGCCCAGCGGCATGGTCCTTTCCGCCAGGTCTTGAAATAGCTCAATGAGGGGCGCGTAGGCCGGGGCATCGAGATTGCGTCGAAGCCAGCGCGGGATAGGCTCCATGGGTGCGGCCTCATCCTCCAACGCGGCGCTTTCTCCCAGGATGAGGTCCGATACCACTGCCCGAATATGCGCTTCGCCCTGCTTCACGGCGTTGAACCCGCGCTCTGGATCGTCAGACGCCTCCGGGCCGCGATAGCGACGCAGGAAGCGGCCGAAATATTTCGAGAGCCCCGCGACGACATAGGCCTCGAAGCAGTCGAGGAAAGGATTGGAGGCTTCACCTCGAATTCTCCCGATCAGGTAGCGGTCCAATTCCCTCGGCACGCCGTTCCCCTGGACCCTGTTGTCGTCGGTAAGCAGATGCTCGTTGGAGCGAACGAAAAGGGTGAAGTCATCCTCGTTGTTTTCGCGTGCTACCTCGGTGATCCATGTGCCGTGGATCGGGCATGTCTTGATTGCTCTCGTTTCCCACCAGGCTCGGACGTACGGGCGCGAGACCTTGCGCCCTGCCTCGCACCGAAAGTCGTCGCGAACGCACTGGATACAAAAGCGGTGTGCGTTGCCGCGGCGATGATCGCGGCCGAAAACGGCATTCCCCAGTCCGAAGCACAGCCTTCCATCTGCGTTCCGGATCGCGAACTTGGCCAGCCTTTCGTAGTCCTCCCCGGACCAAGCTCCCAGAAGCCTCATTGCGTCGGCGCTACCGCGGGCGATCGAGAGAGCGGTCGTTTCGGTGCAATCGAGGAATGCTCCCATGGAAGCGTAGCCGTTCGCGGAAGCGAGGCGGGAAACGAAACCAAGCGGCGTTTCGCCATCGTGAAGCGGAATAGAGACAGGGAGCTTCATCGGGACTTTCCTTTCTTGCGCCGGGCGGTTTCGGGAGCGAGGTCTGCCAGGGCGTGACCGGGTACGAGCTCACGCCAGCGGGCGGCGCTGAAGATGTTGTCTCGGGGCATACAACCCGTGTCACGCTCGTAGTTGCGGGCAAATTCCTTGATCGAAACCGACTTGCGGCCCCGTTCGAGCGCGCGAAAGCAGGCCTCCTGCACCATCGCGATCATCGATCCGTATGCGCCGTTACCAGCGCGGCAGAGCTTTTCGGAGAAATCCCCCTCAAGAAGTTCTGCCGACAGGGTCAAGCCGCATCCTTCGTTCGCCACCTTCAGGAGGATGCTCTCAATCCATTTCGCATCCGCTGGGCAGCTGAGAGCGTCGTACCTCAGGACACGGGAGCGGTTGGCAAGCTGGGGGTCACCCCTCAGCAACGCGGCGAGCTCAGGAACGCCGGAATAGATCGTGTGCAACGGCCAATCATCGATCTGGACAAGGCTCTTGAGCGTGTCCTGGACCTGGCGGATCGCGGTGGGCGTGTTGTGCCGCATGACATGTTGCATCTCATCCACATGGAGGTACTTGACCCCACGCTCGCGGAGCTGGGCCTTGAGGACGCTAAAGAGCGCGTGCTCAGTCATGCGTTCCCGGGTGGGCAATCCCATCGCCGTGAGGATCGTGATTGCCAGCGCCTTGGTGTTGCAAGGCCGAGGCGCATCGATGCTCAGGACAGGCGATACGGTTTCCCCGTATTCGTTTCGATAGGGACGAAATTCCGGCATCGTCGCGAAATGATACTGGAGCGATCGGGTCTTTCCGCTTCCGGACTCCCCGATCACGAAAAGGGCGCGCCGCTTGGAGCCTTCACCCGACACGCAGTCTTCGACGTTGATGGTCATCTCCCGCAGATATGACGCCAGCTTCGCGTCACGACCCGTCGTCAGATAGTCGGCGCGAATCCTGGCCTTGATGGCGGCGAACTCGGCCGGATCGATGTGATTGGTGTCGGTCATGTCAGTCGTCCTCGTTGTAGTCGAGAGTGGAAGGGAGGGGTGTAACCTGCGAGGGAGGGCTTTCCTCGGTCGCATGAGCGGTTACCGAGTCCGCGGATTTCGGTTGGCCGATCGGCAAGGCGCGCTTTGACGGGCGGCGGAGAGGGTCAGCAGGTGGCGACATCTCCGAGACGAGTTCGGGCAAGGGTTCAGAACGTCGCGTGCCTGCCTTCCAGCCACGCATGACTTCACGCTCCATGCGCTCATGCTCTTCCGCGTCGGGGATCGCAGGGTTCAGCTGGGCGCGGATGGTCGCGTTCTCACCCGCACGCCGCAGCCTGTTGACGGCCTCGTACATCGCCGCCATGCCGTCCTCGGCTTCCGTGGCATTGTGCGCGAGTTCTTCCTTTCGCGCGGCCATCCACTCCGCGAGCGTGATGTCATCGTTGAGACCCACGGTGTTCTCAACGGTGAACCAGCCCTCGTCGCCTTTCACGGCAATCCAGCGGACGTTTTCCGGATCGGCCTTGATCTCGAACTCTTTCTTGCCGTGGCGCATGCGCTGGACGTTGAGTTCGTCGCTTCCGTAGGTGACGCCCTTGTACGTGATGCCGTCGTCGGAGATCGTCCGGGTTGCGGACTCCCCGAAAATCTGGAGCATCTCTTCGTCCGACGGGACGTACCTGACCCGATATTCCTGCGTGGCGCGGACCCAGGCGTTGTGCGGGGAGTTGCCGCCGAGCGAGGCATGCGGCTTGTTGTGGTAGATGTCGCAGACCGCATAGGTGAACATCCGGACGAACTCGTCCGTGTCCACGGAGGCGAAATCCTCCGGTTTGTAATCGCCCTTCTCGGCAATCGAACCGAACGTGCGGCCGTCGAAGTAGTTGGCGATCATCGGACCGATCGAGTGGAAAAGGCTCTCGATGAACGGACGGCGCGCAGGGTCGCCTGCGGGAGGACAGGTCGTGCCGATAAGCGCGGCCTTCAAGACGGCGCGAGTACGCTCGGAGATGAACGCCGATCCGTTATCCGAATAGACTTCCTTCGGTCTCAGCATACCGATCCATGGCGTCTTCGCACCGACCGACTGCGAAAGGAGGCGCTTGTCCGACATGATCATGCGAAGCGCCGAGATTGCGGCATTCGCGGTCGGATTGAATGTCGCCCTGAAGGCGAGGACATAGCGTGTCGCCACATCGATCGCCGCCACGAACCAGATACGCACCTTCGGGATGTTCTTGCGCACCCACTCGGGCAGGCCTTCGTACAGGCCGGTCTCCACGAGAAGCGTCATGAGATCGACATTCACCTCGTCGATCTCGACCCGCTGGCCGGGGGCGAGGATGTCGTAGGTCCGAAGGTTCCTCGCATACTTGTCGATGGCCCACTTCTCGCCGTTGCGGCTCGCGTCCTTCTCGAACTCGTCGAACCGATTGATCATGGACTCGAACTTGGTTCTGGAAACCTGGTGAAGCTTCGTCGTCCTCGACTGGTTGATCTCGTAGAGTTCGGCCCGATACTGCAGGTAACAGTCGGCCTTGGTGGGCTTCTTTCGCGACAGGTAGCGGCGCGCGCCGCGGTGGGCGATCGCCATGCTGTCGGGGCAGCTCATAAAGAGGCGCTTGCCAGGACCATGATGGCGATGGGCGAGCGCCAGCGTCTGCCTGCCGCACCTCATGTATTCGGCATAGTCCCGATTGAACTGGCGCACGGTCGGTGCCCCGAACGAGGTGATTTTCTGATCGCTGCGTCTGCGTCGCTTTCCCTTTTTGGCACCGAGAATTTCTTCAGCCCATTCATCGAGGCGATGCTGGAGTTCCGCTTCCGAACGCGGGATAGCCTTGCCCGCCTTGATGCACTCGTCCTCGTAGCGCAGGATGAGCTTCTCGCGGAAACTGGGCAGAACGCGCTTTTCGGGATCAAGGCCTTCGAAGGTCTCATCGCCCCAAATGAGGCGCAGCCTCTGTTGGGGAACGCTGCTGTATCCGTAGTGGATGGTCGCTCGCTTCTCCGTCAGCAGACGATGCATTTCCGCGTGAGCCATGAAAATCTCACGGCCATCGTCCTCGTGACGCATCACGTAGCCGTCACCGTCGTCGCGCACCGGAATGTAGTTCTGTCCGCCAGTCGTAAAGCGGTCGGTGTCGTCCAGCTCCACGATCGAGTGGTGGTGAACGCGGGCAGGCAGGGCGTAGTTAGGCATGGCAATCTCTATGCTCCGTTGAAAACGATAGGGCGGTCTTGGAGAGGGGATCAGGAGGGCGCGGTAAGCCAGCTCAGCTCGGAAATTCGTCCGGGGCCGAGCGGGACAAGCTCGCCACGGTCGATGAGTTGCCACACCGCATCGCGTCGCGCTCCGACGTGGCGGCATCCGCGCAGGAGTTCGGCGAAGCGGAAGCGTCCGACGAGACGCCTGGCGATGGATCGCGCGGCTTCGTACTCGACCTCGTCGAAATGCTCCCGGGCGCGCAGGATGTCGTGGGCGTTGTAGAACGCCTCGTAGGTCGCATCCTCTTCCGTCATGAGACGCAGGTCGTCCGCGACATGAGAGTAGTCATGCCGTGCGATACGGTCGAACATGTCGAGGATTTGCGACCGCTTGCGTGCGTGCTTGACCGCGACGGCGACGCGGTAGCCGTCGCCGAAGACCACATAGTAATCGAAGGTGTGGTCGTGGATCACGCCATCGTCGTCTGCGAAAGGCAGAACGGGGAACTGCGAATGGAGTTCGCGCACGTCGGGACGCGCCTGGATGACCGTCGAGACACGGTGCTCAAGCTCGCTTTCGTGGAAAACCACGGTGCCGTTGAAGATCGTGAAGCCGCGCGCGGTCTTCGCCTGGCGAAGCGCGGGACGTCGCGTGGCATGTCCTTCGGTCGGCTCGTTCCAGTAAAGGGGAATGTCGCGGTTCTGACTGGCGTCAGAACCGCCGCGATATTTTACAGCCCCCTGGCTCAGTACGGCCGTGCTTCACCCTGAGCTGGAGAACAGGCGACTCGTAATGGCGCAAGGATGCGGACGCAGGCACCGCAGAACGGCGATGGTCTACGACAAAGCCGAGTCCGGCCTTCTTGAGCGCGATGTTGCGCGCGACGGTCTGGGTGATGTTCAAGCTCGGCTCCTTCCATCTTGTCACTACGCGACACACAAGATTGGCTGGAGGAGATGCCTTTTCACAAAGAGGACTAGCCTCGTTCGGAGAAGTCAAAACCTCCTATTCGTAGTATGAGCATTTCGCTTCTCCGTTTTCGTGCCGCCCGATAACAGGGCGTTTTGGTCTTGAGCTATGGTGCACTGTTATGGTGCACCTCGGCCGGACCGGCTACCTACGCGTCAGAAGTTAACAGCTTCTTAAAGTCTGGACCGCTTACGCGTGCTTTATTAACTTTTTCGGTGCCGAGCCTCCGGAGACGAGGCTCGGCACCGCCCGCTAGCCGTCAAGGGGCGACGGATGCGGTGTCTCTGGAGCCTTTCGACAGCATCGCCCGAACCTCGTCGCCTGTGACGTGTCCATGGGCTACGAGGCGATTTACCAGGCCATCGAGATCGGTGCGTCTTTCCGTCAGAATCCGGACCGCACGGTCGAACTGCTGGCGAAGGCGGCATTCGACCAGCCGCCGAAGCTCGGGATCGCGTTTGCGGATGCTCTCCAGCGGATGACTGCCGTGCCCGAGTTCCACCGACAGCGTCGCGCCAAGCCCATAATGGCGCTCCGCGCGCGTGGCTAAATCCGTGGCGAGGGCAAGGTCAGAGGCACGCGCTCCTCCCGCGCCGTCGGCGTAAGCGCCGAACACGACGGTCTCCGCCGCGATCCCGCCGAGGAGCATGGCGATCCTGTCGTCATAATGGACGGACGTCCTGATGATGCCATCGGCAGGTTCGAAACTGGCGCGACCGGCACTCTGTCGCGCACCGCCAACCGCAACGTCTCGCTCGATGTGGACACCGATCAGCACGTCGCAGGCAAGCAATACGCCGACCATGGCGTGTCCGGCCTCGTGAACGGCAGCGTGTCGAAGTTCGTCGTCCGTCATGACGTATCGCTTGGGCATCACCTCCAGAAGCAGGCTGTCGGTGATGGCGCAACGACGTCGGCGTGCGAGACGACGGACGTCACGGGCGAGCTTCTCGATGTCGGCACCTGACCACGACCGCGTCGTTGAAACGACCTTTCCGAGATCGCCCTCGATCTTCTGGCCTTTCAGGTGCTGGTGCAGGATGCCCAGTCTGGCGGCCGCGTCCGGGAGCGGGATTTCGATCATTGTTTCAAGCCGTCCCGATCTAAGCAGGGCGGGGTCGATGCCGTCGGGATTGTTCGTGGCTCCGATCACCACGACACCGTCGCGGCCCTCGGATGGGTCAAGGCATTCCAGCAGGCCGTTGATGATCTGCCGACGATAGTCGCGATGATGGTCATCGGAGGTCGGGCTTTCGCGGTCGCCGAAGGAGTCGAATTCGTCGATGAAGAGCGGGCTCGGCGAGTGCTTCCTGGCGTCTTTGAAGGCCGTTCTCATCGCCTTGAGGTAATCGCCGAGATGTCCCTGCGCCTGCCACCGCGCGGCCGAGGCCACGATCAGGTGGACATTGCAGGTCGTTGCCAGAGCCCTTGCATAGGAGGTCTTTCCGCAGCCTGGCGGACCGTACAGCAGTGCGCCGCGGTCTACGTCTTCCCATGCGATCTCACCCGCCCGCCAGGCATCGAGATCGGCGGCAAGCTGGAGGCCCCAGTCCTTGGCCTTGCCGTAGCCATGCATGTCGGCGAGACCCAGCGGGGTGGGTTTCGCCGGTCCGGGCTTCGGCTTTGCCGCCTGTGCTTCCATGCGCTTCATCTGTCGCACTGAGCTCATCAGCGGCCGTGTCGGTCTGACCCCCGCCAGGATGGCATCCAACGATTTCGTCGATAAGTACTCGGCATGTGCAAGGGTCATTCCTGGCATTTTTGCCTCCCTCGCGGCCGCGATGAAATGCTCGGGTGTCGGGCTTGCGATGTCCGCCACCAGATCGGCACCCGCGATGAAGTCGGTCGGGAGGTAGTCGCGGCTTTCAGTTACCACGACGACTTGGCGTGCATTCTTGATGCGATCGAAGACAGTGCGCGGGTCGATCGAGGCTTCCGCAACGGTGAACACGATGGCGGCATCGTTCCCGAACTCATCGACATTCGTCGGGTCGTCGATGAGGCTGGAGACGGCGCGGCGATAGTAGTCGGCTGTATTCTCCGGAGTGACGAGCACTGCGATGAAGGCCAGTCTCCAGCGGCGAAGGAAAGGCCTGAGAGCTGCGCGGACGCCGCATTGCGCGACCGCGATCGTGAGGTGTGGCGGCGATTTCGGCCGGTTGGCTAATCTGTAGGACATTGAGAGCTTCTCCATAGGCGACGGGACGGCGGCGGCGATGACGTCACCGCGATATCCGTCTGACGGCCGTTTCGGGGCCGAGCGGTACCTCGTCGAGATCGACTTCGACAAAGCCATGGAGAATGAGAGATGCGATGCCCGGGACGGGCTTCGTTTCCTGGAATGCCTTGAGACATTCCGCGAGCGGCAGGGAGCCGTGTTCGTCGAGCGCGGCCAGCAGGCGGACCCTATCCCCGAGAGGGGTGACATGGGCGGCATAGCGCAACAGGTCCCGCGCGTTGCGCAGCCTGAAGCCATCGTAGATTTCGGAACGATCGAGCAGTTTGTAGTGAGCGCCGATACGCCTGGCTTCCGCCGCGATGGCCGTGGCATCGACTGACACAACCCGATCGGGGGCGTCCAGATAGAGGGTGGCACCGTCCTCGTCGAAGACCTGGAAATCGGGAACATGGGCGATCCCGTCAGCGCCGAACGGGGACGGCATGCATCGCCAAGCGGTGACCGAAGGGTTCACATCGAGAATGCAGCCTACATCCCTGGCCGCCTGAGAGCGGAACAGGCGCACGCCGTCGCACTTAACGGTGCCAGCAGGGTGATAGCTTCTGATCGACGCGGAGTTTCTGGCGGCGCGCAAGATTGCGGCCTGCTTGGCAATTCCCATGGCATCCTCGGTCAAAAAGGGTTGGACGTCACTGCGGTCATCGCGGTGGCGGGGGTCAACCTATTCGTATGAGGCGATGCTGATGTTGGGTCATAGCGATAACAAATAGCGAACAAAAAGTGAAAAGCAACCGGGCTCTGCAAAAAAAGATTCGTCAACTTTTTCGGGAGGGACCCGGTTGACACCCTGCAAATCCGGTTTATCTGTCGACGGCCTGAGCGACGACCATTCCGCTCAAAGGACAAAATCGATGACCCAGGTTTGCAGGATTACCGCGCGAATATGACCGTGCCGGCTCAAGCCGCGTCGGCGTTTTCCGCATTCGTCATTCATCAGGGATGTTCAGCATGTCCATCACCCGTCTCCCGTTTCGAATAGGTCGCTGATCCCGAGAGGGGTCGCCGCCTTGCCTCTATTCGATTGAGAACCAAACCCGCCGCCATCGGCGCGCGGAACAGGAGACGCTTGCCATGTTCAGTTTGAACCGCATCATGTCCGACTACATCGTCAATCTTGCCGACGTCAGCACCTATGGGTGCGATCCGATGTCATTCGAAGACCTCAGGGAGGAGTTTGAGGTCTTCTCTGGATGCGAAGACGATCCCGAGGGGTTGCTGAAAATCTGAGACGATAACTTCTGCTATCGCATCTCGCCAAGCACTTGGTGAGATGCGTGCCGTCCGTCTGGAGGTAACCCTCACCGCTGTCGGGGGTGGTGACGGCCCAAGATGTGAATTCGTTGCCAAAAGCCGTCGGCGGTTGCGTCACCTGGCTTTTGATCGGACAATCTTTTTCATAGTTAAAGGGATGTCAGACGCAATGGGTCAAAATTCAGAGCCAACGATACCGTCTGGCGTTAGACAAGTATTGGGCAATACTCAGGGTCCTGATTTATCAGGTCCAGGGTTGTATGATCATCAGTTTGTCGATGACATCCTCGGGGCGATGTTAGATCAATGGGATTTCGGCAGTCGGAACGCTCTCCCTGCGCAACATCTCAAATGCGCGCCGATCGTCCGGCAATTTGGCACAGAGAAGAGTGTCGAGACACTGGGCCTCCTCGAATGCAAAATGCGGGAAGCAGGACTACTAGCGTAGCTTAGGGATCATGGAATTGGTCGGCGCTAGGTTTTTAGAATTATCCCAAGCCGCCCGCAGGAGTTCTCGGCGATCTCTCGATTTTTCGAAGTAGGCGAATGGACCTGTGACTATAGCCGAGAATACTTTGTCTTCTATTTTAAGAACGTATAATTTGTATCGATCTGGTGCCGCGTCTGCCTCTTCATTAAAGACAGATATGTCTCCAGTCATTTTTAGCCGTTCGTAGTCATCGCGAAGAGCTTTAATCCTTTGTAGTGCCCGCAGGGCCTCGTCATATGAGCTGTAGTGAGTGATGGTCGATATGCCGACGCCTTCCAAAACGAAGCGTTCTGAGCCGTCGGCTGATTTCAAGCAAATTACAGATATCAAAACAGCATCTCCAGTTCTCGGCGCTTGTCACATAAGCCGCTTAACAAACGATTGGGACTGGCAAAAATCGCTGGGAAGGATGGGCAATTCTTCTTTGCTATACACCAGCGGTGCGCTGGCTAGGGGGACAACGCAGCCGCATCATGTGACTACATCGTCAACATTGCCGACGTCAGCACCTACGGTGCGATCCGATGTCAGTCGAAGACCTCAGAGAGGAGTTTGAGGTGTTTGCCGTCTTTGACGACGAAAGTCTGATGCAAATCTGAAGCCGATCGTCATGTCGGCCGCAAATACATTGGACAGGAGCTAGCTAGCCCCTGTCCAAAACGCGAGCTAGGTCGAAATTCCCTTGTCACATATAATGAGACGACACGTCCTGCTATTGTGATGGTCCCCAAGCTTTCCGCATTCGTTAGAAATTAACTGCCGCCATATATTTAAAAAAGTGAGCATCTGCCGTTGACTTTTGGCTCGGGGGGCGGTAGTTTTCTCCTCAACAAGACCCGTCCACACGTGCTTCTCGCGGGAAGTGTTCTCTTAACTGAGACGTGCAAAAGGCGGGTTTTTTTGTGTCTAAAGTTCCCTTTAACAAGCGATCGTTCACTCCTCAAGAACAGCTTGAGAAGCTTAAAACCCGCGGATTGATCGTCCCGAACGACAAGGTAGCACTAAGTTACCTCCAGCACGTGGGTGGGTATAGGCTTAAAGGGTACTACTACCACCTCGTCGATTCCGAAACGAAGCATTTCCCGCATAATTATAGCTTTGACCGTATCGCGGAGCGTTACGAATTTGACCGAGCGGTGCGTTACCAGGCATTCGCCTCTATCACCCGCTTAGAAATGGCCATCAGATCGACGATTGCTGACGAGCTGAGCAGAGTGCATGGCCCCCACTGGTTTCTTAAACACAATATCTTCAGACACAACGACAAGTTTTCTCTTGGAAAACTCATACGAAAAATCGAAGACGAGACCGATAGGTCAAAAACTAGAAAATTTATTGAGCACTATCTTGGTCATCATGACGAACCTTATCTCCCTCCAAGTTGGGGAGTAACAGAATGTGTGACATTTGGCCTTTGGTCCATGACTTACAAGGCGATTAAGGACCCAAGCGTTCAGAAGTCGATATCGGTGAAATTTAAAGTGAACCAGACTGACGTGTTTGCGAGCTGGTTACATAGTATAACCGTACTTCGAAATACTGTAGCTCATCACAGTCGTCTTCTGAAACACAAATTTGCTATCGGGCCTTCAAACTACAAAGATAAAAACATCAAGTTCGCTGACGCTTACTCGTTCTATGCGATAGCTACTGCGATGAATTATCTTCAGCAGTCAACAGGCCTGCCTAATAGTTGGAAAGCCGACCTGAAGGCGACTTTTAGTCATTACCCTAGCGTCAATATAAATGAAATAGGCTTCCCTGCGAATTGGGAAAATAACGCTGGTTGGTAGATGAACTGAAGCGTTCGCGACACGAGACAAGGTCCGCAATCGGCGGCAGGTCGAATACTCTCATGCTCTATGCCTTTCGACCGCTGTCCAGTTCCGCCTGTTTCATACGTCGATATGCGGCCACGAGCTCGGGAGGAGGATTGTCTCGTAGTCGTGTCGCCTCGTCGATCAGTCGTTGCAGCTCGGCAGGAGCCTTGATCAGATCGCGCTCAAGCTCCGCGCGATGTTTGGCAATGTCATTCTTGACCTCGCGGATCGCCTGCGGATCGGTCGGAATGTTGGCGTTGAACACGAACTTTTGTTCCACCGATTTCGACCATTGCCTGAGCTTTTCCTGCATGGCGGGCCCGAAACCCGGAATGTTAGTGATGCGCCTGGACTTCACATCCCATGCCGTCTCAACGCCGAAGGAAGCGAGCGTTGCCTTACGTCCGGGGCCGATTCCAGGAACCTTTGCCCTGTCGAGAAGATGCGATTCCAGATGCTTTCGCATTTGCAGATCGCGCTTCTTACGCTCGAGTTCTGCAAGCTTTTCTTTCTCCCTCTGCGGAAGTCCGGCATGGGCAGACGCGAGCCTTAGGTAGTGCGCCTTCTTTTCCTCGAACTGTTCCGGTCCAGCCCGTTTCTCCCATATCTGCCGCTGGTTATTCCACTCGATCGTACTGGCCTTGAGCTCGGCGACAAACGGTCCCTCGTCGCCCTTTGCGGAGAAGAAATAACCGAGGGATGCGCCCGCGATGATGATGCCGACGAGACCTTGGATTGCTGCAGCCACGTAAAGACCGATGCCAACTCCGACGAGTGCGGCAGTCATGCTGAACACCCGACCACTCTTCTTGGATTTGGCAGCGTCCGAAACCTTGAGGTCGCGCATGACAGGCATGATGTATTCGGCGCTTGGTGGCCGAGGCGGCGAACTCAAGCGGTTGATCTGGGCTATGATCTCCCCGATGTTGGCCATGGACGTCGGCGTGACGAACTGTGCGGCGAACAGCGATCGGCCAATTCCCTGTTCAAGTTTGCACCAAGGGCAGCTGGGTTTGCTTTTGTGGTAGTGATGAGAGCGGTCAATTCCGCACGTAGTCAGATTGGTTTGCAGGCGGTCGATGACGCCGACCCAGTCTACTGCCGAAGGCCGGCCGTTACCCAATTCAGCTCTGCGGGAGAATGCAAGTTCGAATGCGTCCCGCACCTCGTCGCCAAAATCATCCAGGGCCGGGACATATGGAGGCGGCTCCATTCGTGTTTCGGAACGCCTGGCGCTATAGGCAAAGCGCCTCTGCGAAATGGCTGTCTTGATGTCCATGTCGCCGCCGCCAAGGTAGCGGCCGGAGTATGGGTGTCGTCCGAGAAACAGAAGCTGGAAAAGCAACACCGCAAGGCCGAAGGCATCGTGATTGGTCGTTCGGTCTGTGCGCTCGAATGACAAGCCCACCAGTTCTGCTGGAGTGTATTCCGCCGTGCCGACAATAGAGCGGTATGTGCGGCCGTTGCGGCTGAACTGAAAAGAGTCGCTGTCGATTAGGGTGACGAGAGCCTGGGAGGAAACCAGAATACCCGAATGGTTTATGTCACCGACAACGCATCCCGACTTGTGGATGCTGGCTAGTGCGGCGGAGAGGTTGTACGCGGCGCGGATAAGGAAGCGGACGTCTGCGGTCGGGAATTCCGCGCGGCGACTTCCGGGTCCATAGAGATCGTGAACTGTTTTGAACCCTGCCGCCTTCTTCATTGTAAACCCGGCGATTTGCCGTTCTGTCTCGTCACGACTTCAAGAGGGTACGCGACATAGGTGCTCGTGCTGGATAGGCCGGCGGCTACCATTGCCACTACCTTCTCGTGGCGTTCTAAAGCCTTCCCCTCTTTGTAGATTTTGACCGCCAAGTCAGAACTGCCTGAAAGGTTGTAGACATCACCTTCACCGCCTTTACCAAGCAGCGGGCCAAGGATCAGCTTCTTCCCGTTGGCGAAGAACGTATCGCTCACAGGGCGGCTCCAAGGATCAGTGTTTTGTCGTCATCCGTCCGTTCACAAACCGCCGGGCTGGACAGATAGCTTTGCAGGGCTTTCGACAGATCGGCATCGCGGCCCGGAGTAGACAGAGCCATCACCGGCTTCACCATTCTTTCGAAGAAGGGCGCATGTGGCGTACGATTGGCGAAATCGAGCACCATGCGTTCGATGCCATCCGAGAAGATCGCGAATGCCGAGATAGGACGTTCCACCGCAGCAAAATCGAGCCTGGGTTGGGGATCGTCTGTGATGAAGCTGGTCGTAGAGGCGTACTCACCTTGATAGGGCCAGGATGGAACGGACCAGGTCTCGCTGTTGGCATCTTTGACCACAACGGCCCCGTCACCCACGTGGATAATCGTCACGCCCGAGCTATCGGCAATGATCACGATGATGGTGGCGGCGAAGTCTCTCGGCTTTAAACTAAGGCGACCGGCTTCGGCGTTGATCCTGTCTCGGATGGCGTCCAGCCACTCCCATGTCGTTTCCTCGCCGAGTTCCGAACGAGGTGACCGACTGAGGAAGTGCTTCGCGATCCGCAACATGGTGATCGACGTGATCTTAGAGCCGATATCCGCGCGCAGTGCACTGCCTGCGCCGTCGGAAACGACGGCTACGAACACGGGACCAGCGGGACCGTTGACCTCGCTGGCACAACCGTAGTCCTGGCAGGGCAGCCCCGTTTTTTCGTGCGAGGTGCCTTTCGATCTAGCACCTGCCCAACGCCACGCACCTGTCATGCAATCGAGGCCCACCCGTCGGGAGCCGCTGGGTTCGAGAGAGGTACCGCATCTCCCGGATTCGACTGCGAGACCGAGCTCAACGAGCTGGACAACCAGCTGAACAGGTCGCGGAACCGCATGTCTTTCAGGACAAGAGGTTGGCGGACGCTGATCTGGGAGAGGATTTCGAAGTTCGCCCCCTCGACGCCGACCGCGAAGAAACTGAATGCCTTTTCGGCTTCACCGGATTTCACTGCCTGTGCTGCGTTCTGCCAGTTATCGGTCGGGCCACCGTCCGTGATGAGGAACACCCACGGGCGATAATAGGAAATGCCGTTCTGTCTGTAAGAGTTCTTACGCTCTCGGAGCATATTCAGACCCTCCTCGATCGCACGTCCCATGGGCGTATCGCCCTGATCGCGCAGTTCGGGTGCTATACAGCTCTGCACGCCCGTAAAGTCGTTCACGACAGTGACAGGACCGAAGGTGACCAGACCGACTTCCACCCGTTTCGCCGCGAGGGCATCGGCGAAAAGCTCGTCACGGAACTGAGTGAGGCCTTCGTTCAGTTCCCGGATAGGCTTGCCCCGCATCGAACCTGATACGTCCAGGATCAGGAGGCATGGGCATCTCGGTTCAGGATTGTCGATGAATTCCGCGCCGTCGAAGGGTTGCTGTTCGAATGGATTGCTCATGAATCACTCCCAATTTCCAGTGGTCAATTCATGATTGTAGGTCTCTCGGAAAACAAGTGCGTTCATCATCACTCGGCGAAAAACCACGAGTCTGGGTGGGACGACGCCTAACGTCTTCAGGCCAATATTTCGTCGTTGTTTTCCGAATGGCGGCTCTTGAAACGGAGGGCGTGTGCTTTTACCTTAGAGACGCTTCCGGCAGAAGCACGCCACCCGTCAGTTGCGAAGCTGTAGACAGCGCTGCCCTTGATGTTTGATGACCCGTTCATGTCTCTTGTTCGGGCTCACGAGGTGGTTGACGGGTGACGCTTCTCACGGGTCCGGGAGGAAGAAACATGTCTACGGCAAACATTACCCCCACTACCATCGACGGGATCAAGCGCCTCGCCAAAACGCTCTCCAAGCGGGAAGGCGTGCCCCACAGTATCGGTTTGGACCTCGCATCTGTTCGTGCAGGTTATGCGAATTACACGAACGCTCGTCGCGTCCTGATGGCGTCTACCACATCGACGCGGCCGAATTTTAAGACCTTCATCAGCGTTTGGTGGCGTGATCCCAAGACGAAGGCGCGTGGAACCGAGATCGTTGAGGTCTCACTTCCGATGCCTTTGGATGAGATCGTCGAGACGAGGCACTTCAAGAATGCGCGTGGCCTGTGGAACTTCAAGCGCTGGGCACCAGACTTGATTGTTTGCCAGACCAATCCTCAAAGCGAAGACGGAGCCATTTCTGTTGCATGCACTGCCGCTCGCACCCTGCAATTTATGGCGGCGACAGGGTTGAAGCCGTCGAAGAGTGATGCCTTGCCTGGTGGCGGCGGTACTGGACGTCTGCCAGGCCGTGACCATTGCAGCTCGTGGTTCGACCCTGCCACGAAGAAGAAGATCATCCTTGACGAGCCCTATGCCGCCGCTGTTGCGGATCGCCAGCAAGAGCGCGACGCTTGGGCGGAACGCAACAACTGGCAGATTGTCAAATCGGCCTGGGGTGGGATTTATTTCCCGGACGGCGGATGCGAACTCTACCTCCTTTCCGATCGGAAGAAGGGCGGCGACCTGGAATCCATAGAGGCGGTGTTGTCCGTATTAGGCGCACCGGTTGTTCCCGAAAATTGCCGGCGCATCGCGACGAACGATGCCGAGCCGTTCCGCACACCTGGTGAAATCAAGATGGAAGCTGAAAAGGCGGAAAAGGCATCAATGCCAAAAGCGACGCGGGTTGTGGGGAAAGTCTCGAACTCCGTTCCGTACAAGATGCTCTTCTCCTCAGGCGCACGACCGAACGCGAAGATGCCTATCGAAAGGCACTCACAGGTCGGAAGGCTTCTCAAGGAAGTGCTCACGGCTACCCGTGGCAGGGCAGGCGTGACCAAACGTATCGATCTGGTCCGGTCCGAACTCGATAACTGGGTGCAACTCGAATATGATCGCAAGACCCTGCCTAGCAGCGTGTTTTTCGATCTCTATTATCACGAGAAGGTTGAGGTTCCTGACGCCGCGCGTGGCGTCCTGGGGCGCGCCGAGCATATTGAGCGGCTGCAGAGTGCCAAGGCTATCCTCGTAAGCGAATACCCCGACTCGAAGCCCCTTCGAGACCTCACCAAGAAGATCGATTTGGCGATCAAGTCTTTGGAGACGTGGCGGTAGAGCTGTTATCAGTCATAACTGATGTTATCTCTCTCGATGATTGATTGTCGAAGATGAAACTCCACCAACCCCGACGATTGGCGACCAGGCGAGGGCCGCCCGTCGTCGGGGGCAATTTCCAAATTACTAGGATGCATTCGTTGTGGCCGACGACGACATGAACGACCATTGTTCATGGAGGAGTGCCGTGATGAATTTCATTGAAGCGTCGAAAAGGCCGCGACTTAGCCCTGTCAAACTGCAGTTCTACACAGGGTGGTTCAGCGACGGCTTGAGATTGTCTGTCGAGGGAGGAAGCTTGTTACTCCTCCGGTGGCAGGTTTTCCGCCAAGAATCCAAGCTTCATCCCGATGACATGTCTGCCATCTTGCCACTGGCCCGCGCGATTCTGAGCCGCTGGACCCGAATCGAAGACGAGCATGGCAAGGACTGCTTACTCGTGGATCGGCATGAAACCGTCAGCTTCAATCCCGGCACCTTCGGAGTCTTCCTGGGTCCCACCGATCCCAAAATATTGGAGAACTCTTGGAAGCTGCGTCAGCTCATGGGAGAGGAATGGTGGGAGCGTGAACATCAGCTTGAAACGCTTGCGGCGACGGTTGAATACGAAAGTTTGAGATTAGGTAGTTCTCAATTTCAACAAGCTTCCCGAAGAATTTCGGGTCTGGCGAATTGAGGTCACAAAGGTGAATTTGCCAACCGAGATGCATGTCCCATTCGGTACAAAACTCCCACTGGGCAGGGTTCAACCCAGCAGTAAATGCACGGCGCATGAGGTCTTGAAGTTGTTCAAACATCGTCTCCACGAACTCTTTCACCTCATCAGAGGCTAGTAGTCCGAAGATATCGGCTAGGACTTTTGCCAGCCTGAAAAAATTGGCATTTTTTCCGGGGACAGACCTATTAAGGCGTCAGGGACATATCAGCGCCTGTAGGGACAAACCTTTTGAGCGATCCCAACCCTAGATTCGTAATGGCAAGATATCAGTAACGGAGAGTGGTGATCCCGACGCGATTCGAACGCGTGACCCTCAGATTAGGAATCTGATGCTCTATCCTGCTGAGCTACGGGACCACTTCCTCCTCCATACAAAAGCACGGGCTTCAAGCCAAGCGGTTTTGCGTGGTGGAAACGCCTTGCTCAGCGCGGCAGGCGCTGTTCGGCCAGACGCACCCAGTAGGATATGCCGGCCGCGATCGCCTCGTCGTTGAAGTCGTAAGCCGGATTGTGGAGGCCAGCCGTCTCGCCATTACCGATCAGGATATAGGCGCCGGGGCGCGACTGGAGCATGAAGGCGAAATCTTCGCCGGCCATGCTCGGATCCACTTCGGTGTCGACATTGCCAGAGCCCACCACGTCGATCGCTGCGCGTGCAGCAAAGTCGGTCTCAGCGGGATGATTGACGGTCACGGGGCACGCGCGCTCGTATTCATACTCGATGGTTGCGCCATGGGCTGCCGCTATGCCGGTCGCGATCTCGCCGATCCGGCGCTCGGCCAGATCGCGCACACCTTCGTCCAGCGAGCGTACGGTGCCGGAAATGAAGGCCTCTTCGGGAATGATGTTGTGTGTCGTGCCGGCATGAAACTGGGTGACGGAGACCACGACCGAGCGGAGCGGATTGGCGTTGCGGGCGGCAATCGTCTGAAGGGCGCCGACGATCTGCGCGCCGATGACGATCGTGTCGGCCGTATTGTGCGGTTCAGCCGCATGGCCGCCGAGGCCGGTCAGCTTGAGCTGGAACTTGTCGGGAGCCGCCATGATGCCGCCCTTGCGGATGGCGAAGGTCCCCACGGGCTTTCCGGGCATGTTGTGCATGCCGTAGATCTCCGCGATGCCGAAGCGATCCATCATGCCGTCTTCGACCATGGCCAGTGCACCACGCCCACCTTCTTCAGCCGGCTGGAAGACGACCGCCACGGAGCCTGAAAAATTGCGGGTCTCTGCGAGGTATTTGGCGGCACCCAGCAACATGGCGGTGTGACCATCATGGCCGCAGGCATGCATGCGTCCTGCAATGGTCGAAGCCCAAGGCTTGCCGGTGATTTCGTCGAGCGGAAGCGCATCCATGTCGGCACGCAGACCGATGGTGCGGCCCTCGCCGCCCGATCCCTTGATGATGCCCACCACGCCTGTGCGGCCAAGCCCGGTCACAACTTCGTCTACGCCGAATTCGCGCAGCTTTCCTTCCACGAAGGCTGCTGTGTTTTCAACGTCGTAGAGGATTTCCGGATTGGCATGCAGATGGCGGCGCCATTCAGTGGCCTCCGTTTGGAGTTCGGAGGCTCGGTTCAGAAGAGGCATTCTCTCGTCCTGGGTTCAGTCCTGGTCACGCACAACTCGCATCACGCGATTGTCGGACACGAATGTGCGCCTTTCAATTGACGTATTCAATGGGCTTTGCCATTCCTTCCCTACATAAGATCTCGTCATGCGTTGACGAGCGACCCGCCGAACCAGAGGATCGAAGTCGTGTTTGCGAAACGTCCCCGCATGTTGTCTTCAACCGGATCCGTCCGCCGACTGGCGGTCGCCGTCTCGCTGGTGGCAATGGTTCTGCCGGGTTTGGCTGCCGCCAATCCGATCATGGTCGTCGATGTCGGTAGTGGCCGCGTGATCGCGCATCAGGAAGCCTTCCGCAAATGGTATCCGGCCTCGCTGACCAAGCTTATGACGGCCTACACGACCTTCCGCTCGATGCGATCAGGTGAGCTTTCGCCCGAAACCGTGGTCGTCATGAGCAAGCATGCCGCCGACCAGCCGGCCAGCAAGATGTATTTCAAGCCGGGCTCGAAGCTGACCCTCGACAGCGCATTGAAGCTCCTGATCATCAAGTCGGCCAATGACGTTGCCGTCGCGATCGGGGAAACCGTGAGCGGCAGCGAGGGTGCCTTCGTCCAGCGGATGAACCAGGAGGCACAGCGCCTCGGCATGACCTCGACGCGCTTCGTCAATCCCAATGGACTGCCGGGCAAGGGCCAGTATACGACGGCCCGCGACATGGCGCTTCTGGCGGCAACCATCCGGCGGGAATTCCCGGAATATGCGGGCTACTTCGCACTCGAAGGGGTGACGACGGGCAAGAAGGACTATCCGAACTTCAATCTGCTGGTGGGCCGCTTTCCGGGCGCCGATGGCATGAAGACCGGTTATGTCTGCGCTTCCGGCTTCAATCAGGTGTCGTCGGCCACCCGCAACGGCCGCACGGTGATCTCCGTCGTGCTTGGCGCCGACAGTCTTGGCGCGCGCGCAGACCTCTCCGCCGAACTCCTGCAGAAGGGGCTGACGACAACGGTCGCCGGAAACCGGCTGGAGCAACTCGCGCCCTATGGCGAAGGGCTGGATCAGGTGACCGACATCAGCGCCGAGATCTGCAACCCGCAGGCGCGCAAGGTACGAAGCGAAGGCCGCGACGAGGCCGGGCGCATGAAGCTGCTCTCGCCCTATATTCGCGAGATGGGCCGTCCGCCGGTCATGAGCTTCGCCGGCCTTATCCCGGGCAGCGAACCGGTCGAGACCAAGAAGGGGGCCGGCACGGGCGAGATCGCCAATGTGCCGATCCCCAAGCCGCGTCCCACCTTCTGAGCTGATCCATGACCCAGACCCGCATCCCTGTCTCCATCCTCACCGGCTTCCTTGGTGCGGGCAAATCGACGCTCCTCAACCGGCTCCTCAAGGATCCGGCGATGAAGGATGCGGCCGTCATCATCAACGAGTTCGGCGAAGTCGGGATCGATCATCTCCTAGTCGAGGCGTCCAACGATGCCGTGGTCGAGCTTTCCGACGGCTGCCTCTGCTGCACCGTGCGCGGCGAACTGGTCGACACGCTGGCAGAGCTGATCGACGGCATGCAGACGGGCAGGATCAAGCCTTTGTCGCGGATCGTCATCGAAACGACCGGGCTTGCCGATCCCGCACCTGTCATGCAGTCGGTCATGGGGCATCCCGCCGTCGCCCAGCATTTCGATCTCGATGGCGTCGTGACGGTCGTCGATGCGGTGAACGGTCTTTCGACCATCGATGCCTATCCGGAGGCCTACAAGCAGGTGGCGGTGGCTGACCGGCTGATCCTCACCAAGAAGACGCTGGCCGACGAGGCGACGATATCCGCGCTCACCCAGCGCCTTCGGTCGCTCAATCCGCGCGCGCCGATCACCGATGGTGACGCCCCGGATGCCGGCTCGGCTGCCATGCTGGTTAACGGTCTCTACGATCCAGCAAGCAAGATCGCCGATGTCGATCGCTGGCTGAAGGACGAGATGGCGGCAGACGATCATCATCACCACGATCATGCCCACCACCATGGTCACGACCATCACCACGGCCATAGCCATGATCACCATCACCATGCGCACGAAGTGAACCGTCACGGCGCCTCGATTAGGTCCTATTCGATCCTGCATGACGAGCCGATCGACCCGATGGCAATCAACATGTTCATCGATCTCCTGCGCTCCACGCACGGCGAAAAGCTGCTCCGAATGAAGGCGATCGTGGCGCTCACCGACCGGCCCGACAAACCGCTGGTGCTGCATGGCGTGCAGTCGATCTTCCATCCGCCGGTGCGCCTGCCGGCCTGGCCTGATGGCTCGGATCGCAAGACGCGGCTGGTGCTGATCACGAAGGATCTGTCGGAGAGTTATGTGCGCGACCTGTTCGGCGCCTTCACCGGCAAGCTTGCGATCGACCGGCCGGACCGCGCGGCGATGATGGACAATCCGCTGTCCATTCCGGGCTTCAAGTTCTAAGAACTTTCGCCCTCGCCCTTGCGGATATGAAAGCGGTGGCCGCCCTCCAGCCGCTCCTGCGCCAGCAATTGGTGGCCGTCTTCATTGCAGAAATGCGGAATGTCGATGCCGGCGAGGGGATCGCTGGTCTCTACGATCAGTTCGTCTCCCGGCTTCATGTCGGCCATGCGGCGGCGGGTCTTCAAAACTGGAAGGGGGCATTTCAGCCCCTTCAGGTCGTAGATCGGCGCCTCGGCCATTGCCTACCAGAGCTTCCAGAAAGGCTTCTTCGGTGCGACTTCGGGCGCGACTTGTGCGGTCTGCGGCGGCAAGAGCGGGTTCGGCTGCGGTACGGGGACGGTTGCAGCAGTCTGTGCCGGCGCCTGGGTCACTCCCTGCGCGGATGCGGCTGCTGTCGCAGTGGCGGCTGCCGGAGGCTGGGCGGCCTGACCCTGCGGATCACCGTTCGGGTTGGTCGCCATCTGATTGATAGCCGCTGTGCCGTTGGCGGGTGTCGACATTGCAGGGGCGACATCGTCTATGTCGAGCAGCTTGCCGGCCTTCAGTGCAGAGCCCGTGGGTGCGAAAGCGAGATCATGCGAGCGCGACTTGCGCAGGTCTGCCACCAGTGCCTTGCGCTCGGCCTCGGTCGGATCGTACCAGATCTTGCCGTCGTATTTCTTCAGCGCCTTGGCATAGGCTGCGTCATAGGCCTCGTTATAGCCGTTGAGCGCCACGGACAGGGCCGGAGGCGTGCTGATCGGCGGGCAGGCACCCTGCGGATTGAAGCTCGATCCTGCCGGGGCAGTCTGGTTGAAGACATACTTCTTCTCACAGACATTGACCTCGGGCGGACGCTTGGTCACCTCAAAGTGGTCGTAGCCGACCTTCAGCGTCTTCCAGAAATCATAATGCGGGCTGTGGCGGTGACGGGCCATGTTCTCCGCAGTCATGCGGAAGGGGAAGGCCTGCAGCTGGACTGCCTGCTGGCCGCCCTTGAAGGCGTCACGCGCAAAGGCATAGATCTCCAGCATCTGGGCATCGGTCATGGAGTAGCAGCCCGAAGACGAGCAGGCACCGTGGATCATCAGATGCGTGCCGGTGCGGCCGTTGGCGCGGTCAAACTGGTTCGGGAAGCCGGTGTTGATGGCGAGGAAATACTTGGAATTCGGGTTCAGGTGATAAGGCGTCAGCGGATAGAAACCTTCCGGCGCCTGACGGTCGCCTTCCTTCACCTTCGGTCCAAGACGGCCCGACCAGGCACAGATGTCGTATTCAACGACCTTGTCGAAGCGATTGTTGGTCTTCGCCTTCCAGACCTCAAGCTTGCCCTCTTCCTTGAAAATGCGGATCATGATCGGCGAGTTGCGATCCATGCCCTTCTTCTGGATTTCGGCAATCAGGCGAGCGGGGAGCGGCTGCGCGACCTTGTTGGATACGCGCGGCGTATCATAGGTCGCGCTTTCCAACGTGTCGTTGCAGCCGGCCAGAGCGGCGGCGAAAAGCAGAACCAGGGCCGTCGATGTCAAGCGCATGCGCAAACGCTCTTTCCAGGAACACATGTTGTGGCTCAAGCCGAGCCGATCATGCGTAGTTTAGAACTGCTTTCTTCACAAATTATAAACCAATGGCTACTGATTTCGCCATTCTTCCTTCCGCGCTATCCATGCAAAACGGCGGAGTGATGGCGAATGGCCGCAGCCTGTCGGTCAAACTCAGAGATTGCGGCCGATATCGAGGAACTTCTGACGGCGGTCGGCGCGCAGCTTGTCGCCCGGCAGCGGAGTCAGTTCGGCAAGCGCGCTGGCGATCACGTCGCCGGTCATGCCGATCACCCGGTCGGGTGCGCGATGGGCGCCGCCGACGGGCTCCGGAATGATGGCGTCGATGATGCCAAGACCCTTCAGGTCTTCCGCCGTGATCTTCATGTTGGTCGCAGCTTCCTTGGCGCGGGTCGAATCGCGCCAGAGGATCGAGGCTGCACCTTCCGGCGAGATGACCGAATAGATCGCGTGTTCCAGCATGTAGACGCGGTTGCCGGTCGCGATCGCGATCGCGCCGCCCGAGCCGCCTTCGCCGATGACGACCGAGACCATCGGCACCTTGAGGCCGAGGCACATCTCGGTGGAGCGGGCAATTGCTTCCGCCTGGCCGCGTTCTTCCGCGCCAACGCCCGGATAGGCGCCTGCCGTGTCGATCAGGGTGATGACGGGCAGGCCGAAGCGGTCGGCCATTTCCATGACGCGGATCGCCTTGCGATAGCCTTCGGGGCGTGGGCTGCCGAAGTTGTGCTTGATGCGCGACTTGGTGTCGTTGCCCTTTTCCTGGCCGATCACGGCGACGGGCTGGCCGCGGAAGCGGGCGAGGCCGGCCTGGATGGCAGCATCCTCGGCAAACTTGCGGTCGCCGGCCAGCGGCGTGAATTCGGTGAATAGCGCTTCGGCATAGTCGACGAAATGCGGACGCTGCGGATGGCGCGCGACCTGCGTCTTCTGCCAGGCATTGAGCTTCGAATAGATCTCCACCATCGCCTCGTCGACGCGGCTTTCCAGCCGGCTGATCTCTTCAGACGTGTCGATGCTCTCGTCCTCTTCCGCGATCTTCTTCAGTTCGCGGATCTTGGCCTCGAGGTCGGAGATTGGTTTTTCGAAGTCGAGATAGTTGTGCATGAACTCCGTTCCGATCGTTCGTTCCTGGCGCTCGCCGCCCGCAGGAACCGGGGTTGCCGGCTCTAATCGGGGTTTTTGGCCTGTTTTGCAAGGGGGTGGTGTGTATGCACCAGATGTTGCAGGCGCTCATCGAGCACATGCGTATAGATTTGTGTCGTTG
>CALSAF010000029.1:0-36421 GCA_943372805.1 Rhizobium sp. Q54
ACTTCTCTCGGGTCGCCGGCGCCAGACTGATGCTTGACCTGCCGTCCCCCTTCTGGTCCGTGAGGCTCAGCGCGGCCAGCGATTACAGTTCTGCGCGAGAGCGATCCGGGAGCCCGATCCTGACGGAGCTGATGGCCGTTCGCAAGCAGACTGTCGGCTCGTCAAACGTTGAAGACGCGGTCGGCGCGATATATGTGCGGACAGGCGTCGCAATGACCGAATTCCACCATTTCCGGCTCTAGGATGCGGCGTGGTAGCAATCAATCGGAACCCGCTGCTTCCCGGCTCGAAGCGGCCCACCCCCCTCAGCCTGATCGCTCGCGGACGCCCCCTTAATCCCAAATGACCAGCTTTTCTTGGCCCTTCATAGAATCCGATTGGGGTTCGGCCACTTTATGGAGCTCTACGTCGGCATCCAGCCGATGAAGAACTCAATAAAGCAGCTATGTCGATGGAGAAGTAACAGTTACTTAGGAGTTATACAGGTAGCGTCGCTATAGCATATCGTTACACCATGTTCGTTTGCGAATTTCTGGTCCTCGGCCTTGAAGTGACGGTCAATGGCGAGGCTCACGCCCTCGTTTACCCAATAAGCCGCTTCAATTCCTAGAACCGCACACCAGCCCGCCCAAACAGCCGATGGCGCGCAAATCGTACCTCCTAGCGCACCCGCCAGTGCAGAGCGTATCCTTTCGGCACTCTCCTGCGCCTTAACTGGCGAACTCAACATCAGAAGCACAGCAAAGAATACGAATTTCTTCATGGTTTCTGCCTTCATTATCTGGCGATACAGTAGACAAAAGTTATTCTGAATAGCAAGGGCGGTGAATGAGATCAGATCTTCCCGCGCGAGCGGGTCGTTATTCGGCTTCGATCGAGCCCAAGGCTGGTAACATATAATGGCGTGCTTCGGGTCGCGGCAAACCAGGCAAAATACCCTAAGAGGGGTCGACCTCAGAATGGCAGCTACGCGTGGGAGTACCGCCAAGACCTGATAGCCGGCATTCGGCCCCAAATCAGTCAAAGTGTAATTGGCACCTAGGACGCTAATGACCCGTCGTGGAATCTAACCGGTTATGGATTTGGTTTCGGTGAGATAATCCTCCGCCTGGTTCGCTATGTTAGTGAAAAAGCTTCGAGCGAGTTCCGGCGCGGCCGAAGAAGCTGGCTGCTGCCCTTCATATCCCCGCTCGATCACCATCGCGATAGCGGCACCGCTCATAGACATCGGGTGAGCGATTTCAGCCTCGAAAGCAGCAATCGTTGTGTCGCGAAGAATGCCAATCATGCTGTTCGTGGTCTCAACATCCCAAGCCCTTACGTCTGGCACCTCGCCTTCCGTCCTTTTGCCGTCAAAGTCCTCAATCATCATCAACGACACGTAGGCAATTTGGGCAGTCCGGTGAGCCAATATCCGGTGTCTACGCAATTGAATTGCGAAGCCAGTTCTCTGGTGGCGGTCAGCATCTCTCACCTGTTTAGAAAGGAAGAGAATAGTAGGGACAGCAGCAATCACTGCGGCCCACCCGCTCGTCGCTGAAATCCATTCTCGCAGACATACTTCGTCCGGCAAACAAAGTAGGTCAGCTCTCTCACCCCACACCACTCCAACCGCGACAATGGCAATCAATGCGATCGCAATCGGCGTAAGATAAAGAAGTTTCATTATGCCAGCCCCTACGTCCCTTTACTGTTGAGTAAGTGGGGACTCTGACCGACTTTCCGCAATAGCGGACTCGCATTTCAAGAGGAGCTGTCGTGCACCTTCAAAAAGGCCAGACGACCACAAGCACCCAGCATCGCTTTCTTCCCAGGCACGCAGATATTACCAAGCAGCCATTATGGGGTAACGCGGGGGTATAGCCATACGTGACGATGCCTACGTTGCAGAATCCACCGTCACATCAGACTTGACGCTGACTATTTGTGACAGGGTAGCCTTGGGCCTAAAACCTGAGGTGACATATGACAAAAATCGGTTACGCCCGCGTCAGTACGATCGATCAAGATTTCGAAATTCAGCGGCAGCGACTTCATGCTGAGGGCTGCTTGATCGTACGTGCCGAAAAGGTTTCTGGCGCAAGTCGCAATGGTCGAACAGAGCTCGCGACAATCATCGAATTCCTTCGTGAAGGTGACGAACTGATAGTGACCCGACTTGACCGACTCGGTCGAGACACCCGCGATGTACTCAACATCGTCTATGAATGCGGACAACGAGGTGCCTTCGTTACCGTCCTTGACCCCCACGTTTCGACCCGAGGCGAAATCGGTCATGTCATTCTGACTGTGCTGGGCATGGTCGCGCAGATGGAGCGCCGCTTCATCAAAGAGCGTCAGCGTGAAGGTATTGAGCGAGCCAAATTAACCGGGCGATACATCGGGGGCAAGGCACGCTTTGACTACAAGAGGATTCGAAGTCTAGCTGCATCGGGGGTCGGCGTGACGGCCATCGCAAAACAGATCGGTTGTTCACGAATGCAGGTCTATCGGATTCTGAAAGAAAATAGCCGATGATAGTGTTCCGTCCAAACGCGATCGGTCATAGCCTTCCAAAATAGCCTGTTGTCCTCGCCCCTAAACTATTGGTCCCGGGTGGGGGACTACCGCTTGCAGCTACATCTTCAAAATAGAAACTGAATTCTGAATTTGCGATTTCTTCACGGCAAAAAATCTTGCCGCCTGCCATTGAGTTTTTTAGCCGATAGCTCCACAAATAAGAGTTGAAGATGTGGTAAATTTGCAATGATAGATACCGAGACGCTTCGATCTATTCCCGTCGACAAGGTTGCAGCCGCGCTTGGCTTCCAAATTAGTCGGGGTGCCGCCAAATGCCGCTTGCCGGGGCACGACGATAAAAATCCATCATTCTCAGTGCGCAGCCAGTCAAATCGCTTTCATTGTTATGCTTGCAATCGCGGTGGCGATACGATTGAACTCGTTAGAATCATGCAAGGCGTTGACTTCGTTACAGCGTGTAATTGGCTCAGCGAACAGTTCGGAATCTCGGCAGCCTCCCCGACGCGGAATCGGTACACACGGGTTACCCAACCCAAGTGTCAGACGGTCGAACATAACGAGGTGAAATCAGAAGGGTCTGATAACGCTACGCTACCGGACGAAGAAGTTTTCGGCTTCATCCTAGCCCGCTCGCGGCTAACGACCAAAGGGCGAGATTATCTGCTTTCTCGCAGCTTAACCGAGCAAACCATTCAAAGGTTCAATGTCGGCCAGATTGGCGACAACCGTTTACTACAGAGCGAGCTTATAAAAGCTTTTGGGCTTGAGCGAATCACGCGATGCGGCCTCCTGCAAAAAGGCCGCTATGGACAATTCCTTGCTCTGAAGTCGGGCTATCTGCTTTTCCCCTTCGTAGACGACGGGCGTGTGGTTTACCTACAGGCAAGGCGCCTCGGTGATGGCGATGGTCCGCGTTGGCTTTGCCCCGTTGGGCTTCGGCCCCCCGCATTCAATTTGGATGTACTGACCGAACGGGTGACAACAATTTTGATTTGCGAAGGTGTGACTGACGTACTGTCGGCTCACGAGCTAAACATCAACAGTATCGGACTAGTTGGCGCCAGCGCTCGCCTTGATGCTAGAACTCTAGGACGGCTGAGGGGGCGGAACGTCGCCGTTCTCGGAGACGCTGATCGAGCTGGAGAAAGTTTTGCAACGCGCACAGTGAGGCAGTTGAGCGCTTCCGGAATCACGGCGACGACCAAATCGGTGCCTCGTGGTTCGAACGACTTGAATGACTACCTTTGCAAAAAAACTAGTGGTGAATTGTGACAGTCCTTGAATTACTCCTGTTGCCTGAAACGACCTTGTGGGCATGGCGAAAAGTTAAAAACTGTTATCAGTCCGCCGATAGTTTATTCGATCAGGCTGCCGTAGCCGCGTTCGAGCTCAATTTGGAGCACGAGCTAAATAGTATAAGGGCTGACTTCAGCCACGGGAGATGGCGAACTCAACCTCTGCGGCCTGTGCCCCAGCCCAAAAAGCCCAAACCCACGGGCGAGCCTAGACTCCGTCAGTATTTCGAAATCTCTGTCAGAGATCAGGTTGCTTGGGCGGCAATAGCCACAGCGCTTGGTCCTGAAATTGATCGGCAGATGCCGGCATGGAGCTACGGAAATCGGCTCTACAGAGCAGCGTGGTACGAACGGGAGACGCCTGAGGGAAACACATCGAAACTGAATGTCGGACCATACCGCCACTCGCGTGGGAACTTATACCGGCATTTCAAGCACAGCTGGCCATTGTACCGTCGGCACATCTCGTTAGCAGCGCGGCAAATGGTACAGGGCGACTTAGACCCTGAGCACTTGGATGAGGGGGAGCGGCATGCACTAGAGCAAAGCGAAGGCCTATACTACCTAGAGCCTCAATTCTGGAGGCGCGCGGCATCTCAAGGTGAGACTATTTATGCGGCATCGCTCGACCTCGCCAAATTCTATCCGACGATAAGGCTGGAGGCAATCCTCAAAGGCTTTGAAACTTCTGTCGAAGGGTTCCAATCTGAGCCTCTATTGGTTTCGTTGATACAGGATATGCTTCACTTCCAAATAGATGCTGAAGGGTTTTCCGAAACACTCAGGAGCGCAATAGAACCGACCGTAACGACAGGGCCATTCACTGGAATTCCTACGGGAATCTTCGTCGGAGGCTTCTTAGCGAACGTAGCGATGTTGCCTCTCGACAGGACTGTCGACACCATTCTACTTAAACGAGGCAGAGTTGCACATTTTCGTTTTGTCGACGATCATGAGGTGTTGGCGTACGATTTCGACGAGCTCGTGGCCTGGATTGCAGAATACAAAGCGCTTCTCAGCGCATCTGGCATCGGAGTCTCTATTGAGCCCGAAAAGTTCGTTCCAGCAGAGCTTAAGGAGCTGTTCTCGGATGAAATAGAAATCACCGAGAACACAGATACCGACTTGGCGGAAGTCCGGACCGTAGCCAAGCAGCTAGCGCAATTGAACGGCCGCAAGCCGACTGCCTTGATGACGCGCACTCTCGCTCAGGTGTCAATGCTGGCCGCGACGGACTTCGACTTGCTTACCGATGCGGGAAGAGCTCAACGACTAGAACAACTAGAGTGGCTGCTTCTCGCCAACGTCCCCGAACAGGAGATCCGCCAGGATACGCGGATGGCATTTGCGGCCGCGAGAATCTCCTCTCTTACGCCAACTCTGTTTCAACCGAACGGCGACTTGCTCCAGAAGCACCGGCAGTTAGCCGCCTGCATGGAGGTAATTGCTAAGCGTCGCACATATGCGCGTACTGTGCCAACCGAGTTGAAACAACAGATGTCCCTCTTAAAAGCTGAGATTAGGCACTTTGCTGGGGTTGAGGTGTCGGCGTGGGACAAGCTTTTGCGTCGTCATTTCGGCCTTCTATTTGAGGCCTTCAGCCATCACCCCGACAAAGCTCGCCTCTTTCTTCGCTTGCTGGACTACTGCAGGACAACTGGTTATCAAGGCATGCCGCGCATCGCTGAGTGGATGCGGGCTCACGAAAATGACGATTTGCAGTTCCTGAAATGTTACTTGGGCTCTCTCGGCATCCAAGCTCTTGCTAGACATGTCGCGACGGCGAGCATGGCTGCGAGCAAACCCGATCTATTGCACCGCGAACGAAACGCCGCTCGATCGTTTCTCTCTCAACTTGGCAAGGTTGATATCAGGGCCTTGGTGGCCCATAGCCGAGACACGAAACTTGAACTATTTCAAATTCATGCTGTGAACGCTCTCGTGGCCGCCTGTGTACTTGGCGCGGTCGAACTTGGTCAAAATGAACGCCCGCTTGCTAATAGCTTGACGAAGTGTTTGCGAGAGCTTGTGGGTTGGGTGCCGACCGTGGCAGCGCTGGGTGAACTGACACAGGTTCCCATCGGGGTGTGGTGTCACTGGTTTTTCGGAGCTGCAGGCTCATATAGCAATCAAGCGCCTTTTTATTGGAGCGAAATAGCGCAGGCTCATGACCCATCTGATCGATACGATTGGGCGAGCCTTCGGCGTTATCCAGACCTCTTGCCATTGAACGCTTGGGCGCAACTAAAGAGCGACCCGAATCTTATTGGTTCAGACGACGAAGGCTGGCTGCTTGAGGCTGCAAGAGCTGAACCGCTTCTGTTTTACACGCTCTCAATCGAGCAACCCGGCGTGGCTTCGGTGCGAACTCTACTAGAGGAGCCTGACCATTCGATGACCCTGAGTAAATGGGTAGCATTTGTCGCCTCGACTTCACCCAACGATCCCCGGCGCTCTGAATGGACGGCCCTTGAGATCATTCGCCAAATTCTAACGAAGCTTCACGATCTCTTTGGCCCAGACCCAGATTATTTGGATCGGCTGCATCCTGAGAATATCCGTATTCCCACGTCGTGGAGGGAGATATCCGCCGACCAACGAGTGAACGGCCGGATCACATGGGAAGGCTGGCGACAAATTACGCAGGCGAGTCACGTCACTATCTCGGAGAATACTATTTCGGATTTCCGATACAGCGAAACTCTGGCTGCAGTGGACAGACGCTGGGAAAGACGATTGCGTCCCCTTGGCCAGTTGCTCTGGGGGATTCTCCGATTAGATTTTGGTTTGCCGCGCACTTGGAATATTCGCGGGCAAGAGCGAAGCTTCGTTGGAATCATTGCCAAAGACTTGGAGCGGCTGCCGATCTCGTCGTTCACTCTGGCGATTTTGCACTCTTGTCTTTTGCCAAGATCCATTGAGACATTGTTCTTGCCTGAATATCCATCTCTTTTCGGTAATGCGAAGATACAGGCGGCGACAGATTTACAATTCGATTTGCCGATCCGTGGCCCTAATGATTTGGAAGACGCTTTATTACGAGCGCAGTCGCAGTTGCAAAGCAACCAGATGACGGTGCTTGAGCACGAGCCTAGGCAGCTCATCCCTGTGCGATTGCAACAGCTAGCGTCTTTTGGTGACGGGCCAGAAGGGCAGGCGGATATTCAACAATGACTTCGTACCAATCGACATTAGCAAAGAGCCTAAAGGTAGGGATCATTCAGACCTCCCTAGATCCAATAGCAGCGTGGTCCGGTGGACCTCAAATGTCCGCTCCAGAAGAGGAGCGGGCAATAGTGGAAATCCGCAGGTATTTTGCCGCGTTCCACCAAGAGACGCCCCCGCCGGACATCATTGTACTGCCGGAGTTGGCAGTGCCTAACGGGTTTGAGGCTACGCTCCGAACGATGGCTAGCAAGATGCAGTCAGTAGTCATTGCAGGATTCGATTACCGTCCCGGAACAGATCCCCAAGAAGTTCATAATGACGCATTGATGATTGTACCCAAGAGATGGCGCGGGCGTTTAATGGGGTCTCGGACGACGACACGCAGAATAGGAAAAACTTATGCCGCTCCCGAAGAAGACAGAAAGCTGAAAGACATTGGCTTCAGTTTCAAGAAAGACCCGTCTGTCTGGCTGGTCGATGGAGGAGACGTTGGCACTTTCGGTGTAATGGTTTGCTATGATTTTCTCGACCTTGAGCGGATTACAATGTACCGCGGGAAGGTCCAACATCTATTTATCCTCGCACTCAACAAAGATGCGACTTCATTTCGTCACGTAGCCGAGGCGGTCTCGCGGATGACGTTCTGCAATGTTGTGATCTGCAATTGTGGCCACTTTGGCGGCTCTCAGGCTGTGTCACCGTACCGATTGCCAGAGCGCCGTACAATCTATCAACACGCTGGCCCGGGACTTGCAACTGGGCAAGTTATAGAGCTCCCCGTTGGACCGCTGGACTCGCATCAAAATAACAACGGTCCGATACTAAATGGTGTAAAGGAATTCAAAAGTCTCCCGCCCGGTTATAGCCTTTCGGTTGCGCTGGAAAAAGTTACAGAAAAGCTCAAGCCATGATTCATCAGCATACCCCCGATGGGGCATCAGCCATTGATGACGCTATATTAGGGATTGCTATCACCGACGACAATGCTGAATTCATCGCAAAAGCTTTGGAGCAACGATCGGAATACAAAATCCTGCGGGAACTTGACCTAAGGGCGGGGTTGGATGCGCTCCCCTCCGTCTCACCTGGAGAAAAAATTGGGGTTGTTCTCGACATTGAGACAACGGGTCTGGACTACGAGTTGGACCGCCCAATTGAAATTTCAGTTCAACGGTTTCTTTTTGACGCCGTTGGAAAGATTACAAATGTGCAACGGCCGCTTTCTTGGCTTGAGGACCCCGGTTGTGTCTTGCCGCCTCAAATTTCCAAAATTACTGGCATCGTAGACGCGGATATTAAAGGAAAAAGCTTCGATGATGAAGCACTCACATCGGCACTAACTGGTTCCGACCTCATAGTCGCACATAACGCGCGATTCGACCGCCCGTTTGTAGATCGACGGTTTCCTCATCTCGCTGACAAGAATTGGGCATGCAGCTTAACGCAACTAAGCTGGCCAGACCTAGGCTTTGACGGCAGGTCACTTGGTTACCTAGTTATGCAGGCGGGGTGGTTCTTCCGTGGCCACCGGGCCCAGAATGATGTTCTCGCCCTTACGACCCTTCTCGGCACGTCGGTAGCCGGAGGCCGTACAATCCTGTCTCATTTATTAGAACGCAGCGGTATGACGACTGTAAGGATCGATGCAGTAAATGCACCGTTCAGCGCTAAGGCCGCGCTGAGGGAAAATGGTTACCGTTGGAATTCAACGCAACGGGTGTGGGCAAAGGAAGTATCAGCAGAGGATGTTGCGGCGGAAACTTTGTGGCTAGACTATAATGTTTATAAAGGGTTTGGTGGTGCGAACTTCCGTACTTTGACCCCGAAAGACCGCTTCAAGCAGGGATGCTGAGATCACAAATTTAGAAAAGCTTGCTTGCGACAGGCAACTAATCTGTGTGTGTGAACGGCTGAAAAAGACCCTCTACCACTGCGTCCGCGTTCGCTGTTCATGGCGTATCGGTCCCGTCGTGGAATGACGAAGAATCGCGGCCTTGATTTTTGCGTTGCTTTTCGAGCCGAAGCCTTTCTGCTACTTCGTCAATTGTGCAAATGCGGTCGCAGGAGTCTCCTTTGCAAGGCGTCTGGGTGCCGTACGAAACGGTGTAAACCGTCAGAGAACTTACCAAATAAGCGGCATTGCCAGATATAGACTTACTGGGGAGAGGGGGTGGAGCCGGCGGGCGGGAAAATCCCCAGATTCCCGAAGCTTCTTTGATCACGACGAGCGCAGAGATCATTAGGCCCAGGAGCGCCGTGAATGGATGAGACAAGACGGCCTCTCCAAACTGCAACTCTATGCCTATTTTGCTAGGCACTCCAGCATTTCCCGGTGCCTCCCGCGTCACAAAAACCTTTCCCTCAGAAGCGCGCATTGACGCGACAACCTGAATGAAAGGTCCGTCACCATCATTTTGCGCTTTCAAGAAGCCTGATGCAGGAGCGAAACAATTGCCGGAATGCATCAGAAAGCTTACTACGTCGCCGGGCAGAATGGAGGTTTCGCCCACTAACTGCGGCCCTCCTGATCCGAATTTCAGAAAGCTAGCATAGGGTGGCTGGCTCAAATTTCTGTACACTCCAACGCCGCCTGCCTTAAGCTGTTGGGGTGTCTGCGCGCTAGATGGCTGACCGACCAGCAGCTGTCCAGAAAATGGCATTAGGGTGCTTTCCGTGAGCGGGACGTAAAGCTCTGCATCATCCCAAAGTTCTATTCTTTCAGATGGCGATAGTAGATAAACCGGCCCCTCCTCCGGGATGCCGCAACCTGCAGGATTTAATGATGTGGCCTTTCTGATCACGAGGAAGTGGCTCGGTGCCCTACCTGAGGAAAACTGCGCGTCCGTAATTCCAGGGGGCACGCGCTCCACAAAAACTTCCAGAGTACTGCTTTCAATCACAGATAGACTAACACTGTTTGGTAATTCGAAGTGTTTTCTATCGGATTCGCCGTAGGCAGTGCCGCATTTCGAGTCCTTGCTGTCATCATGCAGCCCAGCGTTTACACTTTCGGGGTGCGGCTCCGACGGATCATAGCACAAGAATCCGCCGGTTACTGCCCAGCTGTACTGCTGTTCAGAACCAGAAAGGGATATCAAGGCTATTTCTGTTTTCCCATGAAAAGAAGTAAAGCCACTTGATGTTCTAGAGTCAGCTGCAATATAAAACACTAAAATTGACATTATTAAGCAAAATGCAATCAAAACTCCTCTTGTAAGCATTTTGGGCGATTTCTCGGTCACAGGGCGTTCTCGCTGACCGCTATCCTAAAGAATCTCTCCATCGGCGGACCGGAGCGTTGACGCACCCTTATCTTTACCGCAGCGGTACCAGAGGCGTTTGCAGCAAGGCTCAATCTGCAAATCCGATCAAACATACCGTTCTTTCCATACTCGCGCGAGCATTTGGCGCCGCCGCCTATTGCCACTTTATTCTCGTCCACCTGCACGATACTACTTTCGCCATTGCCGGAGTTCAAACGCAGCTGCAATATAACGTTTGATCCGTCTAAAACAGAATTGTGGCGGGCAGGAAAAATCCAGTCACTCTGAAGCAGGCAGGCTTCCAGCGCCTTTCGACTGGGGTCAGTAGTCGAAAACACCACCATCACCGCGCCGTCAGGCCCGATGTCACTTGTGCTAGGTCGCCGAAGATGGGCATGGATCTTCTGTGTGGATTTCTTAAGTTCGAAGACTGACATTCTCCTGTAGACGGCGGATCGGCTGGCAAGGTCTACACACAAGCGCGCGCCTTGCTGCCCGTGCGGGACAACGAAAGAGAAGTTGTCACTTAACAGGGTGGTATCGCCAGCGTCTGTGCCAGCAATAAAGCGTTCATCGAACAGTAGTGCATCAATGATCAATCTCTCCCCAGATTGGTTGGTAATTGATGAATGGGAGAACACGTGCGTGCTGACCTCTACCAACTCTTCTGATACAATTCCAGGCTGAGGCGGCGCGCTCGTGGAAGTCAAAAATGAGCAGATTATCATCAAAGCTATTAGCTTGTTGTAAATTCGCCGACTCATTCCGAACACGCCTCCTTCTACGGGTCCCGATTTCTTCGATGCTTTTTGATGCCACAAAGAAAAAGCATGTGCTAGGGAAACTGCTTGGACCAAGATGTTCAACGGAACTCAAATGCTTCGAAAAGCCCTCTTCGCCTTCGCGGCGCATTTGTACATTTATTCATGGTTGGGATTGAGCGACGCGAGATCTGCCGTTCCTATCGAAGTGGCGATTGGGATAGCAGGAGGCGGAAACGATTTCCGAGCGGATGGCTACGGCGTGCTAGTAAGATATGGCAAGAATTGTCTTGTCGTAACACTTGCGCATGTGATCAATCCTAACGGTGGCGATTTCGACCTGTCGGAAGCCACCGCAAGGGTCGATAACCGGTTCGGGCCAATTTCCTTTGTGGATGCTGACGAGGACAGAGATTTATACATCGGGGAGGTGGGTGAGAAAAACCCGCTTTACAGGCTTTGTAGAAGAACCGATGACATTTCAGCACTTAATGAGCGGTACAAGGTATGGCTTGGAAACGCCCTTGAAGAGGACTTCCGAGAATTCACACTCCACGCGACGCCTACTTCGATAGACGTAGCGGCCTCTCAGCCAGGGGCTCTTAGAGATGCCAGACGACGTAAACATCTGAGCTACATCCTAGGAGGCTGCGTCGAGGCAGATACGAAGGAATGCCTTTCGCCAATGAAAGGGTTTAGTGGATCAATCGTATCGAAAGAAATTGGCGGTGGCGATCGCCTCTGGTTGGGTCTTCATCAGGGATGCGTGGCCGGGTGTGATGGCTCCTCTACCACTATTTGGCAAGCTGTAACCGTCATGCAGATTTATGAGTTTGTCGCTTCACCCAACTCGCCATTAAACTCAAAAGACTACATTCCTCTTCAAGTAGATGAGCCTGGAGCGGTTCCGGATGGGGGAGGTCCTAGCGTTAGTACTCCTTTTCCTGAAGTAGGCCAATACGGCGTCAGCTACAAAGCAGCTATGTTTGAATGGGATGTTGCGTTCTCCAAGTTCCTAGATGAACTTCACGTGATGGAGTTTCCGGCGGAAGGAGAGTATTATTGCGCCGAGATATGCACACAGTGGAACTTAAATGCATTCTATAATGATAAAAAAATTCCAACTGGACTGCGAGGTTTTCGATCAAACTACGAGAGTTTAGGTGAGGCGGGCAGTGAACTAATCGGAACTACTATGAGATTTCCAATTCCATTTAATCAGGCAGCTTTCCGAGAAGTGATATCTCGAGGGAAGCGACTTAACACACTAATTGATCAAATTCTCGCGGAGCCAGAGGGGCTAAGTATGGGGGAGCGGCTTGGTTTCGCGGTGCATGGTTCAGCAGACGTTTATAAAAATTTTTTCCAGAAGGTCCCGGCTGAATACCTCCAATATGTCGAGGCCGTCAAAGTTATGTATGATCGTTATTGTTTGAATTTTCGACCTGCCGCCTCAGCGGAAACGGAAGGGGTAGGTGAAGTGTTCTTCGGCAACATCGCAGCCTACGATGACCCCTGCATGAAACCTCGCCCATGGAACGAAATGGTGGTGGGTGATCCTTCGTTTGTTTTAAAGCAACTGCAAAAAGGACTTGGCCAGTAAGTCCTGGCGATCGCCTCTGAGTTGTGCCTTCGCCTGGCGCTTCGAAGTCTTGTTGCACAGCTATAAGCCTAACTCCTCGTAACTATTACGACTAGTAATGGAGTTCAATGGTGACAACGAGTCGGCAGGACCTTTTGTCATCGTGCCGAAATTCTCCAGTTTGTATGTACAAGCCGCGCGGAGCTTGCCCTGTTGATTTTTACTGAATGCATACCCGGCAAGGTCGAGGTGGCCAATATGGACTGATCGACCTGTGCCTTCCTAAATTGTTGCTATTCGGTTGCCACGGCCAGTCAGTCGGCAACTAGTTCTCTGAAATCATACATTTAAATCAATGTAATTTATGAAATCTTGTAGGGGTGCAGCCAGCATTGGGGCGTTAAAACAGAACAGTTGAAGTACGCGCACCTAGTCTCTTACCCCCTCGTTTTTGGAAAGTCCGGTGCGCTCTTCATCGAGCAAGTCGGACCACCATTGCATCATCCTAACTCGCTCCTCCCAATAGGACGCACGGTTGTATACCCGTCGAACCTTAGAGCCATCAACATGGGCAAGCTGAGCCTCAATCGCGTCTGGCTTGAAGAGACCGCTTTCATTAAGGATACTGCTAGCAGATGAGCGAAAGCCGTGGGCGGTGTGCTGGTCACCAGCGACCCCCATCCGTCGCAAGGCTGAATTCATCGAATTCTCGGACAGAACTTGTTTACCCGACATCATCGACGGGAACACGTATCTGTTTTCGCCAAAGCACTCCTTCATGTCCGCAATGATCTGCAAAGCCTGCGTCGAAAGCGGCACGTGATGTTCCCGTCGCATTTTTGCTTTAGCGGCAGGTATCGTCCATATGGCGCCTTCAAGATCAAGTTCGGCCCACTCCATCGTTCGGGTTTCACCCGGCCGTGCGAAGCAAATCGCTTGTATCTTTAGGGCAGCCACAAGGGATGGCCATCCCTCGTAGCCGTATATGGCCCTCATTACACCGCCCAACTCTTTCCGGGTCGTGAGAGCAGGATGGCTCGTTGGAACGTGACGCTGGAGAGCACCCCGTAAAGCCGATGTTGGATCATTTTCGGCTCTAGCAGAGGCGATCGCATATCGGAAAACTCGACCGATCGCCGAACGCGTGGCTAGCGCGCTTTCAACTCGACCGCTCTTTTCGATTGCGGCTAGAACCGCGAGAACGTCTCTGGGCGTGATTTGCGTGATAGGATATGGGAGCAGCTTCGAAGTCAGAACCTTCAGCATCCAGGTATTTTTGGCAATGGTGGGCTCAGCTCTCTTGTCGCGGCGGAGCTTTTCCAAAAACTCGTCGGCAATCACTTCAAACGTATTCCCGGCAGCAGCCTTGGCCTCCATCTGCCGGCGCTTCTTTACAAGCGATGGATCGAAACCCTCAACAAGCCGCCTCTTCGCGTCGTCCCTCAACTGTCGCGCTTCGGCGAGTCCCACCTGAGGATAAGGGCCAATCGTGAGAGTTTTTCGCTTCCCAAACGCGCTGTAGTCAAATCGCCATGACTTGCCGCCGGATGACGAAATATAGAGGTAAAGACCCTTGCCGTCCGTCAGCTTTCGAGGCTTATCCTCCGGTTTGGCGTTCCTAACTTGAATGTCGGTCAAAGCCATCGATACGGTATCACCCTCCGCGCCCTTCAGCGAATACCGTGAATTTTACCGACAAAAATGCTGGATGTCACTGTACCACGCTGAACAACTTCGCGCGCACGCGAGGCAAAAAGCCCTGATATACAAGGGCTTCCAATACATGTTGGACAACGTTGAATGAATGGCTGGAGCGGGTGAAGGGAATCGAACCCTCGTATTCAGCTTGGGAAGCTGCTGCTCTACCATTGAGCTACACCCGCAACGGGGATGAGAAATCCAATAGATCAGCCGTAGTGTCAAGCCGGCTGAATCAGAAAGGGGCGCGATCGGCGCCCTCTTTGGTCAGGGCAGCCGGAAGTGCTTCGACAGCTTCAGCCCCTGCGCCTGATAGTTGGATCCGAGCCCCGTGCCGTAGAGGCCCTGCGGGCGCTCCTGCATGTGCTCGTAGACCAGACGGCCGATGACCTGACCGTGTTCGAGGATGAACGGGACTTCGTGACTGCGGACTTCGAGCACGGCGCGGCTGCCCGAGCCTCCGGCCGGTGCATGACCGAAGCCGGGGTCGAAGAAGCCCGCATAGTGCACGCGAAATTCACCGACCAACGGGTCATAGGGCGTCATTTCGGCGGCATAGAGTGGCGGTACATGCACGGCTTCATTGGAGACGAGGATGTAGAACTCGTCCGGATCGAGGATCAGTTCGTCGCGGCCGCGGCTGTAGAGGGGTTCCCAGAAATCCAGCACATCGTGCGCCTCCTTGCGGTCGACGTCGATGACGGAGGTATGGTGCTTGCCGCGATAGCCGATCAGCCCTTGCGGGCCGGAACCCTTCAGGTCGATTGACAGTGCGATGCCGCCACCCGATACGTTCGGCATATCGCTTGCGACCAGCGTCTCGGCTTTATGTAGCTCGAAGAGCTCGGCCTCGCCAAGCAGCGCGTGGCCGGTGCGAAAGCGGATCTGGGACAGGCGCGAGCCTCGGCGCACGATGATCGGGAAGGTGCGGGGCGAAATTTCGAGGTAGAGCTGGCCCTTGTAACCGGCCGGCACCTTGTCGAATTCCTGTGCATAGTCGACCATGACGCGAGTGAAAATGTCGAGGCGGCCGGTCGAGCTTTTCGGATTGGCAGAGGCTGAAATCTCCGGCGGCAGGTCGAGGCTCTCCATCAGCGGCACGATATACACGCAGCCGGTCTCAAGCACCGCCCCGTTCTCGAGGTCGATCTCGTGCAGGGTGAGGCGCTCCAGCTTCTCGGCAACCGTGTGCCCCCTACCCGGCATGAAGCTCGCGCGTACCCGGATAGCCTTTCCGCCCAGACGCAGATCGAGGCTCGCGGGCTGGATCTGGTCCCTGTCGAGCATCACCTCGCTCGTCAGCTGGCCGCCGCCGAACAAGGCGCCGATCGCGCGGTCGGACAAAATCCCGGGTTTCATGGTCATTTTCTCAATCCTGTTCGGGTCGAACAAAACCAAAGCCAGCCGATTGACGCAAGCCTTGCAACGGCGTAAGGCAGCCTTATCCCGTGGTGATTTGGCCGGTCGGCTTGCAGCCACGTTAAACAAGTGGCTAAATAGACCGGGTTCCCAAAACCGGTCCGTTTTCGCGACCGGTTTTTTTGTGTTCGAAAGGCACCCATATGAGCAAGAACTGGCGCCCGGCAACGAAACTGGTCCATGGCGGCACGCTGCGCTCCCCCTATGGCGAGACGTCGGAAGCGATCTTCCTGACCCAGGGCTTCGTCTATGAGAGCTCGGAGGCAGCCGAAGCCCGTTTCAAGGGTGAAAACGACGGTTACATCTACGCCCGATATGGCAGCCCGACCAACGACATGTTCGAGAAGCGCATGTGCATGCTGGAAGGTGCCGAGGATTCGCGCGCCATGGCGTCCGGCATGGCCGCTGTCGCCGCCGCCGTCCTGTGCCAGGTCAAGGCCGGCGACCACATCGTCGCGGCGCGCGCGCTGTTCGGCTCCTGCCGCTATGTCGTGGAGACGCTCGCGCCGCGCTATGGTGTGGAATGCACGCTGGTCGACGGCCGTGATCTCGCCAATTGGGAAGCGGCCATTCGCCCGAACACCAAGGTCATGTTCCTGGAAAGCCCGACCAATCCGACGCTGGAAGTGATCGACGTCGCAGGCGTGGCCAAGCTCGCGGACCAGATCGGCGCGAAGCTGATCGTCGACAACGTCTTTGCGACCCCCCTCTTCCAGAAGCCGCTGGAACTCGGTGCGCATGTCGTCGTCTATTCCGCGACCAAGCACATCGATGGTCAGGGCCGCTGCCTCGGCGGCGTGGTGCTCTCGTCTAAGGAATGGATCAACGAGAACCTGCACGACTATTTCCGCCACACCGGCCCGGCCATGTCACCTTTCAATGCCTGGACGCTTCTCAAGGGCATCGAGACGCTGCCGCTGCGCGTCAAGCAGCAGACCAGCACCGCAGCGGCGATCGCCGATTTCCTTGCTGAACAGGGTGCGATCGCCAAGGTGATCTATCCGGGGCGCGCGGACCACCCGCAGGCCGACATCATCGCCAAGCAGATGACCGGGGGCTCGACGCTGCTCTGCTTCGAGATGAAGGGCGGCAAGGAAGCGGCCTTCAAGCTGCAGAACGCGCTTGAAATCATCAAGATCTCGAACAACCTCGGTGACGCGAAGAGCCTGATCACCCATCCTGCGACGACGACACACAAGAACCTCTCAGATGAGGCGCGGGCAGAACTCGGCATTTCAGGCGGCACCGTGCGGCTGTCCTGCGGGATCGAGGACACGCAGGACCTGCTGGATGACATCGGCCAGGCCCTCAAGGGCCTCTGAAACGGCAACAAGGGCACGCCGATCGTGCAAAAATTTCAGCCGCGAGACACCTCGCGGCTGAGCGATTGCCCTTGACGCGATCAGTTGCGTGGGTATCCCTTGAATCCTCATGGCTTTTGTTGCGGCATCATGGTGCCGCCACAATGAGCGCCATGTCTGTAATGATCGCAGGCAAGTTTTCGCAGGGTTCGGGCATGTATCGCGCACTGACACGGGACATAGAGGTTCAGGTCGAACCTTACTATCTCGAGGAACAGTCTGACCCCGATGACAGCCGCTATGTCTGGGGCTACCGGATCGTTATCTCAAACCACTCAGGCAGGCCGGTGCGCCTGACCCATCGCTACTGGCACATCACGGACCAGAACGGTCAGGTGGACGAAGTGAGCGGACCCGGCGTCGTGGGGGAGCAGCCACGTCTTGATCCGGGCGACAGCTATGAATATTCCTCCGGCTGCCCGCTCGATACGCCATCGGGCATGATGTACGGCACCTATCGGATGGAGACCGACGACGGCGAAGCCTTCGACGTCGCGATCCCTGCCTTTTCGCTCGACAGTCCTGGCATGGTGCGAACTCTGAATTGACGATTTTCAGTTGAGTTGCGGCCCACCTGCGGTTATCTGGTGCATTGAATTTGCACCGTCATCCAAGGGTCCCCACCGGCATGAGCCTCGCATTCCTCGTCACCCACAGCGGTGGCTTCCATGCTGACGAACTGCTTTCGACCGTCATTCTGACGCGGCTTCATCCGCAGGCCAAGATTGTTCGCAGCCGTGCCTCCGAATGGATCACACCGGCACCCGACCGGATCATCTACGATGTTGGCGGCGCCTATGACGCGGCCACCCAGATCTTCGACCACCATCAGCGAGGCGCACCGCTGCGTGACGACGGCCAGCCCTACAGCTCCTTCGGCCTGATCTGGAAGCATTACGGCCAGGATTATCTTCTTGCGCTCGGCGTTCCCTCTGCCCATGTCGAAGCCGTACATCGTGGTTTCGACGAGAAATTCGTGCTGCCGATCGACCTCCTGGACAATGGCGCACTGAGCCCCGCGACCGCAGGGCCGCTTGCCGGCCTGACGCTGCCCAGTCTGCTGGAGACCCTCAAGCCGGTCTTCGATGACAAGGAGGCCGGCGCCGACGATCGCGGCTTCCATGCGGCCCTGAGCATCGCGCGTGCGCTGGTCGAGGCAGGCATCGCCCAGCGCGCCGCCAAGATCCGCGCCGAGAGCATGGTGCTCGATGCCATCGCCGCAACGGGCGACCGCCGCATCCTGGAATTGCCGATGGGCATGCCCTTCCGGCCGGCCATCGTGAAGGCGGGAGCCGACCACCTGTTGTTTGTCGTCCATCCGCGCGACAAGGACTGGTGCATTACCGGAATTCGGCGTTCCGAGGAGGGCTTCGACCAGCGTGCCGACCTGCCGCTTGCCTGGGCGGGGCTGAGCAATGGCGATCTGGAGGCCGTCTGCGGTGTACCCGGCGCCACCTTCTGCCACAACGCACGCTTCATTGCTGCTGCCTCGACACGTGAGGCGATCCTCTTGATGGCGGATCTGGCGGTCGAGGCCGCTCTGGCGGAGTCTCGCCCGACGAACGCACGGTGATCATCCGGGGCTGGTAACGCCTGATCTGGGACGGATCTCTACCGGGCCTAGGGCGACCCGGCTTCCGGCATCAGGCTGCGCTCGCGTCGTCGACCGGTCGTTCCGGCTTGAGGAGCAGTCTCAGGACGTCGCGTTGCGGCATCGGCCTGCCGAAAAGATAGCCCTGGATCAACTGCGGAGCGAGCGGGGCCAGCGTCGCCATCTCCGCCTCGGTTTCGACCCCCTCCAGCACGCATTTGAGATCAAGGTTGCGGCATAGCGTGATGATGCCGGCCACGATCTCGCGCGAGGTGGCGCTGTCGGTTACCTTGCGCACGAAGCTCTTGTCGATCTTCACCTTGTCGAGCGGCAATTGGTCGATGTATTCGAAGCTGGAATAGCCCGAGCCGAAATCGTCGAGCGCGATCTTGAAGCCCGCAGCCGAGAGATCTTCCAAGAGAACGCGCGAGGCAGCAATATCCTTCATCACCGCAGTTTCAGTGATCTCGAACTCGATGCGAGCCGGATCGATAGCACGCCCATGCACCTGCGCCACAAGGGAGAAAACGAACGCTCGGTCGGCGAGATCCTGGGCCGAGAGATTGAAGGAAACGGTGATGTCGTCCGGCCAGAGATCCAGCGCATCGAGGGCCTTGCCGAACAGGACCCGGGTCACCTGCTGAATGAGGCCGGCACGCTCTGCCGCACGGATGAAGCGGTCGGGGCGAACCGGGCCGAGCACGGGGCTCTGCCAGCGGGCAAGCGCCTCGAAGCTGACGACCCGGCCTGCGCCCACATCGTGCTGCGGCTGGAACAGTAGATGAAACTCCTCTTCCATCCGCGCCTCGCGGAGCGCGCGCTCGAGGGCCAGACTTTCGCGCATCTCCTTGTCCTGATTGACGGTGAAGATCACGGAGTGATGTCGGGCGAACTGCTTCCCGTGATAGAGCGAGAAATCCGCCTTCTCGTAGATCTGGCGAGCGGTTGTGCCCATGGTCGGGAAGTGTGCAAAGCCGATGGTGCCGCTGATGGTGAGTTGCAGGGGCTGGAGATCGTACTCCCGGCTGATGTCGTCGATCAGACTGTTGCCGAAAGCCTCGACTTCAGCGCCACTCGGTCCCCCCTCGATGACAATGGCGAATTCATCGCCACCGATACGACCAAAATCGATTCCTTCCTTGTGGCGGAGCTTCAGCCTCTCGACTACCTCGCAGAGAACATGGTCACCGACGGCATGGCCATAGATATCATTGATCGACTTGAAGCCGTCGAGGTCCAGAATTCCGACCCAGAACGGCTTCTGCTCCTCGACCAACCCCTCGATGCGAGAAAAGATCGAGCGCCGGTTGGCGATTCCCGTCAGACTGTCGCGGGACGCCAGTTGGTCCGCCAAAAGGCGCGCATCAATCTGGCGAAGGATTGCCTTGCGCAGGAGGCTCGCCATGCCGAATGACGCGAAGGACGTTGCCAGACCGATAAAGACGAACTGACTGGCGACCTCAGGAGAGGCCTGACCGGAAAACCAGAAGAGGCTGCCGATCGAAAGGGCGACGCTTGTGAGCGTCGTTCTCAGCGTCACGCCTGTGGTCGAGAACACCACTGCCATCAGCACGAAGTAGATCAACTTCTGCTCCTCGAAGTTCAGGAGCATATAGGCCACGACATTGGAGTACATCAGCAGGTTGGTAACGAAGCCGACGATCTCCAGCCTCTGCAAGGAGGTTCGCTTCGCCGGCAGGAGACCCCAGCGGAAGACCGTGTAGGAAACTGCCGTCAGCAGGCTTATCCCGCCAAGGATCAGCAGGTTGGTTCCGCTCTCGTCTTGCCAATGGAGCCAAGTCACAAGGAAATAATAGACTGCACCTGGCAGCAGAAACCCACGGACGATCGGTCGATAGGCTTCCGCCATGGCCCGACGGCGGGTCGCACTGGTCCAGACCCGGTAGTTCCGCAGGATCGCTCGTCCCATGGTGGAGAAGGACCACCAACGGGCACTTTCATGCGTTTCGGCGGTCAGTCGCTGATGACCGTCCGCCGCGTGTTGCGACAAATCCATTCCCGGCATCCCCAAAGCGCTCAGGGAAGCCTAAGGCAGAACCATTTAGAATAGCTGAATATGTAGATTGCAATGCGACGCATACGATTTCAGGACGATAGCGTAGCCATCGTACAGGACAGCGTCAAAAGCGGATGCAAAGAGGGCCGGCCACCCGGCCCTTGATCAGAAAACTGCGGTTCAGGCCGAAACGAGGTCCTCGGGGACGAACTCATAGCTGGACGAACAGAATTCGCAGGTGACAGTCACCTTTCCGTCCTCGGTACTCGCCTCAATCTCCTCGGCCGTGAAGCCTTGAAGAACACCCTTCAGACGGTCGCGCGAGCAGCTGCAGCGGTCGTGCACTGCCTGCGGCTCATAGGCACGCACGCCGCGCTCGTGGAACAGGCGGAAGAGCAGCCGTTCAATCCCGATCTGAGGATCAGTCAGCTCGTCGGCATCGATGGTGTCAACCAGCATGCGGGCCTCATCCCAGGCGTCGTCGCCATGCAGGTCCGGATCGCGGTCGTCGCCGTCTCCGCCATGCAGATCCGGCTGGCGCATGCGCTCGGGCGCTTCCGGCAGGAACTGGGCGATAAGCCCCCCTGCGCGCCAGGTGCGCCGTGGCTTGCCATCAGCATCGCGGTCGAAGAGCTCGGCCGCACCCAGACGAACCCGGGTCGGGATCTGCTCCGATTGGCGGAAATAGACGCCGGCTATATCCTCGAGGGAGGTTCCGTCGAGCGGCACGATGCCCTGGTATGGCTGCATGTAGGAGCCCTGGTCGATGGTGAAGGCAAGAACGCCTTCACCAAGCAGTTCCTCCGGCGAGGCCCGTCCCTCTGCTACGGCGTCTGCCACGGCCTGTTCGTCGAAACGGGCATAGGCGCGCACGCTTTCTGGCGAGTTGAAATCAGCGACCAGCAGATCAACCGGGCCGTTGCCCTTGGTCTGGACCGTGAACTTGCCCTCAAACTTCAGCGACGTGCCGATCAGGACCGTGAGGACGATCGCTTCGGCGAGAAGCCGTGCGACCGGAGCCGGATAATTGTGACGATCGAGAATGCTGTTGACCAGCGGCCCGAGCTGCACGGCACGACCGCGCACGTCGAGGCCCTCCACCTGGAAGGGGACCACACGATCGTCACCGGCGAAACCGAATTCGCCGAGTTCTGCTTGTCTCATCGACATGAATGTACTCCCGGCACACAAGGCGCCAAACGCAGGGCCCGAGCGGCCCGATCAGAAAGGGCACAGATGGGATCACCCGCGCCAAACGTCAAGTCGGCCACCAGGAGCCCGAAATCCGGCCTCAGATTGCCCCAAGGCACCAGGCAAGGATTGACTTCTGCGCATGCAGCCGGTTCTCAGCCTCGTCGAAGACCACCGACTGTGCACCGTCGATCACTTCGTCCGTAACCTCCTCGCCGCGATGGGCCGGCAGGCAGTGGAGGAAAAGCGCCTCGTCGTTTGCCTTCTTCATCAGCTCCGCGTTCACCTGGAAGGGCTGGAAGACATTATGGCCACGGGCCTTGTGCTCCTGGTTCATCGACACCCAGGTGTCGGTAATCACGGCGTCGGCGCCCGCCACTGCGCGCTCGGCATCGTGGCAGAGCATGATCTCGCCGCCATTGTTTCGGGCCCAGTTGAGGATCTTGTCATCCGGCTCGGAGCCGAGCGGCACGGCCATGTTCATCTTGTAGCCAAAGCGGGCCGAACCTTCGACCAGCGAATGCAGCACGTTGTTGCCGTCCCCCGTCCAGGCAAGCGTCTTACCCGTGACCGGGCCGCGATGCTCTTCGATCGTCATGATGTCTGCCATGATCTGGCAGGGGTGAGTGAGATCCGTCAGTGCGTTGATGACAGGCACAGTCGCGTGCTCCGCCATTTCCAGCAGGCGTGCATGATCGGTGGTCCGGATCATGATCGCGTCGACATAGCGCGACAGAACCTTGGCGGTATCACCAATCGTCTCGGCGCGGCCAAGCTGCATCTCGGTGCCGGACAGAAAGAGCGTCTCGCCGCCCAGCTGGCGCATGCCGACATCAAAAGAAACGCGCGTGCGGGTCGAAGGCTTTTCGAAGATCATCGCGAGCATCTTGCCGGCAAGCGGCTTGTCGGCGGTGCCAGCCTTGGTCGCGTGCTTGCGCGACTTCGCGTCTTCAAGAATGCCGCGCAGATCCTCTGCCGTGACAGCGGAGAGATCGAGAAAATGCTTCGGTGATGCCATGAATGGGTCCTGTCTTAGGCTGACGCGGCGACTGCGGCCTTGGCGCGGATGTGCTCCGCGGCGTGTTCGATACGGGCGAGACCGTCACGGGCTTCCTCTGCCGTCACCGTGAGCGGCGGCAGGAGACGAATGACGTTATCGCCGGCGGGAACGCCGAGCAGATGCTCGTCGCGCATCGCCATCAGCAGTTCCGTATTTGCAACCTTGGCCTTGATGCCGAGCATCAGACCTTCACCGCGCACGTCCTCGATCACATCGGGGAACCGATCCTTGAGCGATGCGAGCCCCTGGCGGAAAACCAGTGCGGTATCGCGCACATTCTCGAGGAAGCCTTCGGCAAGCACGACGTCGAGCACGGCGTTGCCGACTGCCATACCAAGCGGATTGCCGCCATAAGTGGAGCCATGCGTGCCGGCCTTCATGCCGTAGGCAGCTTCTTCGGTTGCAAGGCAAGCGCCGAGCGGGAAGCCGCCACCAATGCCCTTGGCGACAGCCATGATGTCAGGCGTAATGCCGGCCCATTCATGTGCGAAGAGCTTGCCGGTCCGGCCCACGCCGCATTGAACCTCGTCCAGGATCAGCAGCAGGTCATGCTCGTCACACAGCGCCCTGATCGCCTTCAGCATTTCTACCGGGATCGGACGAATGCCGCCCTCACCCTGGACCGGCTCCACCAGGATCGCAGCCGTGGCCTCGGTGATCGCCGCCTTCACGGCATCGAGGTCACCGAACGGAACCTGGTCGAACCCGGGCGCCTTGGGGCCGAAGCCTTCGAGATACTTCTCCTGGCCGCCTGCGGCGATCGTTGCGATGGTGCGGCCGTGGAAGGCGCCTTCCATCGTGATGATATGAAACTTTTCCGGATGTCCCTTGGCGAAATGATAGCGGCGCGCCGTCTTGATTGCACATTCGAGCGCTTCGGCACCGGAATTGGTAAAGAATACCCGATCGGCGAACGTGATCTCCGTGAGGCGCTTGCCGAGCGTTTCCTGTCCTGGCACCTCGTAGAGGTTAGAGAGATGCCAGACCTTGTCGGCCTGATCCTTCAGAGCGCCCACGACATGCGGATGACCATGACCGACCGAGGTGACCGCAACGCCGGCCGCGAAATCGAGATAACGCTCGCCGCTCTCGGTCACCAGCCAGACACCCTCGCCTCGCTCGAAACGCAGGGGCGCCCGATTGTAGGTCTGGTAGAGCGGCGTAGCTTCGGCCATGGCGTTCACGATCCTTCTCAACGATCCGTCTCAAGCGACGGCGAGGCCTTCACGAGACCTGAAAAATTAAAAATGCCGCCTCGCGGCGGCGGGGGCACTATCTGCATTTCACCCTGCAATGTCAACGAATTCTGCAGGAATGGCAGGAGCAAGCGGGGATTTGATCGGCACGCGCAGGCGGCGTTCGGATCCAGATTCCACCTGTTGCATACTTGACTCACTCGGGAAGCAAGTTGGGGAAAACCGCGAAATCGATTCCAGATGATTCCCCCGACTCTTGTCACGGAGTCAGCGTGCCAGTAGGTTAAATTTCATTAATAGATTGCATGCGGCGGAAGTCATCACCGACAGTATCGAGGCGGTTTTGTTTCGAATTCATTCGAAGCAGCGGTGACGGATTCTGCCATGACATACGCGAGCGGCGGAGAGAAATGGCATGAATGCGCAATGGAGTGATGAGCGGGTTGAAAGACTGAAACGGCTGTGGGCCGAAGGCCTCAGCGCAAGCCAGATCGCAGCACAACTCGGTGGTGTAAGCCGCAATGCCGTCATCGGCAAGGTTCACCGCCTTAACCTTCCCGGTCGCGCGAAGGCCGGCGGCAGCTCGTCGGCGGCACGCCCTGCAAAGCGTCCGGCCCAGACACAGCGTCCGACGACCTTCCAGAACCGTCCGGCAGCCAGCACGACCACGCGCACGGTGACCCGTGCGGCTGGCGCGACCATGCTGAAGGAAGAGATCGAGGTCGAGGCCTATGAGGAAGTCGAGGTTCGCCGTCCACTGAACGTGGTTGTACCGATCTCGCGCCGCCTGGCCCTGACGGAACTGACCGAACGCACATGCAAGTGGCCAATCGGCGATCCGATGAAGGACGACTTCCATTTCTGCGGCTGTGAAATCGCCGATAGCGCGCCCTACTGCACCTATCACGCGAAGCTCGCCTATCAGCCTGTGAGCGAGCGTCGCAAGGCAGCCCGCTGATCATTCTGCGGATTGAGGCATTCTACGGGTCCTTCGGGGCCCGTTTTCTTTTCCGGCTGACCAACAAAAAAAGGCCGCAGCGGAGATCCGTGCGGCCCAAATCCAGATTGTCGCAGGCTCAGGCTTCCATGGAATAGCCCGCACCGCGTACGGTGCGGATGACATCCTGCATATTGGAGAAGTTCAGCGCCTTGCGCAGACGACCGACATGCACATCGACGGTGCGTTCGTCGACATAGATGTCGTGGCCCCAGACTCCGTCCAGGAGCTGCGAACGCGAGTATACGCGCCCTGGAGACGCCATCAGGAACTCCAGCAGGCGGAACTCGGTCGGGCCAAGACGCACTTCGCGGCTCTTGCGATGCACGCGGTGGGTCTCGCGATCGAGTTCTATATCGCCGCAACGCAGGACGCTTGAGAGAACCTCGGGCTTGGCACGACGGAGCATCGCCTTCACGCGAGCCATCAGCTCGGGCGTGGAGAACGGTTTTACGACATAGTCGTCGGCACCCGTCGCGAGGCCGCGAACGCGCTCGCTCTCCTCGCCACGGGCCGTCAGCATGATGATCGGCAGACGTTCGGTCTCGGGACGAACCCGCAGTCGACGGCAAAGCTCAATGCCGGACACGCCCGGCAGCATCCAGTCTAGGATCAGAAGATCCGGAACGCGCTCCTGGAGGCGGATCTCAGCCTCGTCACCCCGAAGGATGGTTTCGACCTCATAACCCTCGGCTTCAAGATTGTAACGGAGGAGGACCGACAAGGCCTCCTCGTCTTCGACTACGGCAATCTTCGGCTGCATCGATCACTACCCTCGCTGGCCAAGGTTACTCGGTGATCGCACCGACGGAAGAGGTCAGATCTTCCTTGGGGCGTTCGCCTTCCGGCTGGGCACCTGTCGTCATGTAGTAGATGGTCTCAGCAATGTTGGTCGCATGATCACCGATGCGCTCGATATTCTTGGCGCAGAACAGCAGATGCGTGCAGCTCGTGATATTGCGCGGATCTTCCATCATGTAGGTCAGGAGTTCGCGGAACAGCGAAGTGTAGATCGCGTCGATCTCCTCGTCGCGATCACGAATGGACTTCGCCTTCTCGGCAGAGCGGGTCGTGTAGACGTCGAGCACTTCCTTGAGCTGGGCCAGCGCCAGATCCGAAAGATGCTCAAGGCCACGGGCAAGCTTGCGTGGAACGCCGGTTGCCTGGATGGCAACCACACGCTTGGAATTGCTCTTGCCGAGATCGCCGACGCGCTCGAGATCGGCGGCAATACGGAGTGCGCCGATGATCTCGCGCAGGTCCGAGGCGACCGGTTGACGCTTGGCGATGGTGACCACAGCCTTGTCACCGATCTCGCGCTCCATGGCGTCCATGAGCACGTCGTCGGAGATGACCTTCTGAGCAAGTGCTGCATCGGAATTCACCAGTGCACGCACGCTGTCGGCGACCATCTGCTCGGCCAGACCACCCATTTCGGAGATGCGGCGCATCAGGAATTTCAGTTCATCGTCGAAAGCCGAGTAAATGTGAGAGGAGCCCATGTGAAACGTCCTTGAATTTGAGGTGAGCCGAGGGTGACCTTGCGGCTCAGCCGAAGCGGCCCATGATGTAATCCTGGGTGCGCTGGTCATCCGGGTTCGTGAACATCTTGTCGGTATCGTTCTCCTCGACCAGTTCGCCGAGATGGAACATGGCGGTGCGCTGGGAGACGCGGGCTGCCTGCTGCATGGAATGCGTCACGATGACGATCGTGAAGTTTTCGCGCAGTTCGTGGATCAGTTCCTCGACCTTGGCGGTCGCGATCGGATCAAGCGCCGAGCAGGGCTCGTCCATCAGGATGACTTCAGGGCTGACCGCGATCGCACGGGCGATGCACAGACGCTGCTGCTGGCCGCCGGACAGACCGGTACCGGTTTCCTGCAGTCGATCCTTTACCTCGTTCCAGAGGCCGGCTTTCTGCAGTGACGTCGCGACAATCTCGTCCATGTCGGACTTCTTGGCGGCGAGACCATGGATTCGCGGCCCATAGGCCACGTTTTCATAAATCGACTTCGGGAAGGGGTTGGGCTTCTGGAAGACCATTCCCACCTTGGCCCGCAATTGCACGGGATCGACGCGATTGTCGTAAATGTCTTCGCCATCAATCATGATATCACCTGAGACGCGGGCGATCGACACGGTGTCGTTCATCCGGTTCAAGCAGCGCAGGAAGGTCGACTTGCCGCAGCCCGACGGGCCGATGAAGGCCGTTACAGCGCGATCCCGTATATCGACGTTGACATCCTTCAAAGCATGTTTTTCGCCGTAGTAGACCTGCACGCCACGGGCAGTGATCTTGATTTTAGGCTGGTTCACGGAAGTCTCCGTCAAGGTGGATGCGTGATACATTAGGGATGTCCTTCAGGGATTTACCAACGGCGCTCAAAGCGGCGGCGCAGGACGATGGCAAGGATGTTCATGACCAGCAGGAAGAGCAGCAGAACGATAATGGCACCCGAGGAGCGTTCGATGAAGGCAGGATCGGCACGCGACGCCCAGGAATAGACCTGTACCGGGAGTGCGCTCGCCGGGTCGAGGAAGCCACCCTCGAACGGCCCTGCCGGATAATTGGCGACATAGGCTACCATGCCGATCAGCAGCAGCGGTCCGGTTTCACCCGCTGCGGATGCGAGGCTCAGGATGGCTCCGGTCATGATGCCAGGCGCGGCAAGCGGCAGAACATGGTGGAACACCGTCTGCATCTTCGAGGCACCGACGCCCAGAGCGGCATCGCGAATTGAGGGCGGTACGGCGCGGATCGCGGCGCGCGTCGCAATAATGATGGTGGGCAGCGACATCAACGTGATCACCAGTGCCCCCACAAGCGGAGAGGATGCCGGGAGCCCGGCAAAATTGATGAAGACCGCAAGTCCCAGGATACCGAATACGATCGACGGCACGGCAGCAAGGTTCGAAATGTTCACCTCGATCAGATCGGTGAACCAGTTTCGCGGCGCGAATTCCTCAAGATAGATTGCTGCGGCCACACCGAGCGGCAATGACATCACAACAATCAAGAACATCATATAGGCTGTGCCGAGGATGGCGATGCCAAGGCCAGCGGCCTCAGGACGCAGGTCGGACGCATCAGGGGCCGTAATGAAACTCCAGTTGAACTTTGAGTGCAGAATGCCAGCTTCAACCAGCTTGTCGGTCAGGTCCAATTGGGCGGGCGTCACGTTGGAGTCCCGCTCGGCGATTTCGCGCGTGACACGACCCTTGAGATAGCCATCGACGCGACCGGTTGCAAAGACGCTGACCGTAATCGTTTGCCCCACCAGAGACGGATCGGCAAGAATACTCTGACGCAACCGTCCAGGAGCATCCTTGGAGATCATGTCGACGACCTCCTTCTCGGATATGCCTTCGACAGTGATCCCCTTTTCGGCCAGATGCTTGACCAGCGAATCACCCAAAATGCGACCGTAGCCGATCGTGGTGACGGAGGCCATCTGCGCAGGATCCCGATTGCCGGCCTTGTCGACCACTGCGGCGTCGATCAACACAGGATAGCTAATCGTGGCTTGAAAGAATGCCGACGTGCCATCGCGGAAAATGGTGAACAACATGATCGCCAAGGTCAGCAGCGCGATCACGATCGCTGCGACACCATACATGCGGAACCGGATTTCTGCGGCATTGCGACGCTTCATCAGCGGGGTCTCGCTCATGAGCGAACTGCTGGGCTGCGGCACTGCGAAAGGAGTGCGATCGATTATGTCGGTCATTCGTATTGTTCCCGGTATTTGCGCACGATCCAAAGAGCGAAGACGTTAAGCCCAAGCGTGATTACGAACAGCGTCAGGCCAAGCGCGAAGGCCACGAGCGTCTCTGGTGAGTCAAAGGCGAGGTCGCCGGTCAACTGACTGACGATTTTCACGGTGATCGTCGTCATGGCCTGGAAGGGGTTCAGGTCCAGCTTGGCGGCAGCACCCGCCCCCATGACCACGATCATGGTTTCGCCGATGGCGCGGCTGGCAGCGAGAAGGACAGCCCCCACGATGCCGGGAAGTGCGGCAGGCAGCACGACCCTGCGAATGGTCTCGGATTTCGTCGAGCCCAGGCCCAGGGCCCCGTCGCGCATCGCCTGCGGCACTGCATTGATGATGTCATCAGCCAGAGACGAGATGAAGGGGATGTTGAGGATGCCGATCACGAGTCCGGCGGTGAGAACCGATGACCCCGAGTTGCCAAGCCCAAATGGCATGGCGAAATAGTCGCGGAGGAACGGGCCGACAGTCACGAGTGCAAACAGGCCGAACACGACAGTCGGGATGCCGGCGATCACTTCAATCACTGGCTTGACCACTGAGCGGACCCGCGGCGAGGCATATTCTGCCGTGTAGATCGCCGCGAACAGGCCAATTGGAACGGCTACACACATCGAAACGAAACTAATGTAGAGCGTGCCCCACAGAAGCGGGAGCAGACCAAGTTCGGAACCGCCACGGAACTGCGGGTTCCAGGTCAAGCCAAAATAGAAGTCCCAGATGGGATAAAGCCCAAAGAAGCGGATACTCTCTGAGAGGAGAGACATCACGATGCCGAACGTGGTCAGGATCGCCACGCCGGCCGAGGCAATCAACAGCCAGCGCACAAATGTTTCCGACACATTCCGGGCACGGAAGTCACGGTGAACGCGCATGAAGGCAAAGATGAAACCTGCCACGGCGAGGACCAAGACGGCAACCGTCATCATCATTGCGCCAGAGCGCTGCATGACGCGATATTCCTTGGCGGCCTCGAAGATTTCAGGCCGGACTTCGGCACCCAAAGCAACCCCGACTTCAGCCAGGCGCCCCCGAACATCCGAAAAGTCAGACCGCATGTTCCGCAATTCATCATCAGACAAGCCGGATCGCTGTTGCAGGGCATCAAGGCCGTCAGCAATACGGCGCACATCTTCGACCGCAAGCGTCGTGGACGTGGCGTCAAATGCCACCTGCGGGCCCAGCAGGCCGACAATCCGCGAGTCGATCAACAAAGGCTGCGCCAGAAGCCAGATCGCCATCAGCAGGAAGGCAGGCACTGCCGTAAACAAGGCAACAGTCTGGCCATAATAGCCCGGCAGCGAATGAAGGTTCCGGGCATCGCCGTTCGCGCTCTGCATCGCGCGTCGTCTGCCAAAGAAAAAGCCAATCACGGCCAATGTCAGTATGATTAAGGACAGAATGCCGACGCTCATGGGAAATCCGGTTTTCGCAAGAGGAAGGAGGGCGCCTCGTGGCGCCCTCCTGTGTCAGATAAGGATCACTCTACCGGCGCCATCGGCGTACCAGCGGCAACGGCTGCCTGGGTCGCCTTCAGCTCTGGGTCCGACACGAGGCCATAGGCAGCGAGCGGGCCGTCAGGACCAGCCATGTCGTCCGATACGAAGAAGTCGATGTATTCCTGCAGACCCGGGATTACGCCGAGATGCGCCTTCTTGACGTAGAAGAACAGTGGGCGCGAAACCGGATACTCGCCCTTTGCAATGGCTTCAGTCGTCGGAACGATACCGTCCATCGTGGCAACGCGCAGCTTGTCGGTGTTGTTCTGGTAGAACGACAGACCGAATACGCCGATGCCGTTCTTGTTCGCGTCAACGCGGGCCAGCGTCTCGGTGTAGTCGCCGTCGATATCAACGGAAACGCCGTCGGTGCGCAGCGCCAGGCAAGCCTTGGCGGCTTCTGCGGCCTTTGCCTTGTCGTCAGCGGCGGTCGAAGCTGCCAGGTGCAGGTCGTAAGCGCCCGACTTCTTGCAGCCGGCTTCGAGAACCTTCACATCGAACACTTCGCGAGTGCCGTGCTTGGTGCCCGGAATGAAAGCGAGGATATCCTGCGCAGGGAGGGCAGCGTTTACATCAGCCCAGGTCTTGCGGGTGTTGTCGACGAGCGCGCCGTCCTTGACAACCTTGGCAGCCAGCGCGCCATGGATGTCAGCCGGGGTAAATGCAAATTCCGGACCGCTGAGGTCGGAAGCGAAGACGATGCCGTCATAGCCGAAGCGAACTTCCATGACTTCGGTCACGCCGTTCGATACGCAGAGCTCGTAGTCACCCTTGGACATGCGCGAGGACGAGTTGGCGATGTCAACTGTGTTGGCGCCAACGCCTTCGCAAAGCTTCTTGCGACCGGCACCCGAGCCGCCACCTTCAACCACCGGAGTCGGGAAGGAGAAGTTTTCGCCGAAGGCCTCGGCAACGATGGTGGAATACGGCAGCACGGTCGAGGAACCGGTAATCTGGATTTGATCACGAGCAGCGGCCGCGCCAGTGAAGGCAACGGAGGCGACCAGCGCCGCAACAGAAATTTTCAGGATGTTCATCATACTCTCCCGTGGATGAGTTTTCGTGTCTGTGGCCGCGATCGCGTCCGTCGCGGCCCGGCAGAGACGTCTTAGCGGCTCTTCGGCTTTGCTTTTATGTCAGTTCGATGAAACATTTGTGACAAATCAAACCTCTGAAATTTCGAGAGAAATTCCCAGTAGATATGCGTTCTGCGGCCGAATATGTCAGAAGCGCACGGTGAAGTCGCTGCCTTTACCCAATTCCGACTTCACCACGAGGCGGGCGCGGTGCCGCGTCAGGATGTGTTTGACGATCGCAAGCCCGAGACCGGTGCCCTTCTTCGAACGGCTGTCCTCGATGCTGACCCGATAGAAGCGCTCCGTCAGTCTCGGAACATGTTCGGCCGGAATGCCCGGTCCATGGTCACGCACACTCACCTCGACGGCGCCGCCAGGATCGTGGCGCAGCGAAACCTCGACCGTCTTGCCGTCCTGCCCGTATTTGCAGGCATTCTCCATCAGGTTCTCGAAGACCTGCACCAGTTCGTCGCGCTCACCCATCACCTCAACCTTCTCCAGAGGGAGGTCGAGCGTGATCTCGACCCCGAGTTCGGCTGCGAGTGGGGCCAGACTGTCGCGGACATGGCCGAGAATGGGTGCGAGTTCGACGCGTTGATCGGGCGCCAGATGGGCCTTCAGCTCAAGCCGCGACAACGACAGCAGATCATCCACCAGCCGGCTCATGCGGTTGGCCTGGTCGAGCATGATGGAAAGGAAGCGCTCCTTGGCCTTGGCGTCGTCACGCGCCGGTCCCTGCATCGTCTCGATGAATCCGCGCAGCGAGGCGAGTGGCGTGCGCAGTTCGTGGCTGGCATTGGCGACGAAATCGCTACGCATGCGGTCCAGGCGGCGCAGTTCCGAGATATCGCGGAACGACAGAAGGAAAAGGGGCAGACCACGCGCCACGCCAGCCTCCACCGGGGCAACGCGGACGATGTAGACCCGCTCCGAGGGAAGTCGCTCGGAATGCTCTATCTGGTTCGGGGCGCCGGTCTCGGTTGTCTCCCTGATCATGTCGAGGATGCCGGGCGAGCGCCAGCGCGTGGAGACATGCAAGCCGGCCGCGAGGCTGCCGAACACCCGGCCGGCGGCCTCGTTTTGGGCAATGAGTTCGGCCTCGGCATTCAAGACGAAGATCGGCATGTCGATCGCATCGAGCGAGGCGAGGACCACCGGTAGCGGATCCTCCGGCTGTTCGGGTGCGGCAACAGCGGGAGCGGCGACCTCCGGTTGCTCATCCACCGGCAACTGCCGAAAGACCACGAGAAGGAAGAGCAGGAGGAAGAGGACGACGGCATAGCCGGTGGCAGCCCCGGTCGCCCATGCACCCAGTGCCAGCGCGGTCGCCGCCAGAATATGGATCCAGGCGGAGAAAACCCGCCTCAGGTCGTTGTGCCAACCGCCGCCCCTGTCGTCTGTCATAGCGCGTCGCGCACTCCGCATCGTCGTTCTTCAAGCCTGATAGCCGCGATTCATGACAGAAGTTGCGCGGCTCTGCCATTGTACAGCTTGGTTTATCCCCGCCACGTGAGAAAGGTCGACCAAAACAGAGACGCTTGAACTTCAATTCCGCTTGGTCTCAAGTAGCAACATCGCAAAGCGACGTCAGAACAGGGGATGAGGATGGACGCACAGACGGAGAGCCGGGCAGTCACATTGACGATCGGGGGCAAGCAGCAGATCTATGACATCGATCGTCCGGATCTGCCCGACTGGATCGAAAAACACGCCCTGAAGTCAGGCGGATTTCCCTACGAAAAGAAGCTCTCCCAAAAGGACTACGACGAGGAACTCACGCAGCTTCAGATCGAACTCGTCAAGGTTCAGTTCTGGATGCAGAAGACCGGCGAGAGGGTGATGGCACTGCTCGAGGGGCGAGACGCAGCGGGCAAGGGCGGCGCGATCCATGCGACGCTGTCCTACATGAACCCCCGCACGGCCCGGGTTGTCGCGCTCACAAAACCGACGGAAACCGAACGCGGCCAATGGTACTTCCAGCGCTATGTCTCGCATTTTCCAACGGCCGGCGAATTCGTGCTGTTCGACCGCTCCTGGTACAACCGAGCCGGCGTCGAACCTGTGATGGGCTTTTGCTCGCCTGCACAATACGAAGGCTTTCTCGAGCAGGTGCCGCGCTTCGAGAAGCTGATCGAGCAGGAGGGCATCCGGTTCTTCAAGTTCTGGCTCGATACTGGCCGGGAGATGCAGCTCAAGCGCTTCCATGATCGTCGGCACGATCCGTTGAAGTGCTGGAAGCTCTCGCCGATGGACATTGCGGCGCTCGACAAGTGGGATGACTATACGAAGAAGCGCGACCGCATGCTGAAGGAAACCCACACCCAGCGAGCACCCTGGACGGTGCTGCATGCCAACGACAAGCGACGGGCCCGGCTGAACCTTATCCGGCACATGCTCCTGTCACTGGACTACGAGGGCAAGGATCCGGACAAGATTGGCAAGCTCGACAAGAAGATCATCGGCAGCGGCCCGGACTTTCTCAGTTGATCAAGACCGGCTGGCTTGCCCCAGCCGGAATCCCGCCTGTTATCACTGCCCTGGCAACACGCGGATGGCGTAGAGGTTCACGCCGCGTCCACCGCCCGAAACGTCCGCATTGATCAGCAGGCGTCCCGGCGAGGACGGCGCCATACCGTTGTCGAAGGAGACGCGAAACAGGGCATCGAGCTTTTGCGGGTTGACCGTGAACCGGTGGCGGGGGCAGTCCCCCATGCGCGGGAAATCGCATTCGACGGATATCTGAACCGGTTCGTCGTCGGTAGACTGCATGGTGAGAGCGATCGTCGAGGTTGTACCGGCCATCTCGCGCAGTACCTCTGTCGGAACGGTCACCTCGACAGCGCCCGCCGCATCGCCGCTACGCGACACGACCTGCACTGCATTTCCATCGCTCGCCGTGATGATATCGACCAAGGCATTTGCGCGTGGGCGGATGGCGGAAACCTGCTGAGGCTCGAAAACATCGATCCAGTCATCGGAAAAGCCTCCGCGGGTATCGAGCGCCTGCGGTCCGCGCGGAGTCTCGCCCGTGCCGGCCTCCGGGGTACCGGCGAAGTCCTCCGCCTCGGCGCGCGGCGGTGGGTTCGGCACAGAGGTGTCGCGTTCTGCATCCGACAGGAGCAGACCCGAAGAATAGACCCACCACGCACCGATGCCGAGTGTCGCCAGGAAGACCGACATGATCATCATCCGGGCGACGATTCCGCGGCGGCGACGCGGCGGTCGGGAGGGACGCTCGGAGCGCATGTCCGGCATCGGACCCTCATCATCAACATGAGCATCCTGACCGACCTGCGGCGCGATGGGCATTTCATCCTCGAAGGATGGCTCACGGGCCGGCTGCGGCGATCGGCTCGCCGGCTCGACAGAGGTGAAGCCGGGCTCGACACGGCCCGCGCGGCGCTCTGCCGGCGAAGACACCATCGGCTCCGGCGCGACGCCCGGCAACGGTGCAACGGGGGACGCAGGCACAGATGCAGGCTCAGGCTGAACCTCGAGGCGCGCGCGCTCCTCAAGCTCGATGGCATGTATCAGAGCTTCCAGCCGGCGGCGCTGGTAGTTCACCGCTTCGGGATCATCAATGTTCTGCTTGCGCAGACCCGTTTCGAGGGCCTGACGGGCGGACTGGTAGACGCGTGCTCGCGCTTCGGCACTTCCACGGTCCGACCGCTCGAGGGCGTTCCTGATGGCTGTTTCCAATCCGCTCATTGGCCGCCATACTCCTTCGGGGGTCGCCCCAGCCACATCGCAATCATCGTTGATGATTCGGTAAACGCTCGATTTTTCCAGCACAAGCCCGGAATGCCGGTATGCAGACCAATAAACACAGGAATGAGGCGTCGGAGCCTCGCCGCCAGACGGCAATCGCGCCGCCTCGCCAGCGCGAGGTGAGGGATGGTGCAAAGACCAGCTTTCCTCCCGGCGCGGTATCTGATATTTGACGTTTGCGTAAACGTAAACTTCATGGGAGGTGAAGTGATGGCCCTGCCGCCGATCCTGAAAGACAATCTGAGGCTCCCCGTCGTCGCCTCGCCACTCTTCATCATATCACATCCGAAGCTGACGCTGGCCCAATGCAAGGCCGGCATCGTCGGCTCCTTCCCGGCGCTCAATGCGCGCCCGGAAGCACAGTTGGACGAGTGGCTCGCCGAGATCACCGAAGAGCTAGCATCCCACAACGCCAAGAACCCGGACCGCCCGGCCGCCCCCTTTGCCGTCAACCAGATCGTGCACATGTCGAACAAGCGGCTCGAGCACGACCTGATGATGTGCGTCAAATACAAGGTGCCGATCGTGATTTCCTCGCTTGGCGCCGTGCCGGAGGTAAATGCCGCGGTGCATTCCTATGGCGGCATAGTCCTGCATGACGTCATCAACAATCGCCACGCCAATTCGGCGATCCGCAAGGGCGCAGACGGCCTGATCGCGGTTGCCACCGGCGCGGGCGGCCATGCCGGCACGCTGTCACCCTTCGCGCTGGTCCAGGAAATCCGCGAATGGTTCGATGGTCCGCTACTGCTTGCCGGCGCGATCGCCAATGGCGGCGCGGTGCTCGCGGCCCAGGCGATGGGCGCCGACATGGCCTATATCGGCTCGCCCTTCATCGCGACGGAAGAGGCCCGCGCCTCTGACGAATACAAGCAGGCGATCGTCGACGCCCATGCCAATGACATCGTCTATTCCAACTACTTCACCGGCATTCACGGCAATTATCTGAAGCCGTCGATCGTTGCCGCCGGCATGGATCCCGACAACCTGCCCGTGGCCGACCCCTCGAAGATGGACTTCGACAAGGCGACCACAGGCGCCAAGGCCTGGAAGGATATCTGGGGCTGCGGCCAGGGCATCGGCGCCGTCAAGGCGGTCGAGCCGGTGGCGGCCGTCGTGGATCGGCTGGAGCGCGAATATATAGACGCAAAAATGGCGATTTGCGGCTGAAGCCACCCCTGCTAGCGTC
>CALSAF010000030.1:0-35726 GCA_943372805.1 Rhizobium sp. Q54
ATTTCAGGCAAGCCTCATGTTGCTATGCAGCAAACGCAGAGCTCCCGTGCCCCAAGCCACCTGCCTGACCCGCTCTTCAAGGCCTATATAGAGAACATGGAGGACACGAACTTCGTGTCCCAAACGAAAAGGATCAGAAAGATGGCACAGTCTTTCCTTCGTACCGCCCTCAACAACCTCGTCGAAGCACGCCAGCGTCGTGCCGACCTCTATGCCACCGGCGCCCTGCTGTCACTTGATGACGCTTCCCTCGAAGCCATGGGCCTGAAGCGCGACGAACTGCGCCGCCGCCCACATCAGCGTTCGATCATCTGATCACCAGGGCGGCAAACCGTCCGGTGCATTCTCCGCTGGAGCGCTCCTCCCACGCTCGCGGACCACGGCGCGGTGTCATGCCGATGCCAGAAAGGCGGCTCCATGTGGGCCGCCTTTTCTCTTTAAGCAATAACTGACGTTACGTTTCAGCCCTGACCCTGCGTGAAGTGTATGGTCACCCAGCCATTGCGCCAGATCGTCCTGACATGCGAGAGCCCCTCGCCGCTATAGGCCGCAATCACCTTCCAGCGCTGTTCAGCGAGAATGCCGGACAGGATCACCGATCCGTTTGCGGCCAGATGCGTCACGAGTTGCGGCGCCATCTTGATCAATGGCCGCGCCAGTATATTGGCAATGATCAAATCGAAGGGACCGTGTTCGCGGAAGGCGGTCGAATGAAAGCCGGGCGCTGTACGAAAATCGATGCCGTCGACGACATGGTTGCGACGGGCATTTTCGCGGGCGACGCGAACGGCGATCGGATCGATATCCGTCGCCAGCACCGGTACCGGAAGCAGTTTGCGAACGCCAATGGCAAGAACGCCGCTCCCTGTCCCGAGGTCGAGGGCATTGCGGACCTTGCGGGCCCTGACAACCCTTTCGATCACTTCCAGACAACCCGCCGTCGTGCCGTGATGGCCGGTCCCGAAAGCCTGCCCTGCATCGATCTCGATTGCAACGTCATGCGGCTGCACCTTGTCGCGATCGTGCGAACCATGCACCAGGAAACGACCGGCACGCACAGGCTTGAGGCCTTCTAGCGACTTGGCGATCCAGTCGACATCCGGGATCACCTCGCGTTGGACTGGAAGATCCGGGAACTCTTCGGCGAGCAGTTCATGCACGCGCGGCAGGACATCGTCTTCCTCGGCCATCATCAGATAGATCGAGGCCTCCCATATATCCGATTTTTCGTCGACTTCGGTTGTCGCGATCGCGAAATCCTCCTCGCCGAAGGCGAAGCTCATCAGATCGAGGATCCGGTTGGCATTCTTTTCGGTCGTGGTCACATAAAAGCGAATTTCGCTCACGGTCTGTCGTCCTCGAAGGGGATGTCTGGAAGGGGCTTGTCGGTCAGGCGTTGCGGTACAACGCTATTGCCGCCGTGGCAACCTCCTCCGGCCGAACCCTGGCATTAGCCCTTCATCAGGTTTTCGAGCTTCTTGATCGCCGTCTCCGGATTCTCGCCATAGGCAATCGTGCCCTTGAAGCGCCCATCGGCATCCAGCAGAAAGATCGAGGCCGTGTGATCCATCGTGTAGTCGCCATCTGGCTGGCTCTCATCCAACGGGATCTTCTTGGCATAGACCCTGAAGCCCTTGACGACCTCGGCGACCTTCGCAGGCTCGCCCGCAATCCCGATCACCCGATCCGTGACGTTCGAAATGTAGCGACCGAGGATGTCAGGCGTGTCGCGCTCGGGATCAACCGTGACGAAATAGGCCTGAAGACCCTTCGCGTCCGGATCCACCTGCTTCAGCCAGCCGTCAAGTTCGAAGAGCGTCGTCGGGCAGACCTCCGGGCAATGGGTGAAGCCGAAGAAGAGCGCCGTCGGCTTGCCCCGAAACGCTGCCTCGGTCACCGGCTTTCCATCCTGATCGACGAGTTGGAAGGGCACGCCAAACGGCGCCTCCGCCATCTGCTCGTTGGACTGCGTGACCTGATAGGTCAGCCAGCCCAGAACGCCCGCCATGACGACGACCGCCGCCCACAAGATGACCCTGACCGTTTTCATGAGCGCAAATCCCTGCATGCAAAATCCATGTGAACGCCGATAAGCCCCTGCTCCTCGAAAGGCAATTCAACTCGGCGTAAAACCGCGAACGAGCGCCGATTTGTCACGTCTGTGGGGAGCTTCAGAAGCAGTAGGCGAGCCCGGACTCGATCAGCGACAGGAAGATCGCACCGCCGAAGCGCATCCATCCAAGAAAGACCGCGACGCTGAACAACGTCCCTGCGAGAAACAGGGCGGCATAAGGCAGCCATCGTTGTAAGCGCACAATCTCGATCATGGAGCGATCTTAGCGCAGTTTGCAGAGGATGAAACGCGAGATTTTGATCGGCACCGGGAAGATTTGACTGTTATCAAGGAACGAAAAGGGCTTTTGCTGACAGATTGCCGCAGCAGCCAGACGTCTTGGGAGGGATCAATGGAACAGCAGGCACTCGAACGCGGATCACTGCCGAAGCTTCAGATCAACCCGTTGCGGATGGAGGATGTTCGAGCCGCGTTCGCCGACGGCTGGCGTGACTTCCGCACCTATCCCGGATTCGGCCTCTTCTTCGGCGCGATCTATGCGGTCGGCGGCCTCTTTATTGCGGTCATGCTGACCTACTACCACCTGCCCTGGATGATCATTCCCGTCGCAATCGGCTTCCCGCTGATCGGCCCCTTCGTCGCCGTCGGACTGTACGAGATCAGCCGCCGGCACCAGCTGGGAGAACCGATCGCCTGGAAGGCCGTGCTGGGCGAGGTCTTCCGCCAGCGCGAGCGGCAACTCTCGTGGATGGCATTCGTCGTCCTGTTCATCTTCTGGATCTGGATCTATCAGGTAAGGCTGCTGATGGCACTGTTCCTCGGCTTCCGCATTCCCGCCACCCTGGAAGCCTTCGCGGACGTTGTACTGACCACGCCCGCCGGTCTTCTCTTCCTTGCAGTCGGCACGGTCGTTGGCGCCGTTCTCGCCATGATCCTGTTCACAGCCACCGTCATCTCGATGCCGCTGCTTCTGGATCACGACGTCGACTTCGTCACCGCAATGCTGACGAGCATGCGCACCGTCATCGAAAATCCGCGACCGATGCTGACCTTTGGCGTGATCGTTGCGGGCATGGCGATTCTCGCGCTGATTCCCCTTTTCCTGGGGTTGCTCGTCATCCTTCCCCTTGCGGGCCATGCAACCTGGCACCTGTATCGCCGCGCAATCACCGCCAAAGCATGAGTGCGAGACGGTTACACGGCGTCATCCCGCCTCGATTAGTTTTAGATTAACTAATATTAGAGATTCTGCGTTTGCGTGATGGCCGAAAGGTCAGACGGACATGATCGTCCACGGGATACCCCTTCCCGGGTTCGCATGACATGCCACCGGTGTGCATGGGCCACCGGGATCGAGGCTGGGGACACCAATGTACAATTTCATCACGGGTAAGGACCTGTCGGTCAAGCAGCGACTGATGACACTCGGCGCGGCTGCGGTGATCGGCATCGGCTCGATGCTGACAGTCGGCTGGTATCAGAATGCGCAGATATCGACCGCGATCCAGGAGTCGATCGAAATCAAGGACGAAGTCGAGCGGATCAATGAGATGCGGCTCGCAAACGCCAACATGGTTCTTGCGGCCATGGACACGATCATTGACCGCATGGAAGGCCAGATCCAGCCTGAACGCGTCGACATCATCAAGGCGGCGGCCACCCTCCTCAATGACGGCATCCCGATCCTCAAGGCCGTCGCAGAAGAAGCGGGCATTCCCGGGGAGGTCGCGAGCTACGAGACCGACCTCAAGATCGTTGTCCAGGCAATCCAGGTTGATCTGAAGCGAATGGTCGAGACGAATGCGCCCGAGGCGGACTATGCCGCGATCGATGACGCGATCGATGGAGCGGGCGAGCGACTGGCGGGGGTTCTCAACAATCTCTCTGCTCTGGGCGGCAATCTGGTGGAAGACTACGTCAGCGAAGCGACCAACCGAAGCGACCAGGCGCTGAGTTTCCAGCTTGGCTTAGGCAGCCTTGCCTTTATCACGGTCGTCGCGCTGCAGTTCGTCCACGGCAACTCGATTGCCAACGGCATCCGCATGGTCCGCAACGGCATGCAGCAGATCATTGATGGCGACTATGATTCGCATGTTGGCGGAACCGACAGACGTGACGAGATCGGCGGCATGGCCCGCTCGGCAGACATCTTCCGCAAGGCGGCAATCGAGAAACGCGATCTGGAACATGCCAGCAAGGCGCAGCGCGAGCAGAACGAAGCCGAGCGGGAAAGCCGCACGGCAGCGATGGAGTCAGACACCCGCACCCTCAAGATCGCCGTCGATGCCCTCGGCGAGGGTCTCAAGCGACTTTCCGAAGGCGACCTCTGCGCAGCCATCACCAGCCCCTTTCCGCCGGATCTCGAGAGGCTGCGCAACGACTTCAACGAAGTCTCCGGCAACCTGAAGCGAGTGATGAGCGAGATTGCCACCAACAGCAGTTCGATCCATGCAAACGGTCTCCAGATGCGCTCAGCAGCGGACGATCTCGCACGGCGGACAGAGCAACAGGCAGCCTCGCTCGAGGAAACATCCGCCGCACTTTCCGAAATCACCGAAACGGTCCGCACCGCAACTGACCGGGCCGAAGAGGCAAGCCACATGGTCGACAATGCCAAGGTCTATGCCGAGAAATCGGGAACCGTTGTCAGCGACGCGATGTCGGCAATGGAACGAATCGAAGGCGCGACAGGCGAAATCGGAAAGATCATCAACGTCATCGACGAGATTGCCTTCCAGACCAACCTTCTGGCGCTCAATGCCGGCGTAGAGGCGGCGCGTGCGGGTGACGCGGGCAAAGGTTTCGCCGTGGTTGCCCAGGAAGTCCGGGCCCTCGCCGGTCGGGCCGCCGAGGCGGCACGGGACATCAAGACACTCGTCGGTCGTTCAAGCGACGAAGTTCGCACGGGGGTTGAGTTGGTGACTGCCACAGGCGAGGCACTGCACCGGATCGGCGAAGATGTTTTGCGAATTAACGAGCACGTTAAGGCAATCGTTACCAGCGCGAGAGAACAATCGATTGGACTGAGCGAGATCAATTCGGCCGTCGGGCAGATGGATCAGGTCACGCAACAGAATGCCGCGATGGTGGAGCAGACCAATGCGGCAAGCCACACGCTGGCGAGTGACGCGGAAAATCTCGCGCGCCTCGTCGGACAGTTCAAGGTTACCTTGGCTGACACTGCTCATGTTCAGAAGCCGGAGCCGGCCAAAGCCGTCTCCCCTCAGAAACCGTCTCCCGCGCGGATACTGATGGACAGGGTCGCGGGATCGTCCAACCGAACGGCTTCGGCAACCGCCAGCGCTGCCGAAGCGAAAGAACACTGGGAAGAGTTCTGATCATGAGTAATGCCATCAAGCAGTCGGGTGCCTACCTGGAAATCGTTTCCTTCCATCTCGGCGACCAGGAATTCTGCATAGACATCATGGCCATCCGCGAAATCCGCGGCTGGGCGCCGGTGACCCCGATGCCGCACACACCGCCATATGTCCTTGGACTGATCAACCTTCGCGGCGCCGTCATCCCGGTCATCGACATGGCATGCCGTCTCGGCATGAAAATGACCGAACCTTCGGAACGCGCCGCAATCATCGTGACCGACATCGCCGGCAAGCTGGTCGGCCTGCTGGTCGAACAGGTCTCCGACATGATGACGATCAAGAGCGAGGACTTGCAACCGGCACCGGAAATCATCCCCGAAGCCCAGCGCGCCTTCTGCCGCGGCATCGTGGCACTTGAGAAGTCGATGGTTTGCTTCCTCAACCTCGACACGGTCATCGCAGACGAACTCGCTCAGGCCGCCTGAGCCAAGCTCTTCCCAGGAGCGGCCCCGCCTCTGCGGGGCCCGTTCTCCCCGTCCCCGGATGGAACGCTGTCGGCAACGGCCAGACGGCGTGTTTTGGCGTTTTATGCGTCACGAATTTCATTGCATTTTAAAACTAACTTCTCCCAGGCGGGAACACCCGATGGCCCGGCACGTTTCCCCTGCAGCTTCCGACGAAGTGGAAGTTTCTGTAAGGAAACCAAGGAGAAAAATCATGATTTCTGCTGTAAAGCTCGCGCTCGCCGGTGCACTGTCCATCACGTCCCTCTCGGGCGCAGCACTGGCCCAGACTGCCGATCCGATGGTCGATCAGACCACGACAACCGGCTCCACCACCATGACAACCGAAGGCGTGACTATTGTCCGCCTCGACAGCCTCAACAACGATCAGGACCGCCAGCAGCACACGCGCCTCGAGCAGCTCGTCAACAGCCAGAGCGCGATGGTAGAAGCGCAGGCTGCGATCAATGCCGATCCCGCCGTGATGCAGGCGCTGAAGGAGCAGAGCATCGAGGTGAGCAATGTCATTGAGGTCGAGACTGCCGCAAATGGCGGAAAAATCGTCTACATGAAGTAATCGATCGCCCACTCGAAAACGCCCAGGAACTGCGAAGTTCCGGGGCGTCTTCGGCTGGAGAGATGAACAGGCTCCTCTCCGTGCCGGTTGCGAAATTGGGGGTGACGCTCTACCGACACGCCAAGATTGTCCAATCGTGTCGAGCCTTGAAAGTGACAGCGGTCACAGGAACCGGCAGATCTGGCGATACACCCTAAACTGGTTGTTTCATCGGGGCTTTCCGGCCGTCCAGACAACGGTCTGGTTGAACAGCGGAACCGTGGAGATCGCCATCTTGGCCGACCCCTCGACGACCTGCCGAGAATGCGCGAGGTAGATCAGCGTATCATTCTCCTTGTCGTAGATTCGGTTGACCACCAGCGACTTCCAGATGATCGACAGCCCCTCGCGAAAGACCTCTTCGCCCTCCTCCGACAGGTCGATGTCGCCGATCTCGATCTGACCGGTTTGGCGGCAGGCAATCGAATTGTTGGAGGGATCCTCGAACCAGTTGCCCTTCGACAGCCGGTCGATCAAAGAACGATCGAAATAGGTGACGTGGCAGGTTATGCCCTTCACATCAGGGTCGGTCATCGCCTCGACAATGATGTCGTTGCCGACCCAGTCGACGCCCACCTTGCCGACGACCTCTGCCGAGGCGGGGACCACGGTAGCCAGTGCGAGCGCGGCTGCGGCGAGAATACGATTGAAAGACATGGTCTTCACTCCCTTGTGAACTGCCTCCCAAAGATAAGGTCACGCCTCACGCTTGCAAGGCCGCGGCGCGTCTCGGCTTGCGGGCGAATGAACATGGCTCGTAGCCGCGACGATCAAGACGGCCCAGATTCAGGCCGTGCTTCAGCGCCAGTTCGAAAAGATCGGCCACCTCCGCCTCGCGCGCCATGGCAAGGCAGGCCTCCGCACAGACGCGCGCATCCTCGGCCGCATTGTGGTGGGAAAATCTCAAACCCAGATGGGCGGCCAGAACGTTGAGCCGATGCGAACCGAGATCTGGCCAGTGGCGCTGCGCGAGCTTGACGCTGCAGAGATACGAAACCTGCGGATACTCCTGTCCGCACAGATCGAAACACGCCCTGAGGACGGAAAAATCGAAGGATGCGTTGTGGGCAATCATCCGCGCTCCCTCGAAATCCGGCACGAACTCCGCCATCACTTCGGAAAACTCCGGCGCAAGCCGCGTGTGCTCGGGGCGAATGCCGTGAATGGCGGAGTTGAAGGGCGAATAGCGGTTCTCCGGCGGCCGGATCAGCCGCTCCTCGACACGCACGACCTGCCCGTCCTCGATAAAGGCCAGGCCGATCGAACAGGCGCTCGCCCGCGCCTCGGTGGCGGTCTCGAAGTCGATGGCGATCGTCTTGCCGGAAAAGTCGGGAGTGGACATGGGACAAGCCATAGGGTCCGAGGGGGATTCGGGCAAGTCTCCCGATCACATCAACTTGACCTTCTCTACCGTGCCGTGCATTCTGTACCCATGTTCGAAAAGCACGCGACAAGCACGATGACCCTTCACGTGTTCACCCCTTCTGTGGGTGTCCGGGACAGGTCGCGTCGGTAGCAGACGAACGAGATACCCGGATTGCCCTGCGGTCGAGCAGGCTCCGGATCCCGCTCTCCCGCCCTATCTAGGAGAGCCAGAATGCCACAGCCCAATTCCATTTCCGCAATCACCGGCAAGCCATGGCCGAACGGCCTGCTGATCCGCGCCAGATCGCTGTCAGATGCGCCCGGGATTGCCGCGCTGCATAATCTCCAGGGCTACCGATGGGGAACGATGCGCCTTCCCTATCATGGCGTCGAGGAAATCACGCGCGGCATCGAACAGCAGGCCAGCGGTATTACAAGCCTCGTGGCGCTGCTGGACGGCACGCTCGTCGGTGATCTCGGTCTGCTGCCCGCGAAAGGCAGGCGTATCCATGTCGGCACGATCGGCATGGGCGTACACGACAACTTCAAGCGTCGCGGCATTGGACGTGCCTTGCTGGGTGAAGCGATTGCCATGGCCGATGACTGGCTGAATCTCCGACGCCTCGAACTCACAGTCTATACCGACAACACGGCCGCCATTGGCCTTTATGAGAGCTTCGGCTTCCAGATCGAGGGCACCATGACCGACTATGCCTATCGTGCCGGCCAGTATGTTGATGCCTTCACCATGGCACGACTTCGCCGGTGACGGCGCACGGCGCACGGCGAGCTTGCCTCGCCTTCACCATATGCCGCCTTTTCACCGCGTCCCTCTCGACTTTCCGGGTCTGTGCGAGTAGGAACAGCCCCAACATACCCGCAATCGGCGGGCGCGGCGCTTTGGCCCGCATCATCCATCACATTCGAAAGACCAATTCATGACTGATTTTGACGCCATCGTCCCGGCGATCGCTGAGGCCTTGCGCAAGCGCGGGTACGAGACCCTCACCCCCGTGCAGCAGGCGATGATCGACCCCGACCTTCAAGGTCGCGATGCGCTCGTCTCAGCCCAGACAGGCTCCGGCAAGACGGTTGCCTTCGGGCTGGCCATGGCCCCGACGCTGCTGCCGGAAGGCGGTCGTTTCGAGCGCGCCGGCGCACCGCTGGCGCTCGCCATTGCACCGACACGCGAACTGGCCATGCAGGTCATGCGCGAATTGGAATGGCTCTATGCCGAGACCGGCGCCATCATCGGCTCCTGCGTCGGCGGCATGGACATCCGCAATGAGCGTCGTGCGCTTGAGCGCGGTGCCCATATCATCGTCGGCACGCCCGGCCGTCTGCGCGATCACATCACCCGCCGCGCACTCGATCTTTCCCAGATGCGCGTCGTCGTGCTCGACGAGGCCGACGAAATGCTCGACCTCGGCTTCCGTGAAGATCTAGAATTCATCCTCGAAGAATCCCCTGAAGACCGTCGTACCCTGATGTTCTCGGCAACGGTCCCGCGCTCTATCGCTGATCTCGCCAAGAGCTACCAGCGCGATGCTCGGCGCATCGAGACGGTCTCCGAGCAGAAGCAGCACGTCGACATCGAATATCGCGCGCTTGCGGTCGCGAACCCCGACCGCGAAAACGCGATCATCAATGTCCTGCGCTACTACGAAGCCCGCAATGCGATCGTCTTCTGCTCGACCCGCGCCGCGGTAAACCACCTGACATCCCGCCTGCACAATCGCGGTTTCTCGGTCGTCGCCCTCTCCGGCGAACTGTCGCAGAACGAACGCACCCACGCGCTGCAGGCCATGCGCGACGGCCGCGCCCGAGTCTGTATCGCCACCGACGTTGCCGCCCGCGGCATCGACCTGCCCGGTCTTGAGCTGGTCATCCACGCGGATCTTCCGACCAATTCCGAAACCCTGCTGCACCGTTCGGGCCGCACGGGCCGCGCCGGCAACAAGGGTGTCTCGGCGCTCATCGTTCCGAACAGCGCCCGCCGCAAGGCCGAGCGCCTGCTGGGCGGCGCCAATGTCCGCCCGACCTGGGCGCTGCCGCCCTCTGCCGACGAAGTTCAGGCGCGCGACGACGAACGCCTGATGGGCGATCCCTCGCTGACCGAAGTCATCACCGAAGACGAAGCGCCGATGATCGAGGCGCTGATCGCGACGCACGGCGCCGAACAGGTGGCAGCCGCCTTCCTGCGTCTGCAGCGGGGCAAGCGTTCGGCACCGGAAGACCTCATCCCCGTCAGCCTGGAAGCCGGCAAGGCCCGCAAGGAGCCCGACTACGCCAACCCTTCCAATTCCGCGACCAAGCCGCGCGGCGATTTCGGCCCGAGCGTCTGGTTCTCTGTTTCGGTTGGCCGTCGCCAGAATGCCGAGCCGCGCTGGCTGATCCCCATGCTCTGCCGCAACGGCAACATCACCAAGAACGAGATCGGCGCGATCAAGATGCAGCCGGAGGAAACCTTCGTCGAGATCGCCGCAAGCGCGCTCGACACCTTCCTCGGCGCACTCGGCCCCAACAAGGCGATGGAACGCGGCATCACGCTCGCCCAGCTGCCGGGCATGCCGGACTTCGGCGCTCCGCCGAAGGAGCGTGCACCGCGCCCGCCGCGCGAGGAAGGTGACCGCAAGCCATTCGGCGAAAAGAAGGCCTATGGCGAGAAGAAGCCTTTTGGCGATAAGAAGCCGTTCGGCGACAAGAAGCCCTATGCCCGCAAGGACGATACTCCCGCTCGCCCGCGCGATGCCATGGCCGTGACGGATGCCGACGTATGGGGCGACACGGCTGCTGCAAAGCCGAAGCGCAACGACTGGGGCGACGACAAGCCGGCCTTCAAGAAGAAGCCGAAGGGCGCGTCCAACGCATGGGACAAGCCGGCCAAGCCCGAGTGGACGGGCAAGCCGAAGGGCGACAAGCCGGCCTTTGCTGGCAAGCCCAAAGGCAAGTTCGACGACCGCGGCCCAGCCGCCGCCGGTCCGAAGAAGAAGAGCTTCAAGCCGAAGGGCTGATCGCCACCGCCCATCCTGCGAGCGTTTACACACCGGCGCGACGGCCCCATCGGCCGTCGCCCTTGAGCCTCCGCGAAGGAAACAGAAGCGCTTCTTTGCGCCTCGTGTCCGCACACGAGGAAAGCCCGACGGTCACACTGCGGTGAACCAGTTCCTGTACGCCAGCGCATGTGGTTCACCTGCGGTCCTTTCGACTGAGGGGCTTCAATCAAGCGCCCAAGACACGCATTGCCTATCTTGATCGCCCTCCTCAACGCGACCGGAGCGGTCACACGCGACGGGTCTTGTTTCATCGACAGCCCGGAAAATACAGGCAGTGGTTGAAACCGTCATTTCTCACCGAACCGTGAACGTGCCGGATTGGCACGGACAACCCTGCAATCCTGGGTTTTGAATTCATCGAAACTTAATTTATAAGGGACTAGAACTAGTATATGTCTTGTTGTTCCCTTTACGGCAGAGGTTGCACTCGTCACAGTGACGTAAAGCGATCTCTGAATGCGGGAGCGGCTAGAACTCACGATTGCGAGACTGGCGGCTTATCCTTTCGCTTGTTCTTCGAAGTCATCATTTCAAGTCATATTACGTGGCCGGGACGAATGTTGAAGAAACAAATTGAGGCTTGGGTTATCCGTGACATTGGATTGACGGAGTTCGACAACTGGGACCCCGTCCTTCGCTTTGCCACCCGTCTGTCAGTCAGGATTTCCATTATCGCCTGCCTTATGGTCGCAGGCCTTCTCATTCTGTTGCATGGCTTCGGTCTTCTGCTCAACCCGCTGATGCGCGATATCGCGATCGGCTGCGGCATTACCCTCATCGTGTCCTTCAGTCTGACGATGCTGAGTTCAATGTACATGGGCTACGCCGTGATCCATCTCGCACGCACGCGGCTGGAATTTCAGCAGATGAGCCGCACGGACATGCTGTCCGGCCTGCTCAACCGGCGGGCTTTCATCGAGGATCTGTCTCAGGTCGAAAGGGGTCATCTGCTCGTTATCGACATTGACCGTTTCAAGCAGATCAATGACCGCTACGGGCATCTGGCAGGTGACGACGTGATCGTCTCGGTAGCTGCGACCCTGAGAGAAGTGGTCGGCCCGCCACATCTCATCGCCCGCATCGGCGGCGAGGAATTTGCCATTCTGTTTCGCGAAACGGAGTTCGCCGAAGTCATTGCACTCTCCGAAAGGCTGCGGCGCACAGTGGCAAACCGCCTGATCGATTCCGTCCAGCAATCGATTGCCGTGACCGTCTCCGGCGGACTGGCAGACATCACGCCGATCCGCGACTTCTCGGCCGTCTACGCGGCCGCCGATCGGGCCCTTTATGTCGCAAAATCATCGGGCCGCAATCGCCTGGTCCACGAGCGCGACCTGCCGCGCACAGCCCATGTCGAACCATCGATCATCGACATCCCCGACGCCGCGATCAGCGCGGCGTGATGTCACCCTCCGATGAGGGTGAGCCACTCGTCTTCGGTCATGACGTTCACGCCGAGTTCGCGAGCCTTGTCGAGTTTGGACCCGGCCCCGGGTCCCGCCACCACATAGTCTGTCTTCTTCGACACTGAACCAGCCACCTTGGCACCCAACCCCTCCGCACGGGCCTTGGCTTCGTCGCGGGTGAAGCGCTCCAGGGAACCCGTAAATACCACGGTCTTGCCAGCAACCGGACTATCGCTCGCGACAGGTAACTCGGCATCCAGAGGCTTCACTTCGTCGAGAAGCCTCTGCACGACCTCCAGGTTGCGCGGCTCCTTGAAGAACTCGACGATCGAAGCAGCGACGACTTCGCCGATGCCTTCGATGCTGTTCAATTCGTTCCAGGCCTCGCCAAACTTCGGTGCGGCGCTCTGCATGGCGTCCGAGAACGCCGCATAGCTACCATAGGAGCGGGCGAGCAGCTTGGCTGTCGTCTCGCCGACATGGCGGATGCCGAGCGCGAAGATGAAACGGTTGAGGGCGGTCTCGCGCCGCGCATCGATGGCATCGAAGAGCTTGCGCACGCTGACCCGACCGAAGCCCTCGATGTTTTCCAGTTTGGTCAGCGACCGTTCCTGCCGCGCCTTGAGGGTGAAGATATCAGGCGCGGTGCGGATCATCAGCGCCGGGTCATCGCTTTCGAAGAAGAAGTCCACCTGCTTGTCGCCGAGCCCCTCGATATCGAAGGCATTCCGCGAGACAAAATGCTTGATGTGCTCGACCGCCTGCGCGCGGCAGACAAATCCGCCGGTGCAGCGGGTGACGGAATCGAGCTTGCCCGTCTTCTCATTCTTCTCCCTGACCGCATGACTGCCACAGACCGGACATGTCTTCGGAAACAAGTAGGGCTCGGCGGTTGACGGTCGCTTCTCCAGCACCACATCGAGGACCTGGGGAATGACGTCGCCGGCCCGCTGGACGATGACCGTATCGCCGATACGGATGTCGTGCGCCTCAGGCCGGATCCGATCACCGGAATTGCCGATGCCCTTGATATAGTCCTCGTTGTGCAACGTCGCATTGGTGACCACGACACCTCCGACCGTGATCGGCGTCAGGCGGGCCACCGGCGTCAGCGCCCCGGTCCGCCCCACTTGGATGTCGATCGCCTCAACCGTGGTGAAGGCCTGCTCTGCGGGGAACTTGTGGGCCGTCGCCCAGCGCGGCGAGCGCGAGCGAAAACCGAGGCGCGCCTGGAGGTCGAGCCGGTCGACCTTGTAGACGACGCCGTCGATGTCGTAGTCCAGATCCGGCCGCTGCAACCCGATCTCGCGGTAGTGGTCGAGGATGGACTCGATGGAATTGAGCCGCCGCGTCAACGGATTGACGGGAAAGCCCCAGGCTTCAAAGACCTTGACCATCTCCCACTGCGTCTCGGCCGGCATCTGGCTCATCTCGCCCCAGGCATAGGCGAAGAACCGCAGATTGCGACTTGCCGTGACCTTCGCGTCGAGCTGGCGCAGCGAGCCGGAGGCCGTGTTGCGCGGGTTGACATAGGTCTGCTTGCCCTCCGCCTCCATCTGCGCATTGAGCGCCATAAAGTCGGATTTGGCCATGTAGACTTCGCCGCGCACCTCGACGACATCGGGAGCATCACCGGGGAGCTCGGTCGGGATCTCCTTGATCGTCAGAATGTTCGCCGTGACATTCTCCCCCGTCGTGCCGTCGCCGCGGGTCGCCGCCGTTACCAGTTTCCGATTCTCGTACCGCAACGACATCGAAAGCCCGTCGATCTTCGGCTCGGCGGTAAAGGCGATCGAATTGTCCGGCATCTGGCCAAGGAAGCGATAGACGGATGCGACGAAGTCCTGCACATCCTCGTCGGAAAAGGTGTTGTCCAGCGACAGCATCGGCCTGGCATGCGTGACCTGGGCAAAGATCCCTGCGGGTGCGGCACCCACACGCTGCGACGGGCTGTCAGTCCGCACCAGCTGCGGAAACTGCGCCTCGATCGCATCGTTCCGGCGCTTCAGCGCGTCGTAGTCCGCATCAGAGATCTCCGGCTTATCCTTGCCATGGTAGAGCGCATCGTGATGGGCGATCTCGGCCGCCAGCCTTTGCAGCTCGGCTGTAGCCTGCTCTTCGGTCAGCGTTTCGACGGGAATGATGTCAACGGCCATGGCAATCTCCGGAAATCTCCAGTCGGGTTTAGCGTAAAACTGGCGAATGAAAAGAGCGGGAGATCAGTCCTCCACCTTGCCGAGGTCAAGCCGTGCCGTAAGTGGCAGGTGGTCGGAGGCTCGGCGGGCGAGCGGCGTGTCGTGGACCGTGAGATCGGCAATCAGACCGGACCGGTTTGCCATGATCCGGTCCAGCGAAAGCACAGGCAACCGTGCGGGAAAACTCGGAATCGCAGGTGGCAGTGGCCCGAACACCGGCTCCAGCCGCGTCAGCGCCGAGCCCGGCCCCAGCCGCCATTCGTTGAAGTCTCCCATCAGCAGGGTCGGGCGCTCCTCACGGCTCTGCAGCAGATCGAGGATCACATCCGCCTGCTGGCGTCGCGCCCAGCGCAACAATCCGAGATGCGCGGCGATGACACGCAACCCCGCCCTGCCCTCGAGATCGATCTCGGCCACCAGCGCACCCCGCGGCTCAAGACCTGGCAGGGCCACCTGGTGCACATCCCGGACGATCCCTTCGCGAAACAGGAGCACGTTGCCGCGCCATCCGTGCGACTTCGGTCCGGCGATGACAGGCACGGGCAGCAGACCCGTTTCGAGCCTGAGGCGGTTGAGGTCGAGCAGGCCGGAGCGCTCTCCGAACCGCTGGTCGGCCTCCTGAAGCGCAATCACATCAGGGCCGATCTCACGGATGACGTCGATGATCCGTTCCGGGTCGAATCGGCCGTCCGTGCCGACGCATTTGTGCACATTGTAGGAGGCAACCGTCATCACGCCGTCGCCGCCGACCGGTGCGGTCCGCTCCCCCGGACGCCAGTGTCGATTGCGGATGGAGGTCACCATCGTGTGCGCCAGGCTGGGCTTGTGCTTTTTCGTCACGCCAGTTGCATCCGTCTTCGGTTCGGCCGCAGGCCAGTCGGGTCATGCGCAGCCCGCCGCGACGGGCATGCCTTGGTCAAAGATAGGGCGATCCGAGCCAGAACAAGCGGTCGACGAGCCGGTTCGGCAGGGAACGCGATTTGAGATCGTGCAGCGTCAACGCCTGGGCCGTAGAGAGTGTGGCATCGATCTTGTCCTCAATCTGCTCGGCAAGGTCCCGGTCATAGACTTCAAGGTCGATTTCGAAATTCAACCGCAGCGAACGCGAATCGAGGTTGGACGATCCGATGAAGCACCACTGGCGATCGATGACCATCAGTTTGGAATGATCGAAGGGGCCGCTCGACAAATGAACGCGGCAGCCTTCCCGCAGAATCTGGTCGAACTGTCCCATCATCGCCCGCGCCACAATCGCCAGGTTGTTCTGCGATGGCACGATCACATCCACCTGCACGCCACGCCGCGCCGCCGTATTCAGGGCCGCAATGAATGTGGTATCCGGCAGGAAATAGGGCGAGACGATCCGGATCGAGCGCTCCGCAACGGAAAACGCGCCAAGCAGAAGCTTGTGATTCGTCTCGACGTGCGTATCCGGCCCGGAGACCACGGCGCGGATCGACGTCCCCGCCCCCGGAACGGCTTCGTCAAGCCGCACGCGCCATTCGGGGCCCAGAAGAACCTCGTCTCTCTCGAAATGCCAGTCTTCCGCAGCCACGGCCAGGATGTCCGCCACCACGGGTCCGGTCACTCGAAAATGCGTGTCGCGGGCGGCGTGCGAGCCGATGAACCCGGCACGAATGTTCATGCCTCCGACAAAGGCAACGCTCCCGTCGACCACAAGGATCTTCCGGTGCGTGCGCAGATTGGCATAAGGCAGCCTCAACCCCATGATGACCTGGCCATTGAACGCTGCAACCGGGACACCGCCCTCTTCCAGCCGCCCGATGATGCTCGGCACGCTATAGCGCGCACCGACCGCGTCCACGATCACCCGCACGGCGACGCCGCGCCTGTGTGCGGCGATCAGGCACTCGGCGATCCTCTGGCCGACAGTGTCGCGATCGAAGATGTAGGTCTCGAGGATGATACTGTGCTCGGCCGCATCGATGGCCTGGCACATCGCATCGAAGGTCTCCTCTCCGGTGGTCAGCATCGTGATGCGATTGCCGGACGACAATGGATGCCGCGTGACCTTGTCACCGAGCAGCTTCATCTGGCCGAAACGGCTGCCGAACTGCGCGGCAACGTTTTCACGGCTGACCGCAAACAGCGACAGGCTGCGCCAGATGTCGTCCAGCTCGAGCGCCCGCCTGGAAATGAGCGTTGCCCGCCGTATCCGGTTGATCCCGGCCACCGCATAGATCATGGCCCCGACCAGAGGCGAGAGGATGATCACCCCGACCCAGCCGAGCGCAGAACGAACCTCACGCTTGGTCATCGCAGCATGGGTTGCTGCCACCGTGCCGAAGACTACGGAGAGCACGGCGAGGGTCTCGGCCCAGTAGATCTGGATCAGTTCGAGCATGGCAGATCCGGAAAACAGATTTCGGCACCGAGCGTAACCGAAGCCGGACGGATGGCAATCACTCTCCGGCCGCCAGCAGCTTTGCCGCAGCCGCCCGCGCCTCGTCGGTGACCGAGGCACCGGCCAGCATGCGAGCGATTTCTTCCTTGCGAAGCTCCGGCTCCATGATCGCGACCCGCGTGGCGATCTTGTCGCCAGCATCGCCCGTCGGGCCCTTGGAGATCAGGAAATGCGTCGAGGCCCGCGCCGCCACCTGCGGTGCATGGGTGACAGACAGCACCTGGACCTTCGCCGCAAGCCGCTTCAGGCGCTGCCCGATCGCATCGGCGACCGCCCCGCCCACGCCGGTATCGATCTCGTCGAAGACAAGCGTCGGCGCCGATCCCCGGTCGGCAAGCGCCACCTTGAGTGCCAGCAGGAAGCGGGACAGCTCCCCACCCGACGCGACCTTCATGATCGGCCCGGGCCTGGTGCCAGGATTGGTCTGAACATGAAATTCAACAGTATCGATGCCATCGGCAGTCGGATTCTCGGAATTGGCGGACACGTCCACCATGAAGCGTGCCCGCTCCAACTTCAGAGCCGGCAATTCCTGCATCACGGCATCCGCCAGCGCCTGGGCAGCGTTGCGCCGCTTTTCAGACAGCTGCAGCGCCAGATGATCGTAATGCGCCTTCGTCTCGCTGACGGTCGCTTCGAGCTGGCCAAGGCGCTCCTCGCCCGCATCGAGATCGGCAAGGTCGGCGACCATCTTCTCCGCGAGAGCCGGGAGGTCGACAACGGCAACAGAGTATTTGCGGGCCGCGGCCCTGAGACCGAACAACCGCTCCTCGACGCGTTCCAGTTCGTGCGGATCGAACTCGGTGCGGCGAAGTGCCGCCTCCACTTCCATCTGCGCGGCTGACAGCGTGTCCAGAGCCGAGCCCAGAAGCTGCACGGTCTCTTCCAGAAGCCCCGGAGCCTCATGGCTCTTGCGCTCCAGCCGGCGCATCAATGACGCGATATGGGGCACCGGCGAGGCGTTGCCATTCAGGAATTCTGACGCTTCTGCGATATCACCCGCAATGCGCTCGGACTTCTGCATGCGCGAGCGCCGCTCGGCAAGTTCGTCCTCCTCGCCGTCCAGCGGCGAAAGCGCCTCCAGTTCCTCGACCGAGGCACGCAGATAGTCCGCCTCGCGTGCCGCAGCCTCGACCTTGGCCTTGTGCGTCTTGAAAGCCCGCTCCGCATCCCGCCATCGACGATAGCTTTCGCCAAGCGCCACGGCCTCGTCGGTAAGACCCGCAAAGGCATCGAGCAGCATGCGATGGGCGTCTGTATCGATCAGCGCCCGATCATCGTGCTGGCCATGGATCTCGACGAGCAATTGCCCGACCTGCCGCATCAGTTGCACGCTCACCGGCTGGTCGTTGATATAGGCGCGGGTGCGGCCATCGGCAGACTGGATACGGCGGAAGATGAGATCACCGTCATCGTCGACGCCATTGCCCTTCAGAAGCGTCCGGGCGGGATGACTGCTGCCGACGTCGAAGACCGCCGTCACCTGCCCCTTGTCTTCACCATGGCGGACGAGCGAGCCGTCACCTCGACCACCGAGGGCAAGCGACAGACTGTCGAGCAGGATCGATTTGCCGGCGCCTGTTTCGCCCGTGAGCACGGAAAGGCCTGTCTCGAAGGCAAGGTCCAGCCGCTCGATCAGAACGATATCGCGGATCGACAGCTGGACAAGCATAAGCTCAGGATCTCACTTCGTGACGAGGGACCGTCAGGTCCCGATCAGCAGTCTGCGACCGGCACGCGTGATCCACGACCCGGCATTCTCACGCGGCTCAAGGCCGCCACGCTGCAGCAGTTTGTAGGAGTCGGCATACCACTGGCTGTCAGGATAGTTGTGCCCGAGCACGGCCGCAGCCGCCTGCGCCTCCGAAACGACGCCCATCGCAAAATACGACTCAACGAGGCGTGCGAGCGCTTCCTCGATCTGGTTGGTGTTCGGATACTGCTCCACGACGACGCGGAAACGCGAGATCGCAGCGAGGTATTCCTTGCGTTCCAGGTAGTAGCGACCGACCTGCATTTCCTTGCCGGCCAACTGGTCACGCGCGAAGCGGATCTTTGCCTGCGCATCATCAACATATTCCGAATCGGGGAATTCGTTGACCACGCGCTGCATGGCTTCGATTGTCTTGACCGAATTGCGCTGGTCCTGTGTGACGTTGGAAATCTGCTTCCAGTGCGAAAGGCCCACGAGATACTGCGCGTAAGCCGCATCCTCCGACTTCGGATAGAGGCTCATGTAACGGTTACCGGTAGAGATCGCATCGGCGTATCGGCCCAGACGATACTTGGTGAAGGTGCTCATCACGAGCGCCTTGCGCGACCACTCCGAGAACGGGTTCTGTGCGTCGACAGCATCGAACTTGCGGGACGCTTCGCTCATGTTGCCCGCCTTGATATTGGCGAGGCCCTGATTGTAGAGCACTTCCGGCGGCTCGGTCTCGGCAGCGAGCTTGCTGATGTCGATATCCGGATCCGACTGGCACCCGGCAAGCACGACGCCCACAGACATCATCACGCACAGGCCTGCAATACGCGCGGCTTTCTTCACAACGACCGATCCCACATGCTTCATTCGAAAGATCCCGATTGCAGCGCCGCTTGAAAACCGTCGCCTTCAACTGGCGTTTCTAGCCACAAAAGCGGCACTAGGGCAACGCAGTGATGTGACTTTAACGCATTTTTGTGGCGAGGCGCCCAGAAACTGCCGTTCCCCGCACCGATGCCGCGATCAAACAAAAACGCCGGCCCTCACAAGGATGCCGGCGTTCCAACTGGACATGCTCCGCTCGGCACTCAAGCCGACCAGGGAGCGAACTCCGAAACCTGGACGGGAACGAACTCCCGCGCACGAACCTGATGGCTGCGGCTCGGCGCCTCCACGACCTCATAAGCCGTCGGATCGCTCAGAAGCGCCTTCAGCGCATTGGCGTTCATCTTGTGACCGCCACGATAGGAACGGTAGCAACCGATGAACTGTGCTCCGGCAAGCGCAAGATCGCCCACGGCGTCGAGCGTCTTGTGGCGGACGAATTCGTCCTTCTCGTAGCGCAGGCCTTCGACATTGATGACCGTATCGTCGTCGGAGATCACGACGGAATTTTCAAGCGAGGAGCCTAGCGCGAAGCCGGCAGCCCAAAGACGCTCCACGTCGCGCATGAAGCCGAACGTGCGGGCGCGAGACAACTCGTTCTTGAAGGTCTCAGCCGTGAGGTCCCCTTCCCACTTCTGCCGCCCGATCAACTGGCTGTCGAAGTCGATTTCGACCTCGAAGCGCGTGCCGTCATAGGGGCGGAATTCAGACCAGGATACGCCCGATTCGATGCGAACCGGCTTGATGACGCGAATGTAGCGGCGCTTGACGCCAAGATTGGTAATGCCCACCTGCTCGATGGCATCGATGAACACTTCGGAGCTACCATCCATGATCGGCATTTCCGCACCGTCGACTTCGACAATCAGATTGTCGAGGCCCAGCGCATAAATGGCGGCCATGACATGTTCGATGGTCGCGATCGACCGGGCCGGATTGGTACCGAGCACCGTGCAAAGATCGGTATTGCCGACATGCGCCGATACGGCCCGATATTCGCTCGTGGAACCGTCATCGTGCTGACGCTGGAAAACCACGCCCGTACCGGCCTCAGCCGGCTGGAATGTGATGGACACCTCTCGTCCGGAATGAACCCCGATCCCGGTCAGCGTAAGCGGCGCTGCGATCGTGGTTTGAAATCCGAGCAAAGCAATTGCCATTCCGATAGCCTTAAAATGGTGCGACGAGGCGGTGGATCTGAAGCTTCCCGTCGCAAATACGTATCAAAGACTCAAACGAGCCCTCTTTCGATCTCATACATACGTGGCCCCGCCCCTCCAGCCAAATCACTGATTCTTTCGCTTTGTAACGAAGCCAGCCCATTGATTAACATCAAGAAATACAGGTTCCGAAACAGGCTACAAATGCAAGAAACCCGAGCCTCTCGGCCCGGGTCTCTTCAATCATTCTGGCCTGGCGATCAGCTCGTCTGGCGACGAAGGAAGGCCGGGATCTCGAGCTGGTCGTCTTCGCTGGTGGCACGAGCCGGCGTTGCACGACCATGATCGTCCAGCTGGCCGCGACGCGGAGCATAGAGGCTTGCTTCTGCAGACAGCGGACGGCGCTGCTGCGAGGGGGCAGCCGGTGCGGAACCGGTCATGTCACCCATCAGCTGCTCGTCTTCAGCCTGACGGCCGAGAGAGTTGGTGATGCGCTTCAGGAGCCCCATCGGGCCACGCTCGTCCTGGGCAGCAGGCGCTGCAGGCTGGGCGCGGTGATCGATTTCGGCGCGAAGCACCGGCGGGAAGTCCTCGACCTTCGGCATGCGCACCGGTTCAGCGGCCATGCGGGGTTCAGCCGCCATCGGTGCTGGCGCAATGGGCGCCTGCATGACGGGGGCAGGCTGCGGCATGACAGGAGCCGGCTGGCTCATGACCGGGGCCGGAGCAACCGGCTGCATCATCTGCGGAGCGGGAGCTGCTTCCGGAGCCGGCGAAGCGAACAGGCGGCTTGCCGGACGGAATTCCTGCTGCGGAGCAGGCTGCGGCTGGCTCAGCGGCTGACGGGCAACGGCGATTTCGAGTTCGCGTTCCATGGCAGCTTCAGCCGAACGAATGGTGTCTGCGACCGGATCCATGGTCGGCTTGGGGGCCTGCGTCATTGCAGGCTGATATGCGGCCGGTGCCGGAGCAACGGCCGCGGAGGAACGCATAGCGGGCTTTGCCAGCGGAGCCGCTTCAAAGCCCTTGGAGGCGAGCGCGGCACGGTCGATGCCGGTGGCGACAACCGACACGCGGATGATGCCTTCGAGCGCTTCGTCGAAGGTAGCACCAAGGATGATATTGGCGTCCGGATCGACTTCTTCGCGGATACGGGTCGCTGCTTCATCGACTTCGAACAGCGTGAGGTCACGACCACCGGTGATCGAGATCAGCAGACCCTGGGCGCCCTTCATCGAGGTCTCGTCGAGCAGCGGGTTGGCGATCGCGGCTTCGGCAGCCTGCATCGCGCGGCCATCACCGGATGCCTCGCCTGTACCCATCATCGCGCGGCCCATCTCGCGCATCACGGAGCGAACGTCCGCGAAGTCGAGGTTGATCAGGCCTTCCTTGACCATCAGGTCGGTAATGCAGGCAACGCCGGAATACAGGACCTGGTCGGCCATCGCGAAGGCGTCAGCGAAGGTGGTGCGGTCGTTGGCAATGCGGAAGAGGTTCTGGTTCGGGATGACGATCAGCGTGTCGACCGACTTCTGCAGTTCCTCGATGCCCTGCTCGGCAAGACGCATGCGACGCGCGCCTTCGAAGTGGAACGGCTTGGTGACGACGCCGACGGTCAGGATGCCCTTGTTGCGGGCGGCCTGGGCGACAACGGGAGCCGCACCCGTGCCGGTACCACCGCCCATGCCGGCGGTAACGAAGCACATGTGGGTTCCATTGAGATGGTCGATGATCTCGTCGATGCACTCTTCAGCGGCCGCACGCCCAACTTCCGGCTGCGAGCCGGCGCCGAGACCTTCGGTGACGTTAACGCCGAGCTGGATGATGCGCTCGGCCTTGGTCATGGTCAGCGCCTGGGCATCCGTGTTGGCGACGACGAAATCGACGCCCTGCAGACCAGCGGTGATCATGTTGTTGACGGCATTGCCGCCACCGCCACCGACACCGAAGACGGTGATGCGGGGCTTCAGCTCAGTGATATCTGGCTTCTGCAGCTTGATGGTCATGGTACCCGTTCCTTCTTTTTCCGGCCGCATCGCCAAGCCGGCCATGTCATTTCAACAGATTTCCCTTGGCCGAACCTTGTGTCCGGCAGGGTGAACTCAAAAACTCTCTTTCAGCCATTGCCCCATTCGGGCGAAGCGGCTGTTTCCGTTGCCGAAGGGCGAGAACAACCCGCCCTGCCCGGCATGTGTTTCCTGATCCGCCATCTGCGGATAGATCGTCAGCCCGACGGCCGTCGAGAAGGCCGGCCCCTTGGCTGCCGCCGGCAGGCCGGAAACGCCCATGGGACGACCGATGCGGACGTTGCGAGCCAGGATGCGGCGCGCCGCTTCCGGCATGCCGGTGAGCTGGCAGGCGCCACCCGTCAGAACCACGCGCTTTCCAACCACCGGCGAGAAGCCCGACTTCTGGATCCGGTCGCGCAGCATCTCGAGGGTTTCCTCGATACGCGCGCTGATGATCCGGGTCAGAAGCGCCTTCGGCACCTGGGTCGGCTGATCACGATCGTCCTCGCCGATCGGCGGAACCGACACGACTTCGCGATCGTCGGCCCCGTTGGCGACAGCCGAACCGTGAACGACCTTCAGACGTTCTGCATCCTCGATACGGGTGGAGAGCCCGCGCGCCAGATCGGTCGTCACATGGTGACCGCCGATCCCGATGGCGTCCGTATGGATCAACTTGCCTTCGGCGAAGACCGAGATGGTGGTCATGCCACCACCCATATCGATCGCCGCGCAACCGAGCTCCACCTCGTCATCGACCAGTGCAGCAAGGCCGCTGGCGTAAGGGGTGGCAACCACCCCCTCGACGGTCAGGTGAGCCCTGTTGATGCAGAGCTCCAGATTGCGAAGCGCTGCACGTTCGGCCGTGACCACATGCATGTCGACGCCGAGAACGTCGCCATACATTCCAAGGGGATCACGGATTCCCCGTTCTCCGTCAAGTGAAAAGCCCGTAGGCAGCGAATGCAGGACCGCACGATCATTGCCCTGCGACTGCTGGCCAGCCGCGATCAGCACCTTGCGCAGATCACCGGATTCGACTTCCTGGCCACCGAGATCGATGGAAGCGGTATAGACGTCGGAACCGATGCGACCGGCAGAGACGTTAACGATCAGGCTTTCGACGGTAAGGCCGGCCATGCGCTCGGCCGCATCGACGGCGAGACGGACGACGTTTTCGACGGCATCGAGATCGGCAATCACGCCGGACTTGATCCCATGCGAACGCTGGTGACCAAGACCGATGACCTCGACATTGTGGGTACGGCCCGGCAACACGGCGGACTCACGACGCGGCGTGAGGCGGGCGATGATGCAGACGACCTTGGTTGAACCGATATCGAGCACCGAAACGACATGCGCCCGCTTCGAAGAAAGCGGCCTGGTGCGCGGAAGACCAAAGGAGGAGCCGTTAAAGATGCTCATATCTTCTGCTCCAGCTTCTTGAGAGCCTTGCGGCGCTCCTCCAGAGCCGCCAGTCGGCGCTCCTGGGCTCCAGGCGTCAAGCGTACGGCCACACGGTCAGGAAGACGCATGTCGACCATCGCGATATCCCGCGACAGAACCTGCTGCTCTTCATCAAAGCGATTGAGCAACGCCAGCGCGCCAGCGACGTTTTCCTCAGGCAAGCGGACGACGACCCCATTGTCGAGATGAACGTCCCAGCGACGACCACCGACACGAACAAAGGCCTTCACGCGCGAGGCAATCGCAGGCCACTTGGAGAATTCCTCATCAATGGTGGCGGCCGCGGTCTCCGCATCCCGCCCGACGAACAGCGGCAGAGAGGCGAACTTGTTGTCGCGCAGCGGGGCAATGACCGAACCGGACCGCTCGATCAGCGAAAGGTCGCTGCCATGCTGCCAGATTGCATAAGCCTGCCGCTCGCGCAGAACGACTTCGACCGTCGACGGATAGACCTTGCGAACTTCGGCCGATTCAACCCAGGGAAGCTCCGACAGCGCAGTGCGGGCAGCCGCGATATCAAGACCGAGAAGACTGGTCGAACCATCAAGCCCGAGAAGCTGCAGAATGTCGATTTCCGACGTATGCTGATTGCCGGACACCCGAACATCCTCAACGGCAAAGCCCGCCGTCGACGTCACGGCCTGCGCTACGACGGGACCGTGCCCACCAACGACGACACCATGCAGGCCGACAACACCGTAAAAGGCCACCAGACCGACCTTGCCGAGATGACGCGGCAAAACGATTCGACCAGAACACAGGCTGATCACGAAACGAACGACGCGACGCAGCGGGCGCGGAAGCACCTTCGCCTCTGCCGAAACGAGAGGCGACCCCGGATAGCCCCCAACCCCATCAGCCGATTTGTTGCCGCTCAACGAGAACAAGAAGCGTCCTCCACCATCCAACGTACGAATTCACCAAAGCTGTAGCCCGCATGGGCAGCCATTTCCGGCAGCAACGAGGTCGGGGTCATACCAGGCTGATTGTTAAGCTCCAGCCAGATCAGATCACCGTCCTCAGAGAAACGATCGTCGTAGCGGAAGTCTGACCGACTCACTCCGCGACACCCGAGCGCCTGATGCGCCTTCAGCGCCAATGATTGTATTTTTTGGTAAATTTTCGGTGAAATTTGCGCAGGAAGCACGTGCTGAGAACCACCCGCCGCATACTTGGAGTCGTAGTCGTAGAAGCCGTGACCGAGCGGCACGATCTCCGTCACACCCAGCACCTTGCCATCCATCACGCCACAGGTGAGCTCACGCCCGGCCACATAGCGCTCCACCATGACAACACCGCCAAAGCGCCACTCATCTGACGTCAGGATCTGTGGCGGATGCGCCATATCCTCGCGGACAATGACAACACCGAAGCTTGAACCCTCACGAACCGGCTTCACCACATAAGGCGGCACCATAGGATGCGCATTGCCGATATCGAATCGATTGATGACCACGGCCTCGGCAACCGGGATACCCGCCTGGGCGGCCACGATTTTGGCCTGCTTCTTGTCCATCGCAAGCGCCGAAGCGAGCACGCCGGAATGCGTGTAGGGAATTTCGAGATATTCGAGAACACCCTGAATGGTGCCGTCCTCACCAAAGGGACCATGCAGCGCATTGAAGGCAACATCGGGCCGGAGTTCCTCCAGAACCCGACCAATGTCACGACCGACATCGACGCGGGTCACCCTGAAGCCCTCACCTTCGAGAGCGGTCGCGCAGGCATTACCCGAGGACAAGCTGACAGGCCGCTCGGAGGACAATCCACCCATCAAAACCGCGACATGCTTGCCACTCATCTACGCCTCGCAAAATCCAAAACCAACCGACGGCCGCACTCGGGCTCCGTAAACCCAGTTCAACAACATTAAGGTTAATGAACCGTTTACTTTCGTTAACTGAGGGTGCGCGCATCCTTAGTCGCACTCTTACGTATGACATAAAAAAATGGAGCCAACCGACTGGAAAAAAGAATTATTTACCGACTTTATGCCATCAGGCTGTCATTCGTGAGACGAACGGCTCCGCCGGACCATTGGCACGGCCTGAGGCGTCCAGAGACGCTTCGGTGAGCTGCCTCGCATGCACGATTCGATTCCGGCCGCTGGCCTTGGCAAGGTAAAGAGCCCTGTCGGCCCCGGAAAAGAGTTCACTGAAGCCAAGTTCAGCCACCCCGTCCGACAAACCGGCGGAGACAGTTACCGAGATCCGGCGTCCCGCCGTTTCGAACTCCATACTCTCGACCGACCCGCGGATCGACTCGGCAACATCGAGCATGCTCGAAGCATGACCGCCCGAGAGCAGCACGGCGAACTCTTCCCCACCGATGCGAGCGACAACCGCCCCCTGACCCGATGCATCCGTCAAACACTGGGCAACCTTGACGATGACGTCGTCGCCGACCTTGTGACCAAGCGTATCGTTGATTGTCTTGAAGCGATCGATATCGAGCAGGATCAGCGCGACCGGGCCCCTCGCCTGGTCGAATGTATCGAGGAACGCCCGGCGGTTCATCAGGCCTGACAGCATGTCGGTCCGGCTGAGCATCTCGAAACGCTGCCGCGACACACCGAGATCGTAAAGTGCCAGGCCGACGACTGAATAGGCCGCCAGGGCAACCACAAAAGAAACGGGTGGTGTCAGCATGGTCGCGACCAGCAGGGCCTGACCGAGCGGATAGGGGAGCAACCCCAGTGAAACGAGGATCATATGCCCAACAAGATTGAGCAAATAGGCAAAGATAGCGATCTTGGTCGCCATCCATACTGCTTTCGATACCACGGCTCGGCGCGACGAAAACTCGCCGAGCGTCAGCTGCCGGATCACCCAGACATGCACCAGATTGAACATTTTACTCCCCGTACGCTCGGGGAGCCTAAATGAGCGAAGTTAAAACTTCGTGGGGCAATCGGTTCAGCCTAGGCCGAGACAACCCCCATGAACGGCTTCACCTCACGACCGGGCATGAAGATGCCGAGCCGCTTGATCTCCCATTCGAGCTTGACGCCCGAGGTCTCGAAGACACGCTGGCGAACAGTCTCACCCAGGTATTCGAGATCGTAGCCCGTCGCATGGCCAACATTGATCATGAAGTTGCAATGCAACGACGACATCTGTGCACCACCGATCATCAGACCGCGGCAACCGGCCTCGTCGATCAGTTCCCAGGCCGAATGTCCCTCGGGGTTCTTGAAGGTCGAGCCCCCAGTCTTTTCCTTGATCGGCTGGACCGTTTCGCGGTGATGGCGCACCGCATCCATGTCGGCGCGGATCTTGGCCTTCTCTTCTGGATAGCCTTCAAAAAGCGCGCTGGTGAAGATCAGGCCTTCGGGCGCGGCAGAATGGCGATAGCTGTAGCCCATGTCGGCATTCGACAGCACGTGAACATTGCCCTTGCGGTCGACAGCCTCGACCTCGATCAGCCGGTTGGCCGTTTCGCTACCATTGGCGCCGGCGTTCATACGGATCGCGCCCCCGATCGAACCGGGAATGCCGTAGTAGAAATGGAATCCACCGATATTGTTGTCCATCGCCATCGCGGCAATGTGCTTGTCGGGGCAGATCGCACCCGCACGAATGCGGTTCTCACCCGCGAGTTCAACCTGGCCGAACCCCTTGGCAGACAGGCGAATGACCACACCGGGGATCCCACCATCACGCACAAGCAGATTTGATCCGACGCCGACGACTGTCAGCGGCACCTCTTCGGGCAGAAGCTTGAGGAACGCGGTCAGATCCTCGACGTCATGCGGCTGGAACATCAGTTCGGCGAGGCCGCCGGCCTGGAACCAGGTCACCCGGTCCATCGGCGCGTCGGGCGTCAGCCGCCCCTTGAGATCGTTGACTTCAGGGCCGAGTGACGCCAGAAGCTTTTCCCCATCCACCTGTTTCATTCAAGACTTTCCCGAAATTGCATCTAGTTCTGTCGGCAGGGCAGCAGCCCACTGGGTGATGTTGCCGGCCCCCAACAGGACCACGAAATCACCCGGTTGTGCAATGCCTGCAACGAGCGAGGCCAGTTGATCAGGCGTGGCCAGATATCGCGCGTCGCGATGGCCGCCCGATTTGATGCGCGAGACCAGCGTTTCCGAATCGATCCCCTCGATCGGCTCTTCTCCCGCTGCATAAACCGGCGACAAGAAGATCGTATCGGCATCGTTGAAGCAGTTGGCAAAGTCATCGAACAGGCTTGCAAGCCGGCTGAAGCGGTGCGGCTGATGCACGGCGATGATCCGCCCCTTGCACGATTCGCGCGCGGCCCGCAGCACGGCCTTGATCTCGACCGGGTGGTGACCGTAGTCGTCGAACACTTGCACGCCGTTCGAAGCGCCTGTGAGCGTAAAGCGCCGCTTGACGCCGCCGAAGCCGGCAAGCCCCTTGCGGATCGCCTCTTCCGGAATGTCGAGCCGGTTGGCCACAGCGATTGCGGCACAGGCATTCGAGATATTGTGCCGGCCCGGCATCGGCAGGACCAGATCCTTGAAGTTGAACACCCGGCCCGTGCGGCGACGGCGGATCTCGACGTCGAAGATCGAACGCGTGCCATCGAGGCGCACATTCGAGAAGCGCACGTCCGCCTGCGGGTTCTCACCGTAGGTGATGACCTTGCGATCCTCGATGCGCCCGACCAGCGCCTGCACTTCCGGATGGTCCAGGCACATCACACCGAAGCCATAGAACGGCACGTTCTCGACGAACTGTCGAAACGCTGCCCGTGCATTGTCGAAGGTGCCGTAATGGTCCAGATGCTCCGGATCGATATTGGTGACGATCGCAACATCGGCCGGCAGCTTCAGGAAGGTGCCGTCGGACTCATCAGCCTCGACCACCATCCATTCGCCCTCGCCCATGCGGGCATTGGTGCCATAGGCGTTGATTATACCGCCATTGATCACGGTTGGATCGAGTGCGCCGGCATCGAGAAGCGCTGCGACCATCGACGTGGTCGTGGTCTTGCCATGCGTGCCGCCAACGGCGATCGCGTTGCGGAAGCGCATGAGCTCAGCCAGCATTTCGGCGCGCCGGACGATCGGCAGCAGCTTTTCACGCGCGGCGATCAGCTCCGGATTGTTCTTTTTGATCGCGGTCGAGACAACGACGACCTCGGCCTCACCCAGGTTCTCGGCCTTGTGGCCGACAAAGACCTCGATGCCCTTGGCGCGCAGACGCTGGACGTTGGCGCTTTCGGCCTGGTCTGACCCTTGCACCCTGTGCCCGAGATTATGCAGCACCTCGGCGATCCCGCTCATCCCGATGCCGCCGATCCCGATGAAATGGACCAGACCGATGGATTTCGGCATTTTCATTGTGTGGCTCCCTTCGACTGGGCAATGCCCTTGCCGGCGGCAATAGCCTCTACGAGGTCTGCGAGCAAGCCGGCCGCATCGGGCTTGCCCGTGCTTTTCGCGGCAGCTGCCATCGTGGCGAGCTGATCTGGCCCCTCCATTGCCTCCGTCAGAAGGCTTGCGATCCTGTCGGTGGAAAGCTGCGCCTGCGGGATGACCTGCGCACCACCTTGCGCGGCGAGCGCCGCAGCATTCGCCGCCTGGTCATGGTCGAGCGCATGCGGATAGGGCACGAGCAGGCTTGGCCGACCAATGACCGCCAGCTCCGAAACCGTCGACGCCCCTGAGCGGCAGATCACCAGATGGGCAGCGGCCAGCCGTTCAGCCATGTCGGTAAAGAATGGCGCAACATCGGCACGAATGCCGAGCGTTGCATAGCTGTCGATTACCTTCTGCCGGTCTTCCGGTCGCGCCTGCTGCGTCACGACGAGCCGCGAACGCAAGCCATCTGGCAGCAACCGGATGGCGCCGGGGATGGCGTCGGAAAAGAACTGCGCGCCCTGGCTTCCACCGAAGACAACCAGGTTGAACGGCGCGGTGTCACGGGATGGCATATAGGGCTGAGTTGCGGCGGCGATGACAGCAGGCCGCACTGGATTTCCGGTCAGCACCATCTTTGCCTTGTGCTCGCCACTGGGCGACAGGAAGCCACCGGCAATAGCACGCACCCGCGAGGCAAGAAGCTTGTTGGCGCGGCCCATGACGGCGTTCTGTTCGTGCACTGCCGTGGGAACCCCGAGACCGGCTGCCGCAAAGAGTGGAGGCACCGTCGGATAACCGCCGAAGCCGATGACGGCTTTCGGCTTCAGGCGCGACACAAGGCTTCGCGCCTCGCGATAGCCGCGCCAGAGCGACAGGAACGCCTTGACGACGGCTACCGGATTCTTCGAGCCGATGGTGGCCGAAGAAACGGTGTGGATCTCATCAGCCGGAAAACTCCCGGCATAACGTTCGGCGCGTCTGTCGGTCACCAGATGCACGTTATAGCCGCGCGCCTTCAGTTCATGCGCCAGCGCCTCGGCCGGGAAAAGATGTCCGCCCGTCCCCCCGGCGGCAAGCAACACGATACCCTTTGTCATCTGCATTTACTCCGCAGGCACACCGGCAACCGACCGGAAGAGGCTGCGCTCCTGGGCGCGCTTTTCCGGACGGCGGCGGGTGAGCGCCAGGATGAAGCCGGCCGTGACGCAGATCGCCGTCATCGACGAGCCACCATAGGAAATAAGCGGAAGCGTCATGCCCTTGGCCGGCAGGAGCTCGAGATTGACGCCGATATTGATCATCGACTGGATGCCGAGCAGCAAAACGAGACCGGACACGGCAAGACGGTTGAAATCGTTGCGCTCCTTGTAGGCATGGCTGAGGCCTCGAAGAACAAGGAAGGCGAAGATCGCGACCAGCACCATGCAGAAGACGATGCCGAATTCCTCCGCCGCGACCGAAAAGATGAAGTCGGTATGGCTGTCGGGAATGATGCGTTTGACGATCCCCTCGCCCGGCCCCTGGCCGAACCAGTCTCCGCGGATGATCGCTTCGCGCGCCGTATCGACCTGGAACGTGTCGCCTTCGCCGGTGAGAAAGCGGTCTATTCGCCCGGCCACGTGCGGCAATGTCATATAGGCACCGAAGAAGCCAACACTTCCCAGGACTCCGAGCACGACGATCCAGAGCCATGGCATGCCGGCCATGAAGAACATAGCACCCCAGACGCTGCCGATCAGGATGGTCTGGCCAAGATCCGGCTGGGCAATCAGGAGGGCGGCAGCAATGCCGAAAAGCAGGATGGCAAAGAGATTGCCCGGGATCTCCGGCTGGCGCGCATGTTCGGCAAAAAGCCAGGCGCAGATCACCACGAAAGCTGGCTTCATGAATTCGGACGGCTGGATCGACATCGACCCTACCGACAGCCAGCGACGACCACCCTTCACCTCAAGGCCGATGAAGAGCACAAGCACCATCATGATCAGCGAGGCCGCCAGGATCAGCATGGCGACGCGGCGCACCTGGCGCGGCGACAGGAAGGACAGGCCGATCATCACGACAAGCGCCGGCATCATAAAGATCGCGTGGCGCTTGACGAAGTGGAAGCTGTCGAGGCCGAGACGTTCGGCCACCGCCGGAGAGGCCGCGAAGGAGAGCATCAGCCCGATCCCCATCAGGAGAACGAAGGTGATCAGGAACAGACGATCGATCGTCCAGAACCAGTCAGCGACCGGCCCCCTCTCTACGCGGCTTACCATCTCATTTGCCTCCTGTCGGCAGGTCGATCAGCATCGTCACACCTTCGAGTTCCGCCACATGTGCCACGAAAGCATCACCGCGAACCTCGAAATTCTTGTACTGGTCGAAGCTCGCGCAGGCCGGTGAGAGCATCACGGCCGAAGCTTCGCCATCCCGATCGGCATCCTCTGCGGCATGCGCCACGGCGCGCTCCAGCCTGTCCGAGATCTCGTACGGCACCCGGTCACCAAGCTGCGCGGCGAAGGCCGAAGCAGCCTCGCCGATCAGATAGGCCTTCACGATGCGCGGGAAGAGTGGTGCGAGGCTTGCGATGCCGCCTTCCTTTGGAAGACCACCGGCGATCCAGTAGATCCGCTCGTAGCTGGAAAGCGCAGGAGCTGCCGCGTCCGCATTTGTCGCCTTACTGTCGTTGACGAAGACGACCTGACGACGGCGCGCCACAGGCTGCATGCGATGCTTGAGGCCCGGGAAGCTCTGCAGGCCCTTGCGGATCTCGTCTTCCGAGACGCCTGCTGCCAGGCAGGCCGCGATGGCGGCGCAGGCATTCTGGGCATTGTGGCTGCCGCGCAGCGTCTGGATCCCATCGAGATCGACCAGAGGAGCAGATGCTCCGTTCTCGGCCCGCATGATGCGCGAGCCGTCGGCATAGAGGCCATCGGCGAGCGGCTGCCGCTTCGAGATCCGGATGACCTTGGTCCCGGCACGTTCGACACGGTCGCCAATCAGCTCGCAATAGCTGTCATCGGTCCCGACGATCGCAGTCTTCGCTCCGGCGACAAGACGCTCTTTCACCTCGGCATAATGCTGCATCGTGCCGTGGCGATCGAGATGATCGGGCGTCAGGTTGAGCAGGATGCCGGCAGTCGGGTTCAGCGTCGGGGCAAGGTCGATCTGATAGGACGAGCATTCAACGACGAAGAAGCGGCCATCCTTCGGCAGATCGAGCGTCAGCACCGCACGGCCGATATTGCCGCCAAGCTGGGTGTCGCGACCACTCGCCTGAAGAATATGGGCAATCAGAGCCGTCGTGGTCGACTTGCCGTTGGTCCCGGTGATCGCGATGAACGGGCAATCCGGTGCCTGCGCCCGCCGCTCGCGCACGAAGATCTCGACATCGCCGATGATCTCGACACCTGCAGTCCTGGCAAAACCCACCGTCCAGTGCGGTTTAGGATGGGTGAGCGGGACGCCAGGCGACAGCACGAAAGATGCGACGGTCGACCAGTCGATTTCGCGCAGATCCCGAGTCGGCACGCCTTCGGCCTGTGCCCGCACCACGCTGTCAGGATTGTCGTCCCAGGCAATGACAACAGCCCCTCCCGCCTGCAGCGCCTTGGCCGTTGCAAGCCCCGATCCGCCAAGCCCGAACAGCGCGACCGTCTTGCCCTTGAAGGTGTTGGCCGCGATCATCGCCACCTCACCGCAGTTTCAGGGTGGAGAGGCCGAGCATGGCAAGGCCGACCGCGATGATCCAGAAGCGGATGACGACCTGGCTCTCGGTCCAGCCGAGCTTTTCGAAGTGATGGTGGATCGGCGCCATCAGGAAGACGCGCTTGCCGGTCATCTTGAAATAGCCGACCTGGATGATGACTGACAGCGTCTCCATGACGAAGAGACCGCCGATGATCGCCATGACGATCTCGTGCTTGGTAGCGACAGCCACCGAGCCGATCAGGCCGCCAAGAGCGAGCGAACCAGTGTCACCCATGAAAATGGCGGCCGGCGGCGCGTTGAACCAGAGGAAGCCGAGGCCGGCCCCGATCACGGCGCCCAGCACCACGGCGAGTTCACCCGTGCCCGGCGTGAAATTGATCTGCAGGTAGTTGGAGAACACCGCATTGCCGGCGAGATAGGCGATCACGCCGAAGGAGGCGGCCGCGATCATCACGGGCACGATTGCAAGACCGTCGAGGCCGTCCGTCAGGTTGACCGCATTGCCGGCTCCAACGATGACGAAGCCACCGAACAGCACGAAGAAGATCCCGAGATCGATCAGGAAATCCTTGAAGAAGGGAAAGGCGATCGAGGATCCGAAGGTTGAGCCTTGAGGCCCGGAGCTCAGCGCCGTCGACATCATGAAGTAGACGGCGATGCCCGCAATCACGAATTCGATGCCGAGGCGCGCCTTGCCGGAGAAGCCCTTCTCCGTCTGCTTCGTGACTTTGAGATAGTCGTCATAGAAGCCGATTGCGCCAAAGCCGAGCGTCACCAGCAGCGTAGCGACGACATAGACGTTGGAGAGATCGGCCCAGAGCAGTGACGACACGACGATGCCGGCCAGGATCATCAACCCGCCCATGGTCGGCGTTCCCGCCTTCTTGAAATGGGTTTGCGGTCCGTCGGCGCGGATTGGCTGTCCCTTGCCCTGGCGCACGCGCAGGGACGAGATGATGGCCGGGCCGAACAGGAAAACCACCAGCGCCGAGGTGAAGAGAGCAGCCCCGGTGCGGAAGGTGATGTAACGGAAGAGATTGAAAAACTGAAGGTTATCCGCCAGTTCCACAAGCCAGATCAGCATTGGAGCCCTTTCCAAAAGCCCGGATTAAAACTGGCGCTCCGTGTCGGTGAATGCCGGATGCTTGTCAAGCAGAGCCGATACGATCTTGCCGAAACCGATGCCGAGAGAAGATTTGACCATCACGACATCACCGGCACGGACCTCCGCGTTGACGAAATTCGCGAGTTCCTGCGTGGTTTCGAGATAGACGACTTGAACCGTTTCCGGCAGGGCGTCGCGCAGCGCCACCATTTCCGGGCCAGCGAGCCAGACATGTTCGATCCCGGCCGCGAGCAGCGGCCCGGCGAGGTCGGCATGAACACTGGGGGCGAATTCACCCATTTCCAGCATGTCGCCGAGCACGGCAATCCGTCGCCCCTCGCCTGTCGGCTGGGAGGACGCGAGCACCGCGATAGCGGCGCGCATCGATGCCGGATTGGCATTGTAGCTTTCGTCAATCAGCGTCAGGACGCCATCAGGTGTCTTCAGCCTGTGGCGCTGACCACGCCCCTTGACCGGCGCGAGATTGGCAAGTGCCTCGATTGCAGCGTCCACATCCGCCCCAACCAGCGAGACCGCGGCCAGAACCGCCATGGCGTTTTCCGCCAGATGCCGTCCGGGGGCCCCGATCGTCACTTCGCGCGTCTCGCCGCCGAAGGAGACCCAGATGGTGGACAATTCTGCGGCACCATCGAACTCGGCGAGTCTGAACTCCGCCTTGGCATGCTGGCCAAAGCTGTGGATGTTTTCCACGCCCTGTGCAAGCGCCGCCTGTTCAAGGCGTTCGTAATAGGGATTGTCGCGGTTGAGGATCGCGTCCCCGCCATTGACGATGCCTTCGAAGATCTCCGCCTTGGCATCTGCGATTTCGGCGACATCGGAGAAATTCCCGAGATGGGCGGGCGCAACCGTCGTGATGATGGCCACATCTGGACGCACCATGCGCGCCAGCGGGCCGATCTCACCTGGATGGTTCATGCCGAGTTCGAAGACACCGTAGCGCGTGTCGATCGGCATGCGCGCCAGCGTCAGCGGCACGCCCCAATGATTGTTGAAAGACGCGACCGAGGCATGCACCTTGCCCGAAGGCGCCAGCGTCACGCGCAGCATTTCCTTGGTGGTCGTCTTGCCGACGGAGCCGGTCACAGCAATGACAGTCGCCGGTGTGCGGTCCCGCGCAGCAAGGCCAAGTTTCTGCAAGCCCATCAACACGTCGTCGACGACGATCATAGGCACTGTCAGACGGCCGAGCGCCGGCAGCTTCGCTTCGCTGACGACGAGCAATGACGCCCCATTGGCGATTGCGATGCTGGCATAGTCGTGGCCGTCAACACGGTCACCTTTGATGGCGAAAAAGGCTTCGCCTGGAGAGATCGACCGGCTGTCGATCGAAATGCCAGTAACCCCCTCAGGCAGGTTGCCGAAGGGACGGCCACCCATGGCGGTGACCATTTC
>CALSAF010000031.1:0-35726 GCA_943372805.1 Rhizobium sp. Q54
CATCGCAATCTCTTCATCGTCGACGCGTCGATCCTGCCAACCTCGGCCGCCGTCAACCCGGCCCTCACCATCGGCGCACTTGCCCTGCGGTCGGGCCAGCACATCATCGAAACGGAGTTCAGCCAGTGAGCAAGGTCGCACTGATTACGGGAGGCCAGCAGGGCATCGGCCTCGGCATCGCCCGCGAACTGGCCGGAGCCGGCTACAAGCTCGCGCTGGCGTCGAGGTCCGAGGAAGACGCGCCCCAGGTACAGGCAGCGCTTGCGGAACTGGGCGATGCTGCCATCTATATCCGCCACGACCTGCAGGACATCGACAACGTCGCCTCGGTCCTCGATCAGGTCGAAGCACGCCTCGGCCCGGTCACCACCTTCGTGTCGAATGCCGGCGTGCCCGCCAAGGTGCGCGGCGACATGCTCGCTTTGACGCCCGACAGCTTCGACTTCGTGCTCGGCGTCAACCTGCGCGGCGCCTTCTTCCTCGCCCAGGAGGTCGCGCGGCGCATGCTGGCGACTCCTTCCGACAGCTATCGCTCCATCGTCTTTGTAACCTCAGTGAGCGCCAGCATGGCTTCGATCGAGCGGGCGGAATACTGCATTTCAAAGGCCGGTGCAGGGATGATGGCGGAACTCTTCGCGCTGCGTCTGGCGCCGCATGGCATCGGCGTTTTTGAACTCAGACCCGGGATCATCGAGACCGAGATGACGGCAGGTGTGAAGGACAAATACACGGCGCGGATCGAGGGCGGGCTCGTTCCGGCGCAGCGCTGGGGCCAGCCGGTCGATATCGGCAGCGTGGTCGTGCCACTTGCGGAAGGGCATTTTGGCTTCGCCAATGGGGCCGTCATCCCGGTCGACGGCGGTCTGTCTCTGGCCCGCCTCTAGGAGATTTTTATGCGGCAAGCTTTTGATTTCATCATTGTCGGTGGCGGTTCGGCGGGCTCGGTGCTCGCGGCGCGGCTGTCGGAAAATCCGGATTTCAACGTCCTTCTGCTCGAGGCAGGCGGGCGCGACTGGCATCCCTTCTACCATCTGCCGGCAGGCTTCGCGAAGATGACCAAGGGCATCGGCAGCTGGGGCTGGAGCACGGTGCCGCAGCGGCACATGAACAACATGGTGATCCGCTACACCCAGGCTAAGGTCATCGGCGGTGGCTCCAGCATCAACGCGCAGATCTACACCCGAGGAAATGCGCTCGACTATGACGACTGGCGCCAGATGGGCTGCGAAGGCTGGTCCTATGAGGACGTCCTGCCTTACTTTCGCAAGGCCGAGGACAATGACAGCTTCGACAACCGCTACCACGGCAAGGGCGGCCCGCTCGGGGTCAGCAAGCCTGCGGCGCCGCTGCCGATCTGCGAGGCCTATTTCAAGGCGGCCGCCGAACTCGGCATTCCCTTCAACGGCGACATGACCGGCGAGACTCAGGATGGCGTCGGATACTACCAGCTGACCCAGCGCAATGTCCGCCGCTCATCGGCCTCGATTGCCTATCTCAACCCCGCGCGCAAACGTCCCAATCTCACCATCCGAACGGATGCGCAGGTGCTGAAGCTCGTGGTCGAAAACGGGCGCGCAGTTGGCGTCGAACTCGCTGGCGAAGGCGTGGTGCGTGCCGAACGGGAGGTGCTGCTCTCGTCGGGCGCAATCGGCAGTCCGCGCCTCCTGATGCTCTCAGGCATCGGCCCTGCCGACCATCTCAACTCGGTCGGTGTGCCCGTGGTCTTCGACCAGCCCGGCGTCGGCTCCAATCTGCAGGACCATCTCGATCTCTTTGTCATCGCTGAATGCACCGGGCCGCATACCTATGACCGCTTCGCCAAGCCGCATCTCTCGGTTCTGGCCGGCCTGCAATACTTGCTGACCAAAAGCGGCCCTGTCGCCTCGAGCCTTTTTGAGACCGGTGGCTTCTGGTACGCCGATCCCGAGGCCCGCTCGCCGGATATCCAGTTCCATCTCGGTCTCGGCTCCGGCATCGAGGCCGGTGTGGCCGCGATGGCCAATGGCGGCGTGACGCTGAATTCCGCCTATCTCCGCCCGAGGTCACGCGGCACTGTCCGGCTCGGCTCGTCCGATCCGCTCGCAGCCCCGTTGATCGACCCCAACTACTGGGAGGATCCGCACGATCGCGAGATGTCGATCCGGGGTTTGAAGATCGCCAGAGACATCATGCGCCAGGATTCGTTCAAGCCCTACGTCAAGGCCGAGCGCCTTCCGGGGCCGGATGTGCAGAGCGACCAGGATTATTTCAACTATGCCTGCCGCCACTCGAAAACCGATCACCATCCCGCCGGCACCTGCCGCATGGGCTCTGACCCTGGGGCCGTCGTCGATCCACGTCTGCGCTTCAACGGCATCGAAGGTCTGCGGGTGATCGACGCCTCGATCATGCCGACCGTGGTCTCCTCAAACACCAATGCACCGACCATCATGATCGCCGAAAAGGCAGCCGACATGATCAAGGCCGATCACGGAGTCACGTCATGATCCGCCACATCGTGCTTGTCCGTTTCCAACCAACGGTCTCGCCTGCCGTCATCGACGACCTCTTCGCCGAGTTGCATCAGATCGAAGGCAAGGTGACGGGGTTGCTGTCGATCACATCGGGCCGCAGCGAAAGCCCGGAGCGCATCGAACGCGGCTATCTGCACGGCTTCGTCGCCGATTTCGCCGACTGGGCAGCCCTCGAAGCCTATCAGGTCCATCCGGATCACAAGCGCTTCGGCGCGCGCCTGGTTGCCCATGCCGAGGGTGGTCTCGACGGCATCCTCGTTTTCGACCTCCCCGTCCAAACTCAGGGAACTCCTACATGATTGCCTTGCCCACCGCCGATGGCCGCATCGAAGACTATCGCCTCACCGGAACTCCGCTGACACCACGCGCTCCGACGCGTCCGCTAACCCGCACCGCCTTTGCCGCCGCCCATGTCGTCTCCGACCCGCTGCGCGAACGCAATCCCTGGGATACGCGGCCTGCGGTCGACTGGGAGGGAACGCTTGCCTTCCGCACCTCGCTTTGGGATCAGGGCCTCGGTCTCGCCGAAGCCATGGACACAGCCCAGCGCGGTATGGGTGTCGACTGGCCGACGGCGCTGGAACTGATCCAGCGGACGATGGTGGCCGCAAAGGCGCATCCGATGAAGCCGCGCGTCGCCTGCGGGGCAGGGACTGACCATCTGACGCTCGCCGACCTCACCACCGCAGACAAGATCGCAGCCGCCTATCAGACGCAGGCGGAAGCGATCGAGTCCGCCGGCGGGCAGTTGATCCTGATGGCCTCGCGCGCCTTCCCCGCCGTGGGAGCCGGGCCGGATGTCTACCGCTCCGTCTACCGCCGGCTGATCGACGGCGCGCGCGAGCCTGTCATCCTGCACTGGCTGGGAGACATGTTTGACCCAGCATTGAAAGGCTATTGGGGCAGCGACGATGTGGCCCAGGCCAGCGACTTCGTGCTCGATCTGATCGGCGAAAATCCGGGCAAGGTCGACGGCATCAAGATCTCGCTGCTCGACCAGGCGCATGAAGAGGCGTTTCGCGTCCGCCTGCCGGAGGGTGTGCGGCTCTACACCGGCGACGACTTCAACTATGCCGACCTGATCGCCGGCGACGGCAAGCACTATTCCCATGCGCTGCTCGGCATCTTCGCCGCCATCGCGCCTGCCGCCTCGCAGGCGCTTGACGCGCTCGCTGCCGGCGACCTCGACACCTATCACCGGCTGCTGAAACCGACCGTGCCGCTCAGCCGCGAAATCTTCCGCGCTCCGACCCGCTTCTACAAGGCCGGCATCGCCTTCCTCGCCTGGCTAAACGGCCACCAGCGCCATTTCATTATGCCGGCGGGTTTCCAATCGAGCCGCGACATCGTCCACTATGCAGAGGTCTTCCGGCTGGCCGATCAGGCAAATCTCCTTGCCGATCCGCAGCTTGCCGTGAGAAGGATGCGGGTCTTGTTGGAACTGCACGGGGTATACTGAGAGGCATGGAGCGTCGGCCGACGATCATCGACGTGGCGCGCGTGGCGGGGATTTCCAAATCCACCGTCAGCCTCGTCCTGCAGAACAGTCCGCTGGTCAAGGAGGAGACGCGCCGTCTGGTCCGCGAGGCCATGGACAAGGTCGGCTATGTCTATAACCGCGCTGCCGCGAACCTCCGGTCTTCGAATGTTGGCCTGATCGGCCTCGTCATCAACGATCTCCGCAACCCGTTCTTCACGGAATTTGCGACCTCGCTGCAGATGGCCCTGTCTGCGCGCGGCTATGCAACGGTTGTCGCCAATACCGATGAAGATCCGGCCGTCCAGGCCCAGGTGGTTGGTGCCATGATCGAGCATGGCGTCTCTGCGCTGGTCCTGTCCCCCGCCTATGGCGATGAAGGTGGCACGTTTGACGCCATCGCGCGCGGCGGCATCCCCACCATGCAGGTGCTGCGCAAGGTCGATCCCCGCGTCGAGCAGTTTCCCTTTGCCGCCCCCGATTATCGCCTCGGCAGCCTGCTCGCTGCACGGCATCTCCTCTCGTCTTCGCCACGCCGCGTCGCTTTTGTTGGTGGACTTGCAGACCGTGCCGTCACCCGCGAGCGCATGGCTGGCTATTTCCAAGCGCTAGAAGAGGCCGGCATGGAGCCATTTGTCCTGTCGGGCAGGGCAAGCCGTAGCTTTGGCCGCGAGGCCGCCGAGGAACTGGCGCGGACGCATCCCGAAATCGATGCCGCAATCTGTTTCAATGATCTGGTGGCACTCGGCATGCTCTCTGGCTTCGCCAAATTGAAGCGCAATGTCGGGCAGGATTTCCGTATGGTCGGCTTCGACGATATCGAGGAATGCAGCCAGGTCTTTCCGGCGCTCTCCACTGTCCATTGCGGTATCGCAGAGTTTGGGCGCAGCATCGCGGCCACGATCCTGGCCTGGCTGGAGGAGGGCAAGCGCCCCGAGCCGGAGATACTCACGGCGGTGGAGCTCGTCATCCGCGATACCAGTGGCTTGAAGGACATCCCATGATCGATCGACCGGACCTCTTCCTTCGACGCCTTTTCGATCGGGCCGTCGAAGTCGCCGATCCCATGCGATCGCTGAAGGATTTTCTGCCGGAGAGGCCGAAGGGGCGCGTGATCGTCATCGGCGCCGGCAAGGCGAGCGCGCGCATGGCCGAAGCCGTCGAGGTGGTCTGGGGTCCCTGCGAAGGCCTTGTCATAACACGCTATGGTTATGGCCGGCCCTGTCAGGGGATCGAGATCGTCGAGGCGGCCCATCCTGTGCCTGATGAGGCCGGCCTCGCAGCGACAGCCCGCATTCTCTCCCTGGTCGAAGGTGCAGGCGAAGGCGATCTCGTCCTCGCCCTGATATCAGGCGGCGCTTCCGCGTTGCTGGTCCAGCCGGTACCGGGCGTCTCGCTTGCCGAAAAGCAGGCCGTCAACCAAGCGCTTCTCGCTTCCGGCGCGCCGATCGACCGTATGAACACGGTGCGCAAGCATCTGAGCCGGGTCAAGGGCGGCCAACTCGCAGCCGCAGTCTGGCCGGCACAACTGCTGGCGCTGATTATCTCGGATGTGCCCGGAGACGATCCGGCCTTTATCGGTTCCGGCCCGACGGTCGGTGATCCCTCGACACCGGATGATGCCCTGTCCGTAATTGAGCGATGGAAGGTCGCTGTGCCCCAGTCTGTCCGCAAGGCCCTGTCCTATGGCTCTGGCGTCGTGCAGCCCGATGATCCCCGCCTGACCCGCACCCGAAATGTCATCTATGCTGCGCCGCACCAGTCGCTGGAGGCGGCCGCAGCCCTGGCCCGAGAGGCTGGTTGCGAGGTGCGTCTGCTGGGAGATGCGCTCGAAGGCGAGGCGCGGGAGGTTGCGGCGGCACAGGCGAAAGAGGCCTTGGCCTTGCGGTCCGGCATGAAGCCGGGCGATCCACCGATCCTTCTCCTCTCCGGCGGAGAACTGACGGTCACCCGCCGGGGCGAGGGTGTCGGCGGACCGAATGCGGAGTTCTGTCTTGCTCTTGCTCTTGAGCTAGACGGGGCCGAAAGCATTCATGCTTTGGCCTGTGATACGGACGGCGTCGACGGCGCTGCCGAAGTGGCCGGCGCCGTTATCGGCCCGAGGATCCTGAGGACGGCGGAAGAATGCGGTGGCGATCCACATTTGGCGCTTGAGCGCAACGACGCCCATTCCTTCTTCGCAGCGCTGGGCGCTCAGGTCATCACAGGACCCACGCTGACCAACGTAAACGACTTTCGGGCCATCCTCATTCGGACTTAGTTCCAGAATTCTGCCTTATCTCGTGAACATCCGGTTTGGGCACTGTTGGAGCGGGTTTCGTGCAAGTCTCTGCGCAATCACGCCCCGCAACCAACAACGCCAAAAAAGTCTCCAAGTATACCATCCACGCAAAAAGCCCATCGGCGCAAGCCGTCAGGGGGCTGGCGCCGTTTGCGCTGTTGATCTCACCGATAGCAAAGGGAGTTGCCCGATAGCGACAACTGCAATCCGCGCTTGGCCGGCACCATCGACAAGACGCAGTCCGATCCCAATTCCGATTTGACGACGAACTACACGCCTCCGATCGCAGCCCGAAAACGCTCGGCGCCTTCGATGATGTGGTCCAGGATTGTTTCGACGGCCCAATGGCGCTCCGCTATGTCGTGCGGGACGGCGCGGCTGTGAACATTGGCGAAGGTGCCGATGCGGCGATGAAAATGCTTGGCGAGCTTGGGATAGCCAAGGCTCTCGGACATGGCGGAGAGCACGAGGAAAGTGTCGAGCTCGGCTGCAAGTTCCGGATGGGCTTTGCCGTGATTGTAGAGCCAGCGATAGAGGTCGGGATGGAAGTTGTTCATCACCCCGGAAAAGCCATGGCCGCCGGACTGGAGGAAGGGCCAGGCGATCGCCGCATTGGCATTGTTAATCGCAAGCGGCGTGTTCTCAACCAGAGCAAGCCGGCGACGGATGTGATCGAGATCGCAGGAGACATCCTTCAAGAAGGCAAAGCGTCCACTGTCGGCGCACCAGAGCACCTCGTCGTCAGTCAGCAATCGCCGATAGGGGGCAGGGCATTCGTAGAGGCCGAGCGTCATGTCGGCGGGAAGCGCGCCAATCAGGTCCTGCAGCCGCGAGCGGAAGACGGATGCATTTTCGTCGGCAGACGCCAGGCGGTTGGTCACGAGCACGACGGCATCGATGCCCGTCTCGGCCATAGCTCGAAGCTCTGCCTTTTGGTCGTCCCTGCTTTGGGAAATATGGCCGGAAGCGACGACCGGGACTCGGCCCTTGACTTGGCGGACCGTGAAGGAGGCGAGCGCGGTACGCTCCTCGAGCGTCAGAAACAGCATTTCCGATGACTGGCACACCGCGAAGAGGCCATGGGAGCCATTTTCGATGTACCACTCGATGAGCTTGGCATAGCCATCCCAGTCGATCCGGTTGTTGTCGTCGAAGGGCGTGATCATCACCGGGACGATCCCGTGGAAGTTATGCGTCATGGAGAATGTCCTTGAGACAGGGGCAATGGCATCAGCCGGCATAGCCGAGGGCACGCGGCAGTATGAGGGTGATGTCGGGAATGAGGATCAGCATCAGCAGCGCAACCATGAGGGCCGCCAGGAAAAGCCAGATCTCTCGGATGATTTCGGCAAGCGGGATCCGCGTCACGGCATTGATGACGAAGAGCAGGATGCCGTAGGGCGGCGTAATTAGCCCGATCATGCAATTGACCACGGCCACCACCCCGAAATGCACGAGATCGATGCCGAGCGCCCGACAGGTCGGAATGAACAGCGGAATGATGACCAGGATGATCGTTGAGGCATCGAGGAAACAGCCGAGGACGAGCAGCAGCAGGTTCACGACGAGCAGGAAGACCAGCGGATGCACATCTAGGCCGACGAGTGCGTCGGCGACGACGGTCGGGATGTTTTCGGACGCGACGATGTAGTTGAGAATAAGCGCGCCGCCGATGATCAGACCCACGGCTGCCGACGAGCGGGCACTCGACACCAGGATCTCGTAGAAATGCCCGAAGCTGAGCGACCTGTAGAAGATCGTCGCGAGAATCAGCGCATAGAAGGCCGCGACGGCCGCTGCTTCGGTTGGCGTCGTTACGCCGCCATAGATGCCGTAGAGTAGGATAGCCGGCATCATGAGGGCCGGGCCCGCATTGATCGTCAGGCGCGGGAAGTCGCGAAGAGGCACGGGTTCATGCTTGGCAAAGCCACGCCTGTGCGAGATCCAGGTATTCATCGCCATGAGTATCGCCCCCATCAACAGGCCGGGCACGATGCCGCCGAGAAAGAGGTAGCCGATCGAGGAGTTGGACACGAGCGCGTAAAGCACCATCGGGATCGACGGTGGGATGATCGGGCCGATCGTGGCCGAAGCCGCCGTGATCGCGGCCGCATAACCGCGGGTGTAGTGACCTGACTTCACCATCATGTCGATGATCATCTTGCCGATTCCGGCCGCATCGGCGATCGCCGAGCCCGACATGCCGGAAAAGACCAGCGAAGAGAGAATGTTGACGTGGCCGAGCCCACCGCGGAACCGGCCGACCAGGGCGACGCAGAATTGCAGGAGGCGATCGGAGACTGAGCCGGCATTCATGATGTTGGCGGCGATGATGAAGAGCGGCACGGCGAGCAGGATGAAGCTTTGATAGAGCCCGTCGAGCAGTATCTTGCCGCTAATGCCGATACTCTGGCCGGTGGCAGCGAGATAGGCGAAGGAGGCCACCAGGATCGCGTAGGCGATCGGTGTTCCCATCACCGCGAGGCCGAGCAGTATGACGATGCAGAGAAGAAAGGCGATGCTCATGCCTGGTCACCCGTATGGCCGGCGTTGTCAGCACCGGCAAGGCTCTCGCGCAGCGCATTCCAGATCTGCCAGAGATAGCGGCCTGCAACCGCAACGAGGAAGACGATGTAGATCACGTAGATGTCCCGCATCCGGACCCAGTCGCCGAAGAGCTCGCCAAGCGTGGCTGTCTTCTTCAGGCGAAGGATGGCCAGGCGGTCCCAGGTCGGCGCGACGGACAGAAGGAGCGCGATGGCGACGGCAAGGCCGGTGATGACGGTGAATATGCGCCGGACGGGTGGAGAAACGGAGACGTAGAGCACGTCGAAGGTAACGTGGTCCTCGACCCTGACGACGAAACTGTTGCCCCAGAAGATCAGCCAGACCCAGATGGCAAGGCAAAATTCCAGCGTCCAGCCGAAATTGGTGGGCTGAAGGAACGGCATGTTCTCGGCGACCCAGGGAACGCGCGCCGTGTAGCGAATGAGGACCTGCAGGATGAAGGTCGCAAACATCGCGGCCATCAGCGCGGCAGCCACGGCCTCTGCCGAGGTCCGAAACAGTCTGGTTAGAGAAGACACACCATCACCTTCGACAGGACATCATGTTCGACGAGGGGCCGGAGATCACTCTCCGGCCCGGTTCAGGTCAGATTAGGATCAGTCTGCGAGCGCGTTGATCTTTTCGAGAACACCCTCCGGCCAGGCTTTGGCGAATTCGGAGCCCACATACTGTGCCTGGACATGGGTGCGGAAGGCGTTGAGATCGGGTTCATAGACCTCGAGACCCTGCTCCTTCAGGAAGGCAACCAGTTCGTCCTCTTTCTTCAGCTGGCCTTCACGGCCGGACTGCGCCGCGTCTTCGGCGGCCTTCTGGACGGTTGCCTGCTGCTCGGGAGTGAACTTGTCCCAGACGGCCTTGGAGAAGGCGATGTAGTTCAGGTCGACCAGATGGGCGGTCAGGCTCACCTGTTTGGTGACTTCGTAGAACTTGGCATCGACGACGGTCGGCAACGGGTTGTCCTGACCATCGACCGAGCCCGTCTGCAAGGCCGTATAGATCTCGGTGAAGGCCATCGGCGTCGAGTTGGCGCCAAGGGCGCGGCCGAGGAACTGCCAGGCGTCACTGCCGGGCATGCGCAGGTTGACGCCAGCCAGGTCGGCCGGGGTCATCACGTTCTTTTCCGAACGCGGGAAGCGCAGGTTCACGTGGCGCTTGCCGAGATACATGACCGCGAGAAGCTTCACGCCGAGTTCGCTTTCGACCTTCTCCTTGAACGGCTGCATCAACGGGTCGTTGAAGACGTTGACCTGATGCTGGGCGCTGCGGTGAACATAGCCGGTGGCGAAGATGGAGAACTCGGGCAGGAAGTTTGCAAGCTCCTGGGCCGAGGTGATCGACATTTCCAAATCGCCGGAGGCAATCGCCTCAAGCTCCGAGCCCTGCGGCACCAGAGAGGCGTTGTAATGCGGCTGATAGGTGGCGAACTCACCGATCGCCGGACCGAATACGGTTGCGAGCGCGACGGAGCGCTGATCCGTCTCCGAGGCTGGCGTGGACATGCGGATCACCGGCGTGTCCTGGGCGAGAACGGTCGCAAGCGGTCCGCTGGCGGTGATGGCCGTTATGGCGATGGCCGTGGCCATCAGGAAGCGGCGGGTCAGTTTGTATTGCATTGGTAGTCTCCTCCCGTTTGACTATGGATTGGTGGGTGTTTTTCCACCTCAACCCGCTTCCGGTCCTCCAAACCTGTGAAAACGTGGTTGCGGCAGCAATCCTGCCTTACTGATATCGAGCTAACATGTTAGTGTGCTGTTATCAATCCCGAAACGGACAGTGTGACCCGATGAGAGACAAACCGAGCGCCCGGCAGGCAGTGACGTCGACGACAGGCGAAAGCTCGCTCAGGCAGCTCGCCTATAGTCGAATTGAAGAACTTCTGAATTGGGGCCGGCTGAAGCCGGGCCAGTTGATCTCCCAGCGCGAACTCGTGGAGACGACCGGGCTTACCTTGAGCGCCGTGCGAGAGGCGATCCCGCGGCTGGAGGCGGAAGGGCTTTTGCAGACGCTCCCGCAGCGCGGCCTCATGGTGCCCAGCCTTGACGTGACCTTCGTGCGGGAAGCCTATCAGATGCGTCGCGTCATTGAGCTCAGCGCCATTCCCGACATGATCCAGCGGCTCGATCGCGATGTCATCGCGACTTGGCTGGATTGGCATATCGCGGCGCGCGAAAGGCTGAGTAGCGACGATACGGTCGACCTTCCGGCCTTCCTCCGCGAGCTTCAGGTCTATGACTGGCAGATGCACGCCGACATGGTCGACGCCATGGAGAACAGCCTGATCTCCAACGTCTACCGCGTCACCGCAATCAAGATCCGCATGACCGCGCAGACCAGGGTACGCGTGACCCGCGACAATGCCACACGCGTGATCGCGGAGCACATGGCCTTTCTCACTCCGCTGAGGGACGGAGCGCCAGAAGCTGCTGCTGCAGCGCTCTCGCGGCATATCGACCAGTCCCTGACGATCGCGCTGGGTGGCACGGTGGCCAACTGAACGCTCGCGTCCGGCGACGTTTAGGATCCAGGCGCTCATCGGGGCATCCCCTTCGGACGCAGGTGGCGCTTGAGGGCGGCGATGCGGAAGATCGCATTCGGCGCCCCGTAACCCCTATATCCACGCCGCTCGACGATTTCGAAGAAGAAGCCCTCGCCATAGGTCGGTGAATAGAGCTGGAAATACTCGCCGGCATCATCGCGGTCGTAGAGAATGTTAGTCGACTTCATACGCTCGACGAGCTCTGGGTCGAGCCCGAACCGGGCTTCGATGTCGTCGTAATAATTCGGCGAGATCACCAGTGACTGGAACCCTTTGTCGCCAAGCGCCGCGGCCGTGGCGAAAATGTCTTTTGTTTCGAAGGCGATGTGCTGGATGCCCGAGCCAAAGGTTTCGGCGATGAAGCGACCGGCCAGCGTGTTGCGGTTTTCAGCGCCGTTTAAGGTGATGCGCAGGCGCCCGTCCGGCGATTCGACCACTTGGCTTCGAACGAGACCGGCCGGATCGATGATGTCGACCATCGGCGTCTTCCGGGCATCGAGCTGCGATGTGTAGAAGAGCAGCCAGGTGAGCATTTCCTCATAGCGCGTTGTCTGGGCGATGTGGTCGACCCGGGTCAGGCCGATGTGGACGCTGCTCTCCGGCGTTTCATCGAGAGGCATGAACTCGATATCGAATATCCGCGCGAGTTCACTCTTTTGGTCGAAGAAGTAGATGAGCCCTCCGCCGACGCCGCGGATCGCCGGGACCTGCAGCTCGCCTGGACCGACGGACTGGCGGAAATCCTCTGCACCGAGCTGAAGCGCGCGCCTGTGGGCCTCTGCCGCGTCATCGACCATGAGCCCGAAGGCATAGGCATTGGCCCCATGGACGAGATAGGAGGCATTGGCGAAACCCTTCTCTTCGCTGTTGATGACGAGATTGATGCCCCCCTGGCGATAGAGGGTTACGGCTTTGGAGCGATGGCGGGCGACGGGCGCGAAGCCAAGAAGGGCGAAAAGGGCCTCCAGTTCGCGCCCCTCGTCCTCGCCGGCGGCGAATTCGATGAAGGCGATGTCGGAGACCTTGGCGCGATCGGGCATGGCCGGCACCGGTATGCTGATCTTCTGCTCGGCTCGCGCCACCTGGTCCATGAGGTTGACCAGCGAACGACGCCCGTCGCGCGAGATCGCATCGGGTGAGCCGCCGCGAAACTGGTCGTTGAAGATTTCGAGCGACAGGTAGCCGTTGTATCCGGTGGCAGCGACGGCCTGCATGAAGGCGGTGACTGCCAGGTCGCCTTCACCCGGCATGTTGCGGAAATGGCGCGACCAATAGAGAAGATCCATCTCGATCAGCGGCGCATCCGCAAGCTGCACGACGAAGATGCGATCGCCCGGAATGGAGCGGATGGAGTTCAGCTCGCTCTTCCGAGACAAGGTGTGGAAGCTGTCGAGGATCAGGCCTATGCTGGGGTGATCGGCCCGGCGGACGATCTCCCAGGCGTCGCGATGATCATTGATATGCCGGCCCCAGGCGAGCGCCTCGTAGCCCACCCGCAAGCCGCGGCAGGCGGCACGCTCGCCGAGCGCATGGAAATCCTCGGCAGCGCGGTCGATTCCGCCCAGTGCGACCGGAGAGGTGTTCGAGCAGATCAGCATCAGATCCGTGCTGAGCTCGACCATCAGATCGAACTTGCGCTCTGCCCGGTCGAAATTGCGGGACCGGAACGGCTCGGGCATGCCTTCGAAGTCGCGAAACGGCTGGAACAGGGATACGGCCAGCCCGTGATCGCGAACCATCTGCCCGACCTCTGCAGGCGAGCGGTCGAATGCCAGGAAATCGTTTTCGAAAATCTCGACGGCATCGAAGCCGGCACGCGCGATGGCGGCGAGCTTTTCCTCGAATTCACCGCTGATGGAGACGGTCGCAATCGACGTTTTCATGCGCACCTCCGCAGAAGAAGGCAGATGCGCTGCAGCTGGAATGCTCTGCGCTGCGTGCGGAAAGGTTGGCCGGAAAGCGACGATGCCTTGCTTGCCGCCCGGGAGCGCAGGATGTCGATACAGTCGAACATGTCTTTCTCCTCCCTGCCGCGACGGGCTCTACCAGTTCCAGTTATCAAGGGCATCGAATACAATGTCCGTGAACCGCGAATGCACCTTCCGCTCCTCAAGCCGTTTCAGGCAGCCGCAAGGGGACCTGGTTGCGTCAAATCTGCGAAATGGCGAAGCATGCGGCCAACATCGGGCTCAAGGCCTGTAAACAGCGAAAAGGCGCCAACGGCCTGGAAGACGGCCATGCCTCCTCCATTGGCCACCCGGCATCCTCGCTGTCGGGCGGCCTGCAGCAGCGCTGTCTCCAAGGGGAAATAGACCACCTCGGCGACCCAGAGGCCTGGATGCAACAGCTCGGCCGACAATGGCATGCCGGGATGCTTGTCCATGCCAATGGGCGTGGCGTGGACGAGGCCTGTCGCGCCGTTGAGAACAGCCTGCAAATCGGTTGCGACGGTGACCGACGCTTGCGGGAAATTCCGCGCCATCAGCGACGCTAGGTCCAATGCTTTGTCAGGATCGATATCGAAACCAGCAAGCGAACGCACGCCCATAGCGAGCACGGCATAGGCTGTCGCAGCACCGGCGCCGCCTGCACCGATCTGCACCACCGCAGACAGGTCCGCATCGGGAAGCTGTCGCTTGAAACCCTCGGCAAAACCCCACCAGTCGGTGTTGTGGCCCATGCGTCTGCCGTCGCGAAGAACGACGGTATTGACCGCGCCCAGCTTGCGGGCATCCTCCGAGATCTCGGTGAGCAGGGGCAGGATTCTCTGTTTGCAAGGATAAGTGATGTTGAGGCCGCAGAACCCTTGTGCCTCCGCCTCGGCAACAAGCATCTTGAGGTCATCGGGCCCGAGCTTGCGTTCATTGAGATCGATGAGGTCGTAGCGATAGTCGACGCCCTGGGCCTCGCCCTCGCGCATATGCATGGCGGGTGTCAGCGAGCGCTGAATGCCGAACCCGATCAGTCCGGCGCGCAAGATGTCGCGCGTCTGCATCATGTCGCCTCCCATGGTCGAAGCCCCGGCATTGCCATGACATCAGGCCTCCCAACCTGAAAAGGACGATAATGTACTAACTAGTTAGTGTCAATAGTGGCTGACTTGAAGCGCGTCGGCGAGACCACTATGAACGGAGGGCGCGGCGCGTCGAGAAGACCTGCAGCCGCGATCGGGGATGGAGCAGATGGCAAAAGCGGCGAGGGAAACGCGCAGGAACGACCCTGAGCGCACGCGTGAAGACATACTGGATGTCGCAACCGAGGAGTTTTCCGAACTCGGCCTGTCGGGCGCCCGCGTCGATCAGATCGCGGAAAAGACCCGAACCTCCAAGCGCATGATCTATTACTACTACGGCAGCAAGGAGGGACTGTATCTCGCGGTGCTTGAGAAGGCCTATCGCAAGATCCGATCGCTCGAAGCAGATCTTCAACTGGCCGAGTTACCGCCAGAAGAAGCGCTGCGCCGGTTGATCAGCACCACCTTCGACCACGACGAGCAGAACCCGGACTTCGTCCGGCTGGTCAGCATCGAAAACATCCACCATGCGATGCATATGAAGCGATCGAGCGAGATTGCCGACCTCAATATCTCCGTCATCCGCACCATCCAGGACATCATCGATCGGGGGCTTCAGATAGGCTCTTTCAAGCGCCACGCAGACGCGATTGACGTGCATATGCTCATCAGCGCATTCTGCTTTTTTCGCGTGTCCAACCGGTACACCTTCGGCACGATCTTCAAGCGGGATCTATCTGAACCGGCGCTCTACGTCCGCCACAAGTCGATGATCGCGGATGCTGTGCTTGGATATCTTCGTTCCACCGATTGATGGATGCATCCGCCTGATTTCGTGGGCGCAGAGCGCTGATGAACGAGGTAAGGTCAATTCGACATCAGGCTCGCTCAGTACGACGCAATCTGAGAACAATCTCTGACTTGCCAAGCTCCGTGTCCAAAAAGCAACGGTATTAGGGGTCAACAGAAAGCATTGAAGACTCTCGCATTCTGGCGTTCAGAATGATGAGGATTTTGCGGATGACCGCGACGATTGCGACCTTTCCCGGCTTTCCTGCTTGGGTGAGTTTGTGGAAGAAGGCCTTGATGACGGGATCGAACCTGATGGCCGGCAGTGCAGCCATGTAAAGGGCGTCGCGGACCGGCTTTCTTCCACCTGCGATCATGCGTTTACCGCGCATTTGACCGCTGTCGCGATTAAGCGGGTGCAACGCCGACCAGCTTGGCGATCTCGCCCTTCCCAAGATGACCGAGTTCCGGCAGTCCGGCCATGAGGAAGCAGGCAGTCCGCAGACCGATGCCCTTGAGCGACATCAAGACGTTTGCTTTGGCAGCGAGATCAGCGTCGGCCTTGAGGCATAGCTCCATCTCGCGGATCACCTCTTTGCGCTGTGCATTCAGGAAAGCGAGGCTCTCCTCGATCCAACCCTTCAGGTTTTCACAATTTTTCTCCTTCCGGTTCTTCTCCTGGACGATCATGTGGGAGAGCTGCCGATAACGCTGAACGAGTTGTTGCAGCAGGCTGTGATGAGAGGATGGCTTTGCAAGCAGCCTTGTTTCCATGCGACGACCGTAGTCAGCAAGGACGAAGGCATCGATGGTGTCGGTCTTGGAAAGCTGCCCACACGCTTTGGCAAACTGCCGGGCCTGCCCGGCATTGACCTTAGCGACCGGCAGTCCGGCGGCATGAAGGGCCGCAACGAGCGGGCGTTCGTAGCCGCCGGTCGGCTCAAGCACTAGCCTCTCCAGGTTTTCGAAAGAAGCAATAACGGCCAAAAACGCGGCGATACCATCCGGCGTGTTCTTGAACGACGCCGTCTTTTTCTCCGGCAAAATGCAGATGTCGAATGACAATTTCGATATGTCGATGCCGACAAAATGGCTAGTATAGGACATGAGGCGCTAGTCTCCCTTATACGCGAGCGCGAAGCTCTCTCAACGGTTCGACGAAGCCTCTCAATGCGTGAAGGGTTCTGCTTTTTTACGAACGATGGTTCAGGCCGGCCAAGCCCAACCGCTTCACGCATCGTCTCGACGGTGTTGCAACCACCATCAAGACAACAAAGGCCGGAACATCATATCCGATGTTCCGGCCTCCAATGTATAAGGCCGGCAGTAGGGCCGCTTTTGCAATGTACGATGAAGCTTGTTGCAGCTCAGGAGCGCTGCGCCGCGCCGCGATGGATCTTGCCGTCGTGAGCGCGTTGTCCGAAAAGGAGTGAGCTCTCCGCTCTGGTCCTCAAACCAGTCAACCGGGTAGTCGCCGCGATCATGAGGGTTTGTTCTCGGAGACACCGCCAGATACCTCTGACCCGCCCAAGCAAAACAATCCCGCACTTCATGGATGGCGTTGGTGCGCGGATCTGTAGATGTGTTGTCGTAGGTGAAGGGTTCTCGCAATAATCGGTTGTTCCACAACGATGCCCTTCAATCATAATGTCTGTTAACGCCATCGTATCGGCAAGGTGAAGTTCAGGGTGGCGAACTGGCGAGAGTACGAAGCAGGTCTTTGTCGGCGCGGCAGCTTGACACTTTGGGTGATGCCGGAGGCGCATGTCATCATGCTAAGCACCAAAGCGGACGACGCACGGTGGACAGCCGCGCTACTTCAATCTCTCGGTTGAGACTGCCCTGATGCAAGGCCTGATGTTCGGCCTGCGGCTGCGTCAGACGGAAGGTTTCTTGACCTCCGTGCTGAAGTTGATTGGGCTGGATCTCACCGTTCCTGATAATACGACACTGAACTGTCGGGCCAATAAGTCGAGAGTACCGAAAAGGCGGCACAGTGATCGCATCCCTCAGAAAGGGCCCGTCCATGTTTTGATCGATACCACAGGGCTGCAGGTCTACGGCGCTGGCCAATGGCGGGAGGAGAAGCATGGTGCCAAATCCCGCAGGCGGTGGTGCAAATTGCCCCTAGCGCTGAATGCCGACAGCGGTGATATCACCGCGCACGTCATGACGGATCAGGATGCCGGCAACGCCTCGCAGACGTGTCGCTCCTTGCCCAGATCGACCTGCTGATTGCTCAGTTCACGGCAACTGGCGCCTATAGTGGCGAACCGACCTAGGATGCCACTGCCAATCATAGTTCAGACGCTGCGGCGATCATTTCGCCCCCACGTCAATACCCTGGAACGAACGGAACGTGATTGCCCAAGTCAACTACAGCGACACATTGCGGCGACCAACGTCGATGGCCGCATGAGGTGGCAGGCCGCGACCGGCTACTGGAAACGCTCTCTGGTTGAGATGGCGACCGGTCTCTGCAAATCGATCATCGGACGGCGGCTACGGGCACGTTCATCCGCGCGCAGCAGACGGCAGTCGCCCTCGTCCGCTCCGCCCTCGATCGCATGCGGGCATGTGCTCGCCCGACATCCGTCCACTGCAAGGTCATCGCCGCATAGGCTCGAATTCGGCGATTGATCGCACGGTGGTCGACCTCGTCGCTGCGCAGGTGGAACGTTTCTTCAAGGACTCAGTCACCGAGCGGATAGCGCAGATACCATGTGATCGCCTGCACAATCAGCCATCCCTCAAAATGCCGGTCTTTGGAAGCATCTTTCGATTGCCGCTTCAGTTTGTCGGCGATGGCATTCAGAAACATGGCTAAAAACCGCTACACAGGACGCGAATTTTCCTCTGGGGTTGGCAACGATGCGGGTAACTCGGAAATTTTGCGACAGGCCCGTTGAGTGTCAGTTATGAATTTGTCACTGTCCAATTGCATTGATATGAAAACAAAGGCATCTTTTGTTCACGAAGATAACAACAAGGAACCAACTCGTGCTCGTCATCGTTGCCGACGATCTCACCGGTGCACTGGATACCGCCGCCCCTTTCGCGGCACGTGGGCTACACACCGAAATTGCTTTGACCGTTGCGGCCGTTGAAACGGGCCTCGCGTCATCCCCGCGCGTTCTCTCGGTCAATTTGGCGTCACGCGATAGATCTGCGGCAGAGGCGTTCCAGTTGATGCAAGAGGTCGTCCAGCGTCTTCCTCCCAACGCGCGCCTGTTTAAGAAGATCGATTCACGGCTCAAGGGGCACGTTGCTGCAGAACTCGATGCGATTTCCTACGAGCGGGCCTTGGTCGCGCCCGCTATTCCCGCTTTCGGTCGCGTCGTGAGAGTTGCCCATGTCGATGGTTTTGGTGTGTCCGCGCCTATCTCCATCGGCGATGTGCTGAAGCATCATGCTGACCGTGCGATCATACCCGACACCCTGACTGACGATGATATTCGTTCAGCATTGGAATTGGCCGAAGGGAGCGGTGTTGATCTGCTCCTCGGCGCGAGAGGTCTTGCCGAGGTTCTTGCGTGTCAGATGACGGCAGAGGCCTCTTCCCGACTGGTAGATCCGCCCGCTGGACCGGGCCTTTTTGTCATCGGCTCGCATGATCGGATCACGCTGGATCAGGTAGAGCATCTGCGCCAACGCAATGCTGTCGCCTATCATCCCGCTCCAAATGGCGTAATGGCGGACGTATCGTCCACGGCGGCTCCCCTGATTGTGGTTCAGGCGACGGAGGGGGCGATGCGGATATCGTCCGAGGCAGTCTCGGATAACCTTGCAACCAGTGTTCATCCGCGTTTGACGGCTGGCGCACGCACCATGCTTCTATGTGGCGGCGCGACGGCTGAAGCTGTGCTGGCGCGCATGGGTATAGAGTGCTTTCGCCTGGAGGGGGAGTGCCTGCCGGGCCTCGGGCTGGCCTATGCCGGCGGTCAATGTATCATTGCGAAATCCGGCGGATTCGGGAAGCCGGACACACTGGCGAAGCTCGCCGGCAAACTGTACGAGGGCTGAGAATGGGACTGCAAAGCGGAACGGCGCGCAAGAGCCTGGCGGATCTCGTATTCGAGCGTATGCACAGGGCGATCAAGTCTGGATCCTATCAGCCGGACGAAAGGCTGCCGACCGAACATGATCTTGCAATCGAGTTCGAGGTTTCGCGTCCGATCATTCGGGAGGCGTTGCGTCGCCTTCGCGAGCAAGGGCTGATCTATTCGCGCCGCGGGGCAGGGAGCTTCGTCCGTTCGGTCGGCATGAAACAGCCGCTTGGTTTCGGGCAACTCGAAAACGTCGCCGACCTCCTGAACTGCTACGAATTTCGCCTGACGTTGGAGCCGGCGGCGGCAGAGGCTGCGGCCATGCGCCATACACCCGGCGCGCTCGCTGCAATCCGTGAGGCGTTGGAGTTAATGCGCGATGCAACCAATCGGCAGGCCCACCGCGAGGATGCCGATTTTCAGTTCCATCTCGCTATCGCACGCGCGGCAAACAACACGTACTTTTCGACGGCCATGGAGGCCCTCAAGGACCATATCGCTGTCGGCATGCGTTTCCATGGTGTTTCGGTCAAACGGGACAATGCAGGCCTGTCGCGTGTCTTTGCCGAACACGAGGCCATTGCAGAGGCGATTGTAGCGGGTGAGGGGGCTCGGGCACGCGAACTGATGTATGCCCATCTGACCGGATCTCGCGCCCGTCTGTTTCAGGCCAGCGCTTCTCTGGTCGCAGTACCAGAAGGCTGAGGCGGTACCTGTGACGCGATGAGCTGCGCGACACAAAGGGGACAGTTCGGCGCCCTTCAGACTGCTGACAAACCCCTGGCCGCAGCCAGGGGTTTATGATTCACTGGGTCATGTTGAAGAAACCTGCTCCCGAACAGACGGCTCTCGAGATGGTGACACTCGACAGTCTGGTGCCGAAGGATCACCTGCTTCGCAAGATCGATGCGGTGATCGGTTTTTCCTTCATCCATGATCGGGTTGCCGGCCTTTACTGCGCCGACAATGGCCGCCCGCCGCTCGACCCGACCTTGATGTTTAAAGCGCTGTTCCTCGGCTACCTGTTCGGGGTGCGCTCGGAGCGACAGTTGGTGCGCGAGATCAAGGTGAATGTCGCCTATCGGTGGTTCTTGCGCATGAAGCTGACCGACCCGGTCTTCGATGCCTCAACGCTGTCCCAGAACCGCCGCCGCCGCTTCAACGACACGTCGGTGGCGCAAGATATCTTCGATGCGATTGTCAGCCAGGCGATCCGGCACGGCCTGGTGGATGGCACGGTGCTCTATACGGATTCGACCTATCTGAAGGCGAATGCCAACAAGGGCAAATATGATCTAGAGATGCTTGCGAAATCACGGGCCGACTATTGGGCCGATCTCGACCGGGCGATCGAGGCCGAGCGGGCGGCGCACGGCCAGAAGCCGCTGAAGGAAAAAGAGCGTGAGCCGGAGGTGAAGGAGACCAAGGTCAGCCGCACCGATCCGGACAGTGGCTACATGGTGCGCGACGGCAAGCCCAAGGGCTTCTTTTATCTCGATCATCGCACGGCGGACGGTCGCCATGCGATCATCACCGACACCCATGTGACGCCGGCCAATGTGCATGACAGTATCGTCTACCTGGGGCGGCTCGACCGGCAGCGGACCCGCTTCGACCTCAATGTTGGCGCAGTCGGCCTGGATGCGGGTTACGCCACTTCGGGCATCGCCAAGGGGCTGGAGGCGCGACAAATCCTCGGCGTGACCGGCTATCGCAGGCCGACCCCGCCCAGGGACGGGATGGTCGCCAAATCGAAGTTCGTCTTTGAGCCGGAAAGCGACGGCTATCGTTGCCCGCAGGGTCAGCTGCTCACCTATGCCACCACCGACCGCAACGGCTACAAGCACTACCGCTCGGACCCGACCGTCTGCCGCGACTGCCCGCTTCTTGCCTCCTGCACCACAAACGCCAAGGCGGAGCGGACCATCACCCGGCATGTCTGGGCCGACGCTCGCGAACGCACCGACGCCCACCGCAAGACGGCATGGGGCAAGGCGATCTACAAGCGGCGAAAGGAGACGGTCGAGCGCTCTTTCGCCGATGCCAAACAGCTCCACGGCCACCGTTACGCCCGCTTTAGAGGCCTGATCAAAGTCCAATGGCAATGCCTGCTGGCTGCCGCTGCGCAAAACATCAAGAAGATCGCAATGGCAATCACCAAAGCCCCGAACCGAGCCTGGGCATAAGAGCGCAGGTCCGATGGAGATCACCAAAATCTACGAACAAAACACCACCTGAGCGCGCGCCTCAGAAACAAGAAAACCCGCCGAGGAAAAATCGGCGGGTTTGTCAACAGTCTGAGGGGACAGTAAGGCCCCTTTGTGTTTTGTCACGTTGCCGACTTTCAGTAGGCATCTCTATAGATGGCAAGCACATCCTCAATTGCCATGTCGGCGGGATTGTTGTCCATCAGGCGGCGGTTGGCATGGGCCTCTGCCGCATACTGGGCGAGCGCATCTTCCTTTGCGCCGTGGTTGGAAAGCTGCATCTCGATATCAAGATCCGTGCAGAAGCGACGGGCGTTTTCCAGGAGGCTATCTGGAGTGCCCGCACCGAAGCCAAGGGCTTCCGCCACTTCCGCCGTCTTGTCGCGGACGACGGGCTGGTTAAAGGCGAGCACATGCGGGAAGACGATGGCGTTGGCGAGGCCATGCGGCAGACCGAGACGCGTGCCGAGCGGATAGGCGATCGCGTGGCCAGCTGCCGTGTTCACCGGTCCGAGGCAGATCCCGCCATAATAGGAGGCGAGCATCATGCCTTCGCGGGCTTCGGTGTCGGAGCCGTCCTTGACGGCCCGGGCGAGATACTTGCCGACCAGCCGGAAGCCCATGCGGGCAAAGCCGTCGATCATCGGGTGGGCGCGCTTGTTGGTGAACGCCTCGACGCAGTGTGCCATGGCATCGACGCCGGTCGCGGCGGTGACTGCGGGCGGCACGGTGAAGGTCAGTTGCGGATCGAGCACGGCGACATCCGCGATCATGTGGGGGCTCTCGACCGCGATCTTGGCACCCTTGACCGGATCGGTGATCAGCGAGCGGATGCCGGCTTCCGAGCCGGTGCCGGCCGTCGTTGCGACCTGTATCAGCCTGACATTGCGACCGGCGACCTTGTTGGGGCCAGCAACATCGGCAAGCGTCTGCTCGCTATCCCAAAGGACTGCGACGAGTTTGGCCACGTCGAGGACGGAGCCGCCGCCCAGACCGATGACCACCTGCGGTTTGACCCGGCGGGCAACCGCAAGGGCTGCTTCGAGGGTGGCAACGTCGGGTTCGCCCGGTATGGCGTCGAAGACTTCTGTCTTGCCCGGTAGCTGCAGACGATCGACAAAACCTGCGGTGATCGGCGTTGCGATGACCAGAATGGAGGTGGCGTCGGAAACGAGGCCGCCGACTTCTCCGATCATACCGGCACCAACGATCAGACGGCGCGGCTGGTGAAGGGTGATGGATGCGGTCATCGGGGTCATCCTTGCTTGGCTTTGCCGGCGACCAGCTTGCGGGCATAGGCGATGGCGGAATTCATGTTGCCGTGGTTGGCGATCCCCTTGCCGGCGATGTCGAAGGCCGTGCCATGGTCGACCGAGGTGCGGTCGATCGGCAGTTCGACCGAGACGTTGACGGCCGTGTCGAAGGCGACGAGTTTGATCGGGATATGGCCCTGGTCGTGATATTGCGCGACGACGAGATCGAAGGCGCCGGAATAAGCCCGATGGAAAACCGTGTCGGCTGAGATCGGGCCGTGCACGTCGATGCCCTCGGCGCGTGCAGCCGCGACGGCCGGTGCGATTTGGTCGTCGTCTTCGGTGCCAAAGAGGCCGTTTTCGCCGCAATGCGGATTGACGCCGGCAACCGCGATGCGGGGCTTGTCGTAACCTATGCGCTTAAGATGGTCGTTGCCGGCCTTGATGGTTGCCAGCACGCGCTCGGTCGTCGCCCGGCGGATCGCTTCCTGCAGCGAGACATGCGTCGAGACGTGGATGACCTTCAGACGTTCCGAGGCGAGCAGCATGTAAGCGGCCTTCGAGCCAGTCAGGCTGCGCAGCATGCCGGTGTGGCCATCATAATGGTGGCCTGCAAGGTTCAGGGCTTCCTTGTTGATCGGCGCCGTCACGATACAGCCGATCGTTCCGGCTTCGGCATCGCGCACTGCCTTTTCGATGAAGCGGAAGGCGGCATCGCCCGCGATCGGGCTTAATGTGCCCCACGGCAATGGGGCGCCTTCGACGTCGATGTCGATGACATGGGCCACGAGATCGATGGACAGTCCCAGCGCGTCGCGCGCGGCATTGAGCGTCGCGAGATTGCCGTAGATGCGTGTTGCTGCACGATCGGTGGCCGACATCTCGGCCAGGGCGCGGACCGAGATCTCTGGGCCGACGCCGCAGGGATCGCCCATGGTGATGCCGATGATGTCGCTCATGTCATTCTCCGTTTTCGAAGCGATCCCAGCCGGGGGCGAGCCGGACATATTTGATCGCACGTCGATGATAGGTGTAGGCGATGTGCAGTGTTCCATCCGGGCCGGCCAGCAGCCAGGGGTAGGACATTTCCTTGTTTCGTCCATCGGTGGAATCGTTGGACAGGCAGGTTCCTGGACCTGTCTCGATTTCAATACGCTGGGGGAACGTCAATCCGCCATCGCTCGAAATACAGACCGCTACAGGTGCGCGCGGCACGCCCCAGATGGGCGCGCAGCCCCCGGTCGGGTCAGCCTCCGGCCTGTCGTCTTCCTCTCCGAGTTCGTCGTAGAGGGAGGTGCGACGGTCCGCAGAGGTCGCAGCGTTGACGGGGTTGCAGATGATTGCAATACGCCCGTCGTGCAAAACAATCGCTGCGATGGACGAATTATTGTTGGGCAGGTCGGTCGGTGCCGGGATGCTCCAGTTTCGGCCTTCGTCGGTGCTCTCGGTCCGATAGACAAAATCGGCCTGGCGGCGGCGAAAGAAGGCGGCCATGGCCGATTTGCCCAGAGACACAGGCGATAGGTGCACACAGCCGATTGACTGTTCGAGTTCCTCCAGCCGCCAGGTTGCGCCGCCGTCTTCGCTAATGCCAACGGCTGCCGTATCATGGCTGCCGTTCCACTTCTGGCCCGGGCGGGTAATGCAACGAAAAATCGGCAGAAGCCACGCACCATCGGCTCGGATCACCAATGGCGCCCGTACGAAGCTGCCGCGCGGCAGGTCGAGATAGCGGCTCTCGGTCGCGGTCAAGCGGGTCGGATCGGTTGCGTCGGTCGTGACCTCCGTCATGCGGATCCGGCATTCGTCCTGGTTTCCCGATGGCTGGGAGGTGTGGAACAGAAGCAGACGCCCATCTGGCGCTTGAAACAGGACGGGGTTCTGCTCGGAGTGATCCGGGTCGAAGCTTAATCGCTGAGGCGGGCCCCAGGCAGGTGCGTCTGTCGTGAGGACGGAAGCGTAGATGGAAATATCCGACTTTCCTTCAAGCGATCCCCCAAACCATGCGCAGATCAGGGTGCCGTCTGCCTGCCTGTGCAGGAAGGATGCGTGGTTCTGTACCATCGGCGACGGAAGATAGGCCTCGGCCCGACCGGAATCCGACGTCGTGAGTATTCCGTTCATGCGCCGGGCAATATCATCAGGTGTCATGGAGTGCTCCTCTTGCTCATCGAGATCGGTCAATTTTGTAAAGTTGTCAAGTTTATTTATGTCTTAGATTTTGCAGCATCCAGAAATTGTTCAGCATAAAATATTGAAAAATATGAATTAATTCTATTGTCGCGGCGCTGTTAAATTTTACATTGTGAAATGATTTGACAAAAATTGCTGGAAGTTGGATGTTTCAGTCATGCTGGCGTGGCGTGGAGGTCGGAGCGGGAGGTTGTCGTGCAGGCGGAGGCGAGGTGTGGGCGGTTGGTCGCACCGGTCGGCGCTGTTCTGATCTGCCTCGCAGCGCTGATGACTGTGTGCTCGCGAGGCGTGAAGGCTTCAAAGTGAATTCATCTGGGAGGAGAATGGAAATGAGAAAGACTGCATTGCTGTGTGCCCTGATCATGGGCACATCCCTGTCGCCTGTTTATGCCGGGTCCGGCCCGATCAAGGTCGTGCTGGCAGAAGAGGCGGATCTGCTTGAGCCCTGCATGGCGACGCGCTCGAATATCGGCCGCATCATCATGGAGAATGTCAGTGAGACGCTGACCGAGCTCGATGTGCGTGGCGGCACCGGCGTTCAGCCGCGTCTGGCCGAAAAGTGGGAGCAGAATGCCGATGGCAGTTGGCGTTTCCATCTGCGTCAGGGTGTGAAGTTCTCTGATGGCACCGGTTTTGATGCCAAGGATGTGAAGCACAGCTTCGATCGCATCATGAGCGACAAGAACACCTGCGAGTCGCGTCGGTACTTTGGCGGCATGACCGTTACGCCGACTGTCGTCGACGACTACACGGTTGATTTCAAGGTCGATCCGGTTCAGCCTATCCTGCCGTTGCTCCTCACCCTGGTGACCATCGTTCCGGAAGAAACTCCGCTCGAATTCGTTCGCGAGCCCGTCGGAACCGGTCCGTTCAAGCTTACCAACTGGACGCCCGGCCAGCAGATCGTTCTGAGCAGCCGAGACGACTATTGGGGTGCGAAGCCTGAGGTAACCGAAGCGACCTATCTGTTCCGTGCCGACCCGGCCGTTCGCGCCGCGATGGTGCAGGCGGGCGAAGCCGATCTCTCGCCTTCCATCTCGCAGCTCGACGCCACCAATCCGGCGACCGACTTCTCCTATCTGGATAGCGAAACGGTCTATCTGCGTGTCGATCATAACATCGAGCCGTTGAACGATATCCGCGTGCGCCGGGCTCTCAATCTCGCGATCGACCGTCAGGCCTTCCTGGGAACGCTTGTGCCTGAAAGCGCCATTCTTGCGACGGCCATCGTACCGCCGCCGACACTCGGCTGGAACAAGGACGTCAAGGTGCCGGCCTATGATCCCGAAGCTGCGAAAAAGCTGATCGAAGAGGCAAAAGCGGACGGCGTGAAGGTTGATACGCCGATCACGATCATCGCACGTTCTGCCAACTTCCCGAACGTCACCGAGATCATGGAAGCGATCCAGCAGCAGCTGCAGGAAGTCGGTCTCAAGGTTGAGCTCAAGATGGTCGAAGTCGCCGAGCACGAGCAATACTACTCGAAGCCTTTTGCTGAAGGTCGTGGTCCGCAGCTGGTCGCCGCCATGCATGACAACTCGAAGGGGGATCCGTCCTTCTCGATGTTCTTCAAGTATGCAACTGATGGCACCCAGTCGGGCTTCTCCGATCCAAAGGTCGATGACCTGATCAAGCGCGCCTCCGCTGCCGTCGGCGATGAGCGTGCGAAGCTCTGGTCGGAACTGATCGCCTATCTGCATGACGATGTGGTCGCCGATGTGCTGCTGTTCCACATGGTCGGCTTCTCGCGGGTCTCCGAGCGTCTGGACTTCAAGCCGACAATGGCGACGAATTCCATGCTCCAGCTCTCCGAGATCAAGATCAAGTAGCTGCGGGCGGTACTCCGCTCCTTAAAAGCAAGTCCTGCGGCGGGATGATCCCGCCGCACTGTTTTCTCCGAGGACGCCATGCTGAGCTTCATCCGAAAACGCGCCGTGGCCAGTTTGATCTCCCTGATCGGACTTTTGGTCATGGTCTTCTTCCTCTCCCGCCTGACTGGTGACCCGGCAGCACTCTTCCTGCCGGTCGAAGCGTCGGAAGAGATGAAGAACCAGTTCCGGGAACTGCATGGCCTCAACGATCCCCTGATGGTGCAGTTTGGTCGCTATGTCGGCGATGTCGTGACCGGCGATCTCGGCGAATCCCTACGCAAGGCGCGACCAGCGCTCGATGTGGTGCTTGAGGCCTTTGTCTGGACGCTCTGGCTTGCCGTCATCACGATGAGCCTTGTGACGGTCGCAGCCATCGTTGTCGGATCGCTTGGCGCCTTTAGGGCAGGCGGCTTCTTCGACCGCTTTTCCTCGATCGTCTCCCTTGTCGGAGCTTCCGTTCCAGATTTCTGGCTGGCCATCGTTGCAATCGTCGTCTTCGCCGTGAACCTCTCCTGGCTGCCGACATCGGGCATCGGCACGATCTGGCACTGGATCCTGCCGATAGGCGTACTCTTCGTCAGACCCTTCGGCATCATCGTGCAGGTGGTGCGTGGCTCGATGATCTCGGCGCTTTCGTCGGCCTACGTCAAAACCGCGCGCGCCAAGGGTGTGAAATCGACCCCGATCATCTTTGTCCACGCGCTGCGCAATGCCATGCTGCCTGTCATCACCGTCATCGGCGACCAGGCGGCGAGCCTTCTGAACGGGGCCGTGATCATCGAGACGATCTTCGGCTTTCCAGGCGTCGGCAAGCTGATGATCGATTCCATCCTGCAGCGTGACTTCAATGTGGTGCTGGCTGCAATTCTCGTGACGGCGCTCGCCATCTTCCTCATGAACCTGCTGATCGATCTTGCCTATGCGCTTCTCGATCCGCGTATCCGGAATTGAGGAGAAGCCGATGTCTCCAGACGCCACCGCCATCATCGACGAACCTCCCTTCTTCAAGCGCATGTTCCGCATGCTGCTGGCCGACAAGTTCGCGCTTTGCGCGGCGATCTTTTTGCTAATCATCCTCGTGATGGCGATCATCGGCCCGAGCTGGCTCGGCGACCTTGCCACCAAGCAGAACTTACGCGGTCGTAACGCAGCACCCTTCGATTTTGAAAAGGCTTGGGTGTGGTGGATGGGCGCCGATGCGCTCGGCCGTCCGCTCTTGGCCCGCATCATCGTTGCTACCCAGAACACGATCATGGTGGCAGCGGGCGCTGTTCTGATTTCGGCGGTCACCGGAACGGTGCTCGGTCTCATCGCCGGCTTTTCCTCGCCGCGTATGAGCCAGATCATCATGCGGCTCGCCGACGTCATCATGTCGTTCCCGTCGCTGCTGATTGCCGTGATCGTGCTCTACATCCTCGGCTCTTCGATCCTGAACCTGATGATGGTGCTCGCCGTCACCCGTATCCCCGTCTATCTGCGCACCACGCGGGCCGAGGTGCTGGAAATCCGGGAGCGCATGTTCGTGCAGGCGGCTCGTGTCATGGGGGCGTCAAGCAAGCGGATTGTGTTTCGACATATCCTGCCGGTGGTCCTGCCAACGCTTACCACGCTTGCCACCCTTGACTTCGCCTATGTCATGCTGGCGGAAAGCGCGCTTTCCTTCCTCGGCATCGGCATTCAGCCACCGGAGATCACCTGGGGCCTGATGATCAGCCAAGGGCGCCAGTATCTGACAAATGCCTGGTGGCTCTCCTTCTGGCCGGGGCTTGCGATCATCCTGACGACGATGTCGCTGAACCTCCTCTCCAACTGGCTGCGGATCGCGCTCGACCCCGTACAGCGCTGGCGTCTGGAAATGAAAGGGGCCAAGAATGGCTGACCATCTGCTCGAAGTCCGCAATCTCTCAGTCGAGTTCCATACGGCCGTCGGCGTCGTGAAGGCTGTGCGCGACATGTCTTATCATCTCGATCGCGGCGAGACTCTGGCGATCCTTGGCGAAAGTGGGTCTGGCAAATCGGTCTCGTCCTCGGCGATCATGAACCTGATCGACATGCCGCCGGGACGTATCAGTTCGGGCGAAATCCTGCTCGACGGTGTGGATCTGTTGAGGATGCCGCTGTCGGAGCGGCGTGAGATCAACGGTCGCCGCATAGCCATGATCTTCCAGGATCCGCTCAGCCATCTCAATCCGGTCTACACCGTTGGCTGGCAGATCCGTGAGGCGCTGACGACCCATGGGACGGATGCGACCAGGGCGCAGGCCGAGGCGCTTCGGCTTCTTGGCCGCGTCGGCATTCCCGATCCCCTGCATGCACTCGACAAGTATCCTCACGAATTCTCCGGCGGCCAGCGTCAGCGCGTGATGATCGCGATGGCACTGGCCTTGCGGCCTGATCTGCTGATCGCGGACGAGCCGACCACCGCGCTCGATGTCACCGTGCAGGCCGAAGTGCTGGCGCTTCTCAAGGAGTTGCAGCGCGAGACCGGAATGGCCGTTCTCATCATCACACACGATCTCGGCGTCGTTGCCGAGATCGCGGACCGTGTCGTGGTGATGGAAAAGGGCGTTCTGGTCGAGGCCGGCACGGTGCGCGAGGTCTACAAGAACCCGCAGCATCCCTATACAAGAAAGCTGATCGCAGCGGCGCCCGGCAAGGGCGAGATGCATAAACCGCTGAAGGGTGCCGAACCGGTTCTGAGCGTGCGCGACGTGCGCAAGAATTATGGTGCCTTCGCTGCGCTCAAGGGTGTCTCGTTCGATCTGCTGGCGGGGGAGACACTTGCCGTCGTCGGCGAAAGTGGTTCGGGCAAGTCCACACTTGCGCGTATTCTGCTGCGCCTTGATGAGCCTGATTCCGGTTCCGCCCTCTGGAAGGGCAGCGATCTTTTCCAGCTGTCGCCGGCAGAGCTCTACAAACTGCGCCGCGATCTGCAAATGGTGTTTCAGGATCCGACCCAGTCGCTCAATCCGCGCATGACGGTCTACCAGCTGATCTCGGAAGCCTGGGTCATCCATCCAGACATTCTGCCGAAGGCTAAGTGGAGAGAGCGGGTCGCCGAACTGCTCACCCAGGTCGGGCTCGGGCCGGAGCATATGGGCCGCTATCCGCACCAGTTTTCCGGCGGCCAGCGCCAGCGCATCGCGATTGCCCGGGCGCTTGCGCTCGAGCCGCAGCTGATCATCTGCGACGAGGCGGTCTCCGCGCTCGACGTTTCGGTCCAGGCGCAGGTCATCGCGCTCCTCGACAAGCTGCGCAAGGAGATGGGCATCGCCTTCATCTTCATCGCCCATGATCTGCCCGTCGTGCGTGACTTTGCGGACCATGTGATGGTCATGCAGAAAGGCGAGGTGGTGGAACTCGGAACCGTGCGTGAGATCTTCGAGACACCACAGAACCCCTATACCCAGGCGCTGCTCGCGGCAGGGCTTGATCCCGATCCCGACGTTCAGGCTCAAAATCGCGCTGCCCGTCTCAGCCGCGCCTCGTAAGTCAGAAAATTCCGGAGAACACCATCATGTCGAAAAAGGCCTTCGTCGCGCTCGTCACCTGCTTCAACGAGGATGAGACGATCAATTACGAAGCCACGCGCGCGCAGGTGCGCCGTCAGGTGGCAGCCGGCAACAACATCATGTGCGCCGGCACCAATGGCGATTTCACCGCGCTGACCTTCGAGGAAAAGGTGACGCTTGCGGAAGCCGTGGTCGACGAAGTTGGCGGCAAGGTCGATGTCATCGTCAATGCTGGCATGCCGGCGACCTTCGAGACGATCAAGCTGGCGAAGGAGTTCGACCGCATCGGCGTAACGGCGATTGCCGTCATCACGCCCTTCTTCATCGCCTGCACCCAGGATGGTCTGATACGGCATTTCTCAACGGTTGCCGATGCGGTGAAGACCCCGATCTATCTCTACGACATCCCCGCTCGCACGCAGAATCACATCGAGCCGGAAACGGCCCGCAAGCTTGCTGCGCATGGCAATATTGCCGGCATCAAGGATTCGGGCGGAGCCAAGGAGACGCTCGAAGCCTATCTCGCGGTGTCCCGTGAGATGCCCGGTTTCGAAGTCTATTCCGGCCCCGACCATCTCGTGCTCTGGGCGCTGCAGAATGGTGCGGCCGGCTGCATTTCCGGTCTTGGCAATGCGCTTCCCAATGTGCTTGCCGGGATACTCAAGAGTTACAACAGTGGCGATATAGCCGAGGCCGAGCGCCAGCAGGCGATCTTTACAGCGTTCCGCACCGATCTCTATGCGCTCGGCTTCGCGCCGGCGATGGTGAAACGTGCGCTCTTCCTTCAGGATGCCTCCGTCGGTGCGAGCCGACAGCCGGCGCTTCTTCCCGATCCGGAGCAGGACGAAAAAATCGCGGGCATACTTCGGCGATATGATGTTTCCGCAATTGGCTGATCGGTCTCCCCCCCCACCACCCATTCCGTATTGATCGCGCGAGCATGGTTGCCGATCCCGTCGCGTGTCTAATTCGGGATTCAGCAGGACAGCTCTGAGCCATCGAATGGCCTCGCGAGTATCAGTTTCCCAAATTTCCAAGCCACGAGAGGCGCGGCTTGTTGCCCAACAATTCGACGTCCTGTTTGTTGGGCCATGGTCGGCGTGATGGCATGTTTGTGTGCCCGATTGGTGGATGAATGCGTTACCTGTGCTCGACCTTGGACGGGAGAATCGCGATCACTGCTCGCGAAAGCGACAGACGCGGATTGCCTTCCAGTGGAGCCATGCCAGCCATTGCGGTGCGAGCGTTTTGCCTGGACTCAGATAGACGATGTTCGGACGGAGATTGAGAATGAGCGGGATCGCCGCGATCCCGTTCAAGGCGGTCCATTTTACAAGTCTCCGTGCAATCAGGCCCCCGCAACCAAATAAAACATAAATCAATAACCGCTCCCATCCAACGGGGGCGGTTTTTGCGTTTTGAGGCTGATTTATCGTCGCAAAGACTGGAACTGACCTGAGCCCCTGAACTTGCTACAGAATTTGGTAGAGGCCGTCTCCTTGATGTGACGGCCTCTACCAAATTCTGGAGAACAGTCGGGTCTCAGGTCACTTGTGCCGTCGAGGCTCGCAGCACGAGACTTGTCGGCAGCTTGATCTGGCGTTCCGTGATTGGCTCGCCGCGCAGGCGCTTGATCAGAAGCTCTGCCGCAATCTTGCCCTGCAGGGACGCGTCGACATTGATCGTCGTCAATGCGGGCGTCAGCCAGGGCGAGAATGGAAGGTTGTCGAAACCGACGAGCGACAGGTGCTCGGGCACCGATCTTCCGAGAGCATGGGCCGCGCTTATGCAGCCGATGGCGATCGTATCGTTGCCGGCCATGATTGCCGTAATGTCCGGATGGCGCTCCAGCAGGCGGCGTGTGGCGTGATGACCGCTTTCGGCGCTGAAATTTGCGTGCTCGACGTGGCTGTCCGGCAGCTCGATCCCGTGATTGGCGAGTTCTCGTCGAAGGACGGCCAGTCGTACGTCCGTTCCGATCAGGCCCGCTCTGGAGAAGGGCACGGTTCCGATCTTCCGGTGGCCTAGCCCGACAAGGTTCTCGACCGCTGCGGATATGCCTTCGCTCGTGGTGAAGTTCACGGATAGTTCGTCCGGATGCCGAACGGAGCCGACGAGCACCACCGGATATCCTCGGTCGATCAGGTCGCGCAGATTGGGATCGTCACTGCGGGGATTGAGCACGATCATGCCGTCTATCCGGCGGGATTCCACCATGCTTTCGTAAGGGTTTGCACTGTTCCCGGCCGTGATGCCCTCGAGGAGGACATGATAGCCGTGTTCGCGATTGCATTGGCTGATCCCGTGCATGAGCTGGGGGATGAAGGCGTCAATCGGCAGGATGGCGGGGTCCGAGATGATGAGCCCGATGGTTTCCGTATCGCCGCGCACGAGCATGCGGGCGGCGGAGTTCGGCTTGTAGCCGAGATCGCTGGCGGCCTGCAGCACGCGACGGCGGGTCTCGTCCGAAAGGCTGACCGTTTCCGACTTGTTGAGAACCATCGAGACCGTCGTGCGCGAGACGCCTGCCATGCGCGCAACGTCCCAACTGGTTACCTTGGCCACCATGAATGTCTTGCCTCCCTGATCGATTCACTCTCGAAAGCGCCTGTCGCGGATCGTTATGCACCCCTGTTGGCGATTGACAATCATCCAAACGTCTCGTACTCATACTAACACGTGTTAGTAATCTCGTTAAGTGAGGATAACACGTGTCAGCTGGAGGGCTGACTATGGAGGGAGGACAGATGGTCGCCGTTTCGGAATCTGGAAAACCGCGTCGGAATCGCGAAGGCCGGCGCAAGCGGCGGCTGCCCGAATGGGCTGTCGGCTATCTCTTCATCCTGCCGGCGCTGATCGGCTTTGTTCTCTTCTATCTTCTCCCCACCGTGCGGGCGATGGAGATCAGTCTCACCGACTGGAACATGCTGCGGGCGCCCCGCTTTATCGGGTTCGACAACTATGTCCGTCTCTTTTCAGATCCGAAATTCTGGGATTCGCTGCGTCTGACCCTGCTCTATGTGGTCTACAACATCCCGGTACAGACGGCGCTCGGTCTCCTGATTGCCGTACTGGCGGATCGACTGGCGCGTGGCGTCACCGTGCGGGCGATCATCATCGCACCCTATCTTCTCTCCAATGTCGTTGCGGCCCTGATCTGGCTGATGATGCTTGATCCGTTGCTTGGCCTGACGAACCATTGGCTGGAGTTTATCGGCGTGGCCCGTCAGGGTTTCCTGAGTTCCCCGGACCAGGCGCTCATCTCTGTCGCTGGCATATCGATCTGGCGGCATGTGGGGCTGACGGCACTGCTCTTCTACGCTGGTCTGCAGGCGATCCCGAAGGATCTCTACGAGGCAGCGCGTCTGGAAGGCGCTTCCGAGTTCGCGATGTTCCGGCATATCACGCTGCCTTTGCTGCGGCCGGTTCTCGCCTTCATCCTCGTCACATCCGTCGTCGGTTCCTTCCAGATCTTCGACGTCGTCGCGGTTGCCACCAAGGGCGGTGGCCCTGCGGAATCGACCCGCGTCGTCCTCTGGTACATCTACGAACAGGCATTCCGGTTCAACCGGATGGGCTTTGCCTCCGCCGCGTCGATGGTCCTGTTCACTATCCTCATTCTCGTCACGCTCCTGCAGATGCGGGTCTTGCGTGGCGGGCAGTCAGACCTGGCGTGAGGAGGCGGTCATGAACAGACTTTCCCCCTGGGCGATCCTCGGCTACGCGGTCCTTGGCGTGTTTGCCTTCATTTCGCTGCTGCCGCTCTGGATGGCGCTGAAAACCGCGCTGACTCATCCGCAGGAAATCTTCCAGACATCCACGGCACTTCTGCCGCCGGACGCGATCCTTGGAAATTTCAGCCGCGTGATGGGGCTGCCGACCGATGTGGTGCTGACATCGGTCAATGCCTCGCCGATTAATTTCCTCGTCGCCCTGCGCAACAGCGTCATCTACACGGTGCTGGTCGTCGGCGGACAGCTCTTCTTCTCGGCTCTGGCCGGTTACGCCTTTGCCCGGATGAAGTTTCCCGGCAGTTCGGTACTTTTCTATGCCTTTGTTGCGGCGACCATGATCCCGGCCATGGTTCTGTTCATCCCGAACTTCATTCTCGTGAAGGAGCTCGGCTGGATCAACACTTTCCAGGGCATGGTTGCGCCGTCGATCCTGATGTCTCCGTTCGCCATCTTCTTCCTGCGGCAGTTCTTCATCTCGTCGCCTAAGGAACTCGAAGAGGCTGCGAAGCTTGATGGATGCTCCGCATTCCAGATCTTCTGGAAGATCGCGCTGCCGCTGCAAAAGGGGCCGATCGCAACGCTCGCCATCCTGCTGACCATCAATGCCTGGAACGAGTTTTTCTGGCCGTTCCTGACCGGTCGCGATGAAAGCGTGCGCGTCATGGCTGTCGCGCTGTCCGACTTCCTCAGCCAGACCGGCCAGGGCACGCCCGACTGGACGGGCCTGATGGCTGCGGTCGGCCTTTCGATCATACCGGTTCTGTTCGTACTCGCCTTCTTCGGACGGCGCATCGTGGAATCCCTGCAGACGACAGGGATGAAGTAACCCGCAATCAATCATCGGGAAATCAGGAGGAGTGATGATGAAAACTGCAATCGCGACCATGTTGTCGACCACCATGCTGGCGGGGGCTTTGGCAACCTCTGCCCAGGCGGCTGACGTTGAGCTGAGCTACTGGATGTGGGACGGCAACCAGGCGCCGGTCTATCGCAAATGCGCCGACAAGTTCGAAGCCGCCAATCCGGGGATCAAGATCTCCATCAAGCAGGATGGCTGGGACAATTACTGGCAGACGTTGACCACGGGCTTCGTCTCGGGCACCGCACCCGATGTCTTTGTCAACCATCTGAGCCGGTTCCCGGAATTCCTGGCCAATGGCGTCATGGTCGACCTCACCGAGAAGATTGCCGCCGACAAGGTCGACATGAAGGCCTATCTGCCGGGTCTTGCCGAGGCCTGGAACAAGGATGGCCAGCAGTTCGGTCTGCCGAAGGACTGGGATACGATCGCCTATGCCTACAACAAGAAGATGCTCGCCGACGCGGGCGTGACGGAGGATGACCTCCGCAACATGACCTGGAACCCGAAGGACGGTGGGACTTTCCAGCAGATCCTCGCCAAGCTCACCATCGACAGGAATGGCAAGCGGGGCAACGAGGAAGGCTTCGACCCGAAGAACATCGAGGTCTACGGTCTGGCAACCAATCCGGCCGATGGATATGGCCAGACGCAGTGGAGCCACTTCGCTGCATCCTATGGTGCGAAGTTCATCGATCAGCCCTGGGGCACGAAGTATCTCTATGACGATCCGAAGCTGGCGGAGACGCTGACCTGGCTGCGTGATCTCTCGTTGAAGCATGGCTTCAGCGTTTCGCAGGAGCAGGCGGGCAACCTCCAGGCCGTCGGTCTCTTCTCGGCGGGCAAGGCCGCCCTGGTTCCGGATGGTTCCTGG
>CALSAF010000032.1:0-34904 GCA_943372805.1 Rhizobium sp. Q54
CAACCGGTCTGGCAAAGGGTATCTTGCGCAACCACCTGTCGTCGGACGGCGCACCCAGACCGAGCCCCATTTCGAAGGCTGTCAGGACGCGCCCACCTGAATCCATGGCGAAGGTCGCGTAGGGCTGGGCACCCACAAAGTCTCTGTCCAGATTATCGAACGCGCTCTGGGTAACGGCTCTGCAGGACCTGCATTGCCAATCGATCGAAATCCCCTTCATCGGCGAAGTAGACCATGCGGCGAGATCAAGGGCCTCGCGTCCCTGTCGTGCAACCGTCACGGTGTTTCCATCGGCGGAGAATCCAAGCATAGTCTCGTCGCAGTCACCAATGAGCGTCGTTGCACCACAATCGTCGAGATAGACAGGTTCTGCTCCCGGCCCGAGGAAGGCAAAGCCGGTTGCACGTTGTTCGATTATGCCATCGCCCAGCAGGGCAACGACATTCTCGGCATGGCCGGCCTGACGCTCGCCAGCGGACACTCTTCCAGTCCCCTCAATTGTCACCAGTTTGACAGGACCCGCTGCTGCTGCTTCATCATGCTCCTCGCGTGTAAGCTGCGGATCCGGAGTGGCCCGGGAAGAGTTGGGATCCACAGCAATGAAGGTGACACGGACTTGGTCCAATACAAGATGGCCCGTAGGCTGGCGGAGAAACTTCCAAATTGCCTTCGACCCTGATGGCATGACAGCTTCCGGCAACTCGTAGCTCAGACCCGAGTCCTTTTTTGGCTCCGTGTACGTTGTCACGGAGACCACCCCATCGGTAACCGGATCGCGTAAGATCAGGAAAAATCCGGCCGTCTGCGATCCAGCGATCGGTATGATGTCTGCGACGGGATTTCCCAGCTTCGTGGTCTCACCCGGGAAACTGTCGACGTCGATGGAATTGAAGAGGTCGACCAAACGGAGTTTCCTCGCCTGACGGTCGCGGATCGCCATAAACTTGCCCCCCGGGAGAAGCACAGCGTCGCCATGCCGCCATGCAGCAACCCGCTGCTCGGGCACCTGCGGACCGGTTACCGAGTGGACCTGCAGGACTGCGGGCAGCTCTTTCGCCAGAAGGACAAGCGGCGCCTCGGCGGCCTGATCCGAAGATGCCTGGCCCGTCACAACCAGTTCCCCTGCAGGAATCCTTGCAAGAAAGTTCAGCGTTTTCATCTGCGGCAGCGATGCGTCGCCGAACCGGACAACTGGAACAGCCGATTCGTAGGCCTCGGTGGTGTCCAGCGAGGAAATCGAACCCGCCATCCCTGCTCCATCGCCGTTGATGATCGCCAGCCGACCGCCACCCACAGCGTGGATGGATGAGTTTGCAGGCAGCGCAACAACTCTCATTTCGCCGCCTGATGCCGGCAGGATCGTGAGGTGCGTCGATGTCTGCTGCAGCGCGTGAAGTCCATCCTGTGTGAACAGCAGTTCTGGTGACACGTCATCTGATATCGGGAACCGATGATCAGTCGAGCTTCCTTCTTCACCCCTCGCCAGCTTCTCCAAATCAACGAGTACTATTTCTAAGCCCGACTCCACTCTACGCAGAACCTGAACATGGGTTCCAGACGGCGATACGGCGACGCCCTCGATAGTTGCAGAACCAGTCTCCAACACCATCGACTTCTCGCCTCGCCAAATCGCCACCTTTCCATCTGACGCAGACCGGGTGTAGGCTACTACCATGGCGTCCGGCGCTGTACTCCACCGAACGTCCCCCTCGATATCGGAAGCCAGCGTCGTCGCAATCCCTTCTTTAACCGTCACCAGTTTTCCTTTGTTGGCGTCAATGCCGATAAGCCCTTCGCCAAAAAAACGACCGTCCTTGAGTGTCAGGTCCGCCGGCAGCGAAACGACCTGCTCCTTGCTCAACGCACGGCGCGACGACCATTTCCAGTATAACGGTCTGCCGGCGTCGAGACCCCTAAACAGGATTTCTCCGGTCGAATGTCTGACCTGAAGCGGGCTGAGATGTTCGGAAGGCAGGTAGCCGACAAATACACGCGAGTTCGCGACCTCCGCAAGCGGCTGAAAAAAGGATGCGGTCAGAAAATGCGCACCAGAGACGGCTGTCGGTGTTCCGGTTCCCTTTTTGGGAAGCTGCAGGCGCGCCAGTTCGAGCTTCCTAATTGCACGTAGTTGGGCAGTGGCTGTCCGGATCAGCCCCAGGACGCGCGCCTGATCGACATGGAGTTGCGCGATTTCGATCCGCACAGCGGCGTCGACAGGATGCCCTGCACTTTCGTATTCGGCCCAGACGGCCAGCCCCTTCTCGAAAAACCCATTGGCTGCCTCTACATCTGCAAGGTCGACTGCAGCACGGTCTTTGAGCATGATCTGGCCACCGTTGCGGAGCGACTGCGCAAGGCCCTTTAACGTGTCGCTGTCCTTTCTGCCGGTCTCGTAGGCCTCGCTGAACTTTTTTAGGTTCTCGGCACCGCGCTCCTTCGCCTGCGCCAGATTTCCCGCTTCGATGTGATACCGGACCAGATTATTACGGGCATCAACGTTCTCTTGATCGAGGGAAACCGCAAACTCCAGAATCTGCCTGAGATCCTCGTTCTTTACCCCGGATTGGGTCTGGTGATGTTCACGTGCGTGCTGTACCAGCAACTCGGCGGCGCGTTGAACCCGCGGTCTGGACTTAATCGTGCCATCCGAAACCTCGCTGCGCATGAAGCGGTCGATGACGTCAGGACCGGAGATCTCGCTGTAGCTGCGTTTGCGCGCCAGATATCGTTCAAGCATCTTTTCGCGTTCACTCGTGTCTACAGCGGTGATGTTGATGACATATTCTCCCTGGCTGCAGTGTTCGTTGTTCCGGTGCGGTGCACACGGACTGCGAACGACTGGCGGGTAGGAGTCCCCACTTCTGTAATTCGTGGCAACGCGCCCCCGCAACGTATAGCCGCGGTTGAAAGCATCCTGGATGTCTGCATCATCAAGAACGATGGAAAACGTGTCGGTATTCGGCGGCAGATGCGCGGACGCGTCAAAGTAACTGGTGTTTGCCAAGATGCGCGCCGGCGCGGTTCTGACAGGGGAAGCCATCGGTCCTCCCGCAGCCTCGAACAGGTCCATGATTAGCGGCGCCGCGTCCTGCCGAATTCCGCTTCCCGAACTCTGGTTGATATATTTGCACCAGACGCCGCCGAACACCTCGGCCCAGCATGCCCGCGTTTCGTACATCCAGCGCATGACGTCTACGCGGAATGCAACGTCCAGCTTCACTTTCGTCCCGGGGTAAAATTTGAGATCGTCGAGAAAAACCGGGCGTAGCTCACCGTCGCGAACGTTTATCCGCCCGTCCACGATACGGACCGCGTCCTGGGCCCATCCAACTCCCGAAAAGCCAACGAGAAGCGGCAGCATCGTCACCAATATGCCAGAATAATTCCTCATGGCCTGACCTCCAAGGCACTGATCGGTCTGGGTTCGCTGCATTCATTGGCCTTCAGGCGCGCGAATTCCGCCATTGCCATGGCTTCAGGATCTAGGTGGGCAGAACCCTCAGAACTATTGCGCTGCCTCTCCGTATAGTGGGCCAGGAGCATCCGCTTCATGTCTTCGTCTGGTTTGCACACCGCAACGACCTGAAGATCGGTCACCAGTGCCGGTGCTGGTGCCAGGCTGGCTGGGCCTGGCAGGTCCTCGCAGATAGCGTCTGATTTTTCGGGAGGCCGGGTATTGAGCAGCGATAGGACATCGAACGGCAAATTGACTTGACCGCTCGCAGGGAGCGAAACGCGTGTGGGCCGTCCGTCGATGTTTACCAGCGCCTCGGGCTTATCGTTCTGCCAGACAATCGCGGGTTCGAAAAGACCGGCAGGTCCATCCTCGGTTGAGTCGACATACTGCCGTTCGGTCGCGATGTTAGCGCGGTCGATGTAGCGGTAACCAAACCGGATCCAGATCTCTTCGGACTTGAGATTCTCCTCCACAGGTTCGAGCGTTATCCTCCAAGCCGAATAAAGCGGATATCCTTCAAACTCACGCAGGCGGCCAGCTCCCTGCCAGCTGCGCAGCAGTTCCTGCGTATCAAAAGTCTCGGGGGTCGCATGGCCCCAACGCTGAACCGGAAGAAGAACCTCGCGGGTAACCGTGCCTCCGCTCTGGATGTAGCCTACCCCCGGGTGCGAAAGTAGAACTCTGGTGAGAGCACTCAACCTGCCGCTCGGCCAACGTGTTCCGATACGGACATCCACCACGCGGACATTGTCGACCGCAAGGGGCAAAAAGCGTCCGTCGGGCTGCAGGAAAACGGTGAGATTTAAGGGCTGGTTCGATCCTGATTCCTTCCAGCGACGCAACCGGCGCAAGTCCTCCGCGGAGACAAGATCCGTCAGTCTGAGGGCATCGGTCTGGTGGACCTGGCCAAGCGCGCCAATTCCGGTCGAACAGCCGAGCCGCTGGCACAGGTCTTTGGAAAGCCGGACCAACTGACGCCAATGCATCATAAGGCCGTCAACGTCGGTTCTTGTGCTTTCCCGTTCACGGTTCAGCCAGTCGAACAGATGGATTTCGGAGTCGAGGGCTAGGCGCAAATTCTGCGGATCGGTCTTGACCATTTCCGCGATCACGCCCCGCGGGCTGTTTCGGCGGCCAGCCCATAGGCCGAGGGAACGATCGAGACCGTCGAATTCCTCGCGCATGCGCTCTGCTATATAAAAGGCCAGCTTCCTGCGAATGGCGATGTAACTGCGCTCCTTGTCTTGGTTGGTCCCGACCTGTGTCACCGCGAACCGGTAGCTCTCATACTGCGCCTTGGCGGAAGCTTTCATGATTTCGGATACTTCACGCTCCTTGCCGAGCACGACCTGCTTAAGACGCGCTTCCTTGATCATCTCAATGAGCTGCAACTCTTCCGACAGGTTGGCCTGCAGTTCGGAAGAAAGGCGCTTCGCCTTGTCGATCGCCTCGCCGAAAGCGACGAACGACTTCGCAACCTCAACGGCAACGCTCGCGCCGGGGACGACGGCATTCAGCGCCATCATAGCCACCTGTTCGGCCATTGCCTCTTCCGCCGAACGGCCTTGTCCTCCTCCGGCAGCATCTTCCTGAGGCTGAGTGCCAGAATATTGGCGAAGATCCGCTTCTGCCTGTTCTTGCCTACTGCTTTCCCACTCCGCAACATAGACGGACCCAACATGCATACTGGCAATCTGCTCGATAACCTGCTGCCGGTCTTTATCCGAAGGAAGTGAACGGAGGATCGATTGCCACGCGCGGTTCTTCAAATCGGATGCACGTCGGGCAGCTTCGGCCGTAGGGCCGGTCACGTCCAGCGACCGCCGTAAAGCATTTTCAAGGGCGTCCTCCGGCAACCGCTTCAACAACAGCTGCCGCAGATCGCCTTCGGCACGTCTCAAGCGCTCTAGTTCATTTTCAAAAGCCTGTTGAGCGGATATGCCGTACCGTTCGATTTCATTCTTGGACGGCAGCTCGCCCAGATCCGGCAATCTTATCGTTCGCACCGGCGATCGAGGCGGCGTTGATCGGTCATAAAATTCCACCCTGTCGCGGCGAACGATGATGCGCTCCTTGACGAGCCGCAGCCCCTGCTCGCGCAGTTTTTTCTCGAGGGCATCTCGGTTTGGAACGGCGGCAATACCCAACATATCCTCAACGAGTGCCGCCGGAAGCTCATTCAAAACTGCTTTCGGCCAGGATCGAAGGATCTGGTCGAGCAGGTGTTCAACTGCCTTGTCGTCCAGTTTCAGCTTGGCGATTTCACCTAAGAGCTTGGCGTATTCTGGACCAATCCGGCTCTGTGCTTCCGTGGCGGCGGACTTTACGTATCGGTCGATCTCCGAGCGGATATATTCGCGTGCGAAATTGGCGTTGCCGGCGAGATAACGTTCTGCGCCCTCGCGCAGATGACCCACAAGGTTGGTGTCATCAAGGGTCCGGGCTAGTTCGATTGCCCCCATCACGGGCTTGGCGGCCCGTATCTTTTCTCCCCACTCCCGCTTGGTCTTATCGTCGAGCCTGACGTAAATCTGCTCCCCGACTTTGGCCAATCCTTCGATCGAAGGATTGCGATAGGTGCGAGCCGCCAGTTCAATATCAGCCTTGTATCCTTCAAGCTGGCGCTTTGCCTGCTGCCCCTGCCGAACCAGTTCCTGGCCCTGTTTGACATAACCTGCGATGACTTCGTTGCTTGAACTGACCTGCGCAAGCGCGCTGGTAAATTCCGCCGACTGAAGCAGATCCGAGTTGGTCACTGCCGAAAGCACAGCTCTGTCAAGCTTGCCGTCCTTGACGGACTGCACCACGTCAGGTGGCACCCCGAGCGACGAGGCCGCGGCATTGACAAGAGCCCTGTTCAGTTGCGACGACGCGGCACGAGCCTGGGCGACCGCGGCAGCCAGCTGGTTTTCCAGACGCTGGCGGTTTCTCTTCAGTTCGACAACACGCTCGTCGAGCGAATCCTGCCGGTCCTCCTGAAAAGTCCTTTCGATGGCGATCCGCTGCTGATTGACTGTTTCCGCCTGCACTCTGCCATCGATTTCACGGGAGATCGCTTCGAGCTTGCCCGCTTCGACGTCGCCAGCGCCGATCTGGCGTGTCGCCACCGTGATCTCTGCGCTTATCTTTTCAAAATCCAGCAAGAGGCCTTCAAGCGTCTCTAGCCTGGGCTTTGGCAAATCCGGCGTTAGCGTCTGGATAGCGCCCCAGTAGTCGATACCCCGGTCGAGCAGAAGCAGCCGGTAATCGATGTCGGCCTTAAGGAGTTCGCGCGCATTCGCCTTTGCGGTCGACAGCTGCAGTCCGCCGACCACCTCGGTTTTCGCCGTGCAATATCCTCGTTTCGCTGCCACCTGATCGTTTGCCAGAAAGCGCTCATCGGCTAGTGTTTTTCTGGCAAGGGCAATTTCCAACGTCAGCGAATCCCAACTGATCGGATCATCTTTGATCGTATTGGACGCATCCGCTCCTCGTGTGGCACCGTCCTGCGCCTGCACCGCCTGCGCGTGGGCACCGGGCGGGTTTATGAGAACTACCGCGCCGACTAAGGTGCCGGCCAAACACACCGACTTTCTTCGGATGAATTTGCGCATTCCTCACCCCCCCGCAAGGTTGCCGATTCCAACACGGCTCTGAGACCCCATGTCCAACTACGAAAAATGTTCCGTGAAAGACGTTTCAGACGATCTTGATACGAATTGCAGTGTTGGGGCATGCATTCGGCGTCTCAGAGCCGTAGAATGCCCTTCGTAGAACGCGAAGCGCGTTTGTTTCGTCCACCCAGCGGACGACCACCCCGCTGTCATCCTTTTTCGACTTTACGGCGCCGAGCAGAAGACAACCTCTGGAGTGCCAGGGCTTCGTGCCGCCATGCAGAAGGATTGCTGTTCTCTTGTCCACTTTACCGACTTCCAGCAGGAAGTCGCCGGTGTTCGCCATGTTTCCGAACGGGCCCTGGACGAAGTTCTTCTGCGAAACATACCTCAAATAACCCGGATAGTCGCCGACAGGGATTTTAAGCTTGTCATTTTCGACGGTATCGCCGATCCGCTTGCCGTTGAGAAAAAGTTCGCCGACGATCCCGGCCTCTTCCGTTTCCGTGCCATCGGCGCGCTTGCCCTTGAAGTTTGCTGCGCTGCCACGTTTTACCAGAATGTCAAAAACTGGGATTTTCGGCTTTCCCAGCAACTCTGCGAATATCTCTTCAGCCGTAGGGCCGTCGCTGCTGCAAACGCCTTGTGCAAAAGTGGAGTGCGTACCCAATGCGGCGACCAGAGGTGCCATTAGAAATGCTCTTCGCTGCATTCCCGCCCCCAAGCTTAGAAACAAGAGCCGAGCTGTATTGGTAATTCTGACGAATAATGCAGTTTTCGACTCTGTTACGCAAGAGGATTCAGCAGTACTCCATCGCTACCGGGCAATACAGGATATCCAATTGACAGGTGATGCGTGGACCGCAAGATGCGCCTGACCGGGAGAAGCAATTGTTGGACGGCTTCGCCAGCTGCCAGCCGCAGTTCTCGATATTCTAAGTAAGACTTGGTGCATTTGGATCTTCTCCTCGGAGCACCACGCCAGAGAAGGCATACTCTGCCACCTTTCGCGTTGTGGGACTGAATCTGATAACGGCTTGCAGAGGAAGCGGCTCGAAGGTGCGATCGGCAGGTTTAAGGAGCCATTTAGATGGGGTTCTACGACCGAAGTGAAGGCGCAAAGCTGCCATTAAGCCGCTACTCTGCAAAAGGCGATGTCGGTTCATCCTGCCTTTGGCCATCTAAGGTGTAATAGTCGGAACCCAGACTCCGAAGCTTGCTCACGCAGCGATCGATCGCTTGCTTCACCTGATAGGTCTCGTACTGATCCATAGCCGGGATCAACCACTCAGGCTCATTGCCTGCAAAGCGGACGCTAAGTGTAGTACCTGCCTGCTGCGCGTTAAGCAGGTATCCAAGGGCTGTCAGAAAGATAATGTAGTTGTCCTTGCCTACAACCTTCTGATCGATCGATCCGAAAAGCGTGCCGGCGCTGTCTGCTGAAAGTTCGTATTCGACCACCCCTACAATCGTACTGAGCCCGACCCTTGTTGTCCGGCCGAGAGGCAAGTCCCACCCGTCATTGCGGAGCTCTAGCCATGGTTCAACGTAGGTAGCGCTGGTTAGCTGGTAAAGGAATGTCAGCCCCTTGTGGTCCCATGTGCGGGTCGATAGCTCGCAACGCGGATATTCCTCGGGGTCAGCCTCCTTCTGGAGGACACTTAACCCAACGCTCCACGTGTCACCCACAAAATACGGCTCCTGGGCGCGTGCTGGAAGTGAATGAAAAAGCAGTGCGATTGTGAGGACGAAAACACAACTACGATCACGCATCGGTCGCCCTCACTTTGGACTTGCGGGCGGCGCGCCATGTGAAAAATGACCCTACAGCGAGGATCAAGCTGATCACCGCCCAAACACCCATATCGCTGAAATTTCCGCTCGTAGCCGCCATCAGCGCAAACAGCGCGGCCACGGCGAACACGACCATCGACACCACCGGCAGGCCGAATGAGAATGCGCCGCCGAACACGAACAGTATGCCGACAAGCATCCCGATCGCTCCTGCGTCGGCAGTCGCTTGCTCTCCAAGCATATGTGATGCGGTTCCGACCGTGCAGGACTGCAGCAACACCAGCAGCCCAAGGAATAGTGAGATAATGCCGATTGCGATCTTCATGACTGCTGATCCATTGCGAATTGATGATTGGTGTGTGTCGAGGAACCGCCGAAGCGGTTGGCTTCTGACGCTTGCCCGAAATAAAGAAGCCGCGAACTGGTCGCGGCTTGCTGGCTGGCGTCGTTGATGGTTGGCGAACTCAATACTCGTCCTCCCGCATGATGGTCATGATACGAGCCGTAACGCCTTCGTCCGCAGGATCGGGCGAACCATGCTGAAGATCCAAGTCGTAGTAGTCGATCTTGAAAAAGTAGCCTTCTCCATCGACGACGACCCTACCGAAGTCGTGCTCAGCGTACGGATCATTGGCTGCTGTGAAGGCATCGAAGTTCTGGACTTCCACCAACAGCCGGGCTCGCAGGGTGTCATCGAGTGACTGTACGCCCGGAGTTAGTATCACCCGCCCGCCAAGCAGGGTTTTCCTCAGGCGATCATTGAGTCGGCTGATACGCTCTTGGGGAGACATTGGGCTGCCATCGATCATCGGAGCGGGCTGGTTTTGCGTGATCGAAGATTCTGTGAGCATCTGCATCGGTATCACCGCTGCAGATACTGCGGGTGTAGTAGCGCGATCTCGGTGATGCCGACGGTCATGGTCGGGTACTCGGGAAAATCTAGCCAGCGCAGCCGCACTTTGTCTTCACCGGGCATTTCGACGACCTCGGCGAACCACCAGCCATCATCAGCAGTCTCACTCGCCAGTACCGTATCGCCGATAGCAAGCTTCGACCAGTCCTCCGGAAGGCGCATGGGGACTTCACCTTTGCTGGCCTTGGTGTAGCTCTCGCCTGCAGCCTTGGCCGCCTCAACTCGGTGCGCAGCGGCCGTCAGAAAGTCTGCCGTGAGGTGGGTTGCAAGCTGATCGTAAACGCTACGCTTGACGAATGGGACAAAGGCCTTGCCGCTTTCGAACAGCTTCCCCTTCGGAAGTCCCGCCGCAATGGCCGTGAGTTCGGGCGTGGTAATCGGTAGAGGGGCCATCTGCATCAGGTCGGCCGCGACGGCCGCAGGCTCTGTCTGGTCGCGGGTGAACCAGGAAGCATGCGGCTTACCCTGATCATCTAGCCCGACCAGAATAATGTGCGGCGTGTCGGTCTTCGAGCTCTTGGGTGTTGCCGGCGCCGCAACGGGCAGCGGTTTCGGTCCGTTGATCAGGGTGACGTGAGGCAGGGTCACCGGGCGGCCCGATGGAATGGCGGTCGTGTTTGTCGAGGCATGCATAACCTGCTCCTTTAACGGAAAAGAGCGCCCGCGAAGGGGCGCTCAGTGCGTTGATTTCGCCCGACAAGCACGTCGGCGCATTGCAGGTATATGCATTTTATACAGATTTGTCAATGAGTTAGGCTAATTCGTCCTTTTTGAATCGTAGCGTGGAGGGTGCAATCAGCCGCGATATCTCTGCCTTCAGGAGCCGGTTCTGACGCTTGAGTTGATCTACGGCCTCGCCGATAACTGAACGTCTAACCGCGCTCCCCTGTCCGCCCGCAACGCATAGCGATTCTAGTGTTCGACTCCCAGTTGCGTTCGTTACTCTGGCAAGGTTTCCCGGACGTATCGCTCGCTTGCGGGTACGCCATCGGCCTGTCGGCACTTTGCGAATTTCTCCGGTTTCAGGTTCTGCGGCTTCCCTCTTCAGTGGCACTGCAGCATATTCCGATAGAGATCCCTTCGACATGTAGACAGCGCGCCCCAGAGCATCCTCAAGGCAGTATTCTACGGAGTGGAAAGGCTTCACGCCGGGTAAGAACGGATCCACAGCGCGGTTAGTCTGCTTCTTTGCGGCTGCGAGTTGTTTTGCATCTAAGTTCCAGGCTACCATGTGAACATGCCAGCAGACATACGGTTCATTCCCAGACTCGGCGAAAGGAGACCGGTAGTAGTAGGCTGCTTCCCAGAACCCGATGTAGTCCCCGATCTCCCAGACGCTCTTGAGCCACACTTTTGCTTTGGTGACACTGAACTGGTCTGCTGATTGCAGCGGGTATGAGAATCTGCCTGGAATGATCGTAATGAAGTGTGCAGTCTTCACGTCAGCTTCGCGGAAAGCATCCTCCAATTTGGCGTGCAGCGCTCTCATGAACTCGATACGCGCGATTGGATTTATCGCTTTAAGCGATTTTGCGTCGCGCAGAGACAGCCACTCTTTTGTCTCAGACGTGAAAGTATCCCGGCCCTTTGGAGAGACCTGATATCGTCTGAGGATTGCGTCAAGTTCCATATGCTTCAGCTCATACTCAGCAGGGTTGATCACAGGATTTCTAGGCATGGTTACCCCTCGGCAGCAGGCATCGTTCACCGTTAAGGCGGCATGCCTGCTGCACTGTTGGTGTCAAATTTCAGGGTGGTAAAAGGTGTATTACAAAGGGCGCTGGTTGCTTATGGAAGTGGCTGTCGTTCTCAGCGCATCCATCGCCTTCTCTGTCAGCCGCCCCTCATTCATCAGCAAGCCCGTAGTGATTTCTCCCACACGCGAACCATCGCGTTCGTTTCGAAAAGCGATGAAAAGCACAGCTCCGTCGGCCTCGGCCGAAGCCCTGAATTTCTTTGCGAACGCCTTTCCCTCTAGATGGAAACTCATGCTGGAGGACTGTCGGGCTCGGTTGCGTTTCATTTTCTCGATACCGCCTGCGGCCTCGATTGCCTTCGGTACCTGATCGGGCGGCACGTTTTGTTCCCAGCACTGCTTAAGTGCCGAGTGGTATCGGTAGACCGCTCTGTCAGAGGTGACTCCTTCGAAACCGACTGCAAATCGAAGGGCATGCCGCAAGGCTTCGGCCATGCTATGTTTCGTTGGCTGGGGGCGCCGGCGATATGTGCGCCATTCCTCTTGCTCGCAAAATTTCTGCCATTGGTCTGTGTCCAGGCTTAAAACGCGCGCCGCGAGATATACAGAGCCCAACTTTTCACGGAGGCTTTCATCCGACGTTCTGAGTATATGCGCCATGGCACGACGAAGGGTTTTCAGATACTCGGATGCATTGCCGATCGAAGCCGGGGCTCCAACTGACTTTGAGGGCTTCCGCTTCTTCATTTTCTTTCGTGTGGGCATTGGATTCTCCATAGTTGTTCGTTGTCCGCCGACGGTTCGGCACGGACGACAATTGACAAAATTCGCTGATAGGAGAGCGACGGTGCCTAGCATTGGCATCGTCGATTTAGATCTTCCGGCAGAAGGCTGCTGAGTGGGCTAAGCGCTACGCATCGCCAGCTTCGATTTCATTCATCAATCGGTGAATGTCCTCTGCTCGCCATACGGTCACCCTCGGCGATATTTTACGGGGTCGTGGAAACCGTCCCGTTTTGATCCCTGCCCAAAAACCGGACTTGCTGATCGGTAGCGGGCCTTCTGGGCTAAGGATCTGTTTCAGCCGGACAAAGCCTGTCGCGGGGAGAGCGACGCGTCGCTGATTAGTTGCGGGATTGTGCAAGTCATTTTCGTGCTTGTCGGTCACCGTTGATCTCCTTGGTGCTTGTTGAACACAGGAGGACAATGACACCTTCGAAGCCTGTCCATAATTCTGTACGAATTCGTGGACTACTTTTCCAAAAATGGGCAGTGTGGCTACTTTATCTTATTGAAATAGTGTTCGAAAGCTCGTTCAAGGCTCACACGTTCCTCTGGCGATAACTTTGGAGGTGGAAATTTTATCGCCTCGCCTTCTCCGAGAAGGCGTGACGTCTTGCTTTCAAGGTCCCTATCATCCATGCGACGGAATATGTGCTCAGACACGTATCGCGCCCGCCCGACCCATTTGGGAATGATCTTTTCAACGCGCTCATATTCAAGCTCTCCCATGAGGATGCGTTCAAGGAGGGTGTGCTTTCCCAATGAAATCGATGAAGCCGCATACAGCAATGCAAGCGTGGGTTTGTTTTGACTCCACCGCTCGTGCAATCGCGACCGAGAAACGTAATGCTGTGTATAGCCAAAAGAAGGGTGGGAATCTTTTAGCTCGGCCAGAACCGTCACTGCCTTGCTGAGACTCGGGTGAAATCGCACTCCTTCTTTGCCAAAGTCGTCTATAGCGTGATGTAGATAGGCAAGAGCTCGCGCAGCCGTCCGTATCGGCTTCTCGACAAGATCGATGATATCCGACAATTCGTTCAACGATGGCTTATCGAAAAATGCCTGATAGCCTCCAAGGCAGTCATACACCTCAGTCAAAAACTCACTGCCAGTAAGCACGTATCTGGCGGCGACATCCCTCTCAAGCGTAAACTCTCCAGCGGATGACGCCTTGAATTCAGCTCGTTCCATATGATCGAGTGCGGCTTCAATCATAAGGATTTTTCGGAGAAGCGCTGCGCGCGGGGCGAGGAGCCATCCGCAGAAGGCTGCTGCAATTACCTGCTTGTATCCCGGGTAGTATTCGTTCTCGTCTAGAAGGATTCTTAGAACTTCGTCTGCTTTGTATCGCCCAACCAATGAAAGGGCGACAGGCCAAGGTCTTTCGGATGAGTCTGCTGGCGCGCCAAATTTGAGTTTCAAAGCCTCGATAGCTCGGATCACATCCCGCATTTCTTCCGACTTGAGGATGTCCTGCAATTCAGCCACTGAAGTAGTCTCCGCCTTCCGAATCCGTTGGTGCGCACCAGACGGAAAGACTATCAGGATTTAAGGAGTGTCGTGAGGTCAGCTCTCGATGGCATGACCCATGGAGATATTCCACAGTACTTGGGAGCGCACAGGGCACCGGTCCCAGAAGCCCCATTCGCTAAATCCTGATCAAGCATCACAATACGGTACAAATCACGGTATCTACGCTTACAACTAAAAATTATCTATCAAAAATAGTTGGTTATGAACCAGTTTCGATGCCCTTCACCCGCTCCAGCCCCTCCCTGTTGGACGCGGTGATTTTCCCGGCTCGATTGAGGCGTGCGCCTGCAGTTGCGACGATCCAGCCAATCACTCGGATATCGGCAATCCGCTGCGGCTTGGTCGATGCGGCGTCTTGTTCCAGTGGAAGGGCTTGAGCCTCAATTCGATGACGGCCTTCCAGGCCGCGAGTGATACAGCCATCCAGTAGACCGGGATCATCGCCCATTTCCAACCGACACCCTTCTTTTCGCGGTCGCTCATCGGTGTCGCTCCAAGCACGAAGAAGACGGCGTAGCTGCCAAGGATGTTGAAGATGTCCATCGCCAGCATCATGGTGGTGAAGAGGTTTGGCTGGGGCGCCGGGATCTGCATCAGCGACAGGACCGACAGCGTGATGAAGATGATCAGCCCCGGATGGCTGAGAGCGGCCACCAGCATGCCGCCGACCAGAAGCTGGAAGACGAGGAAGGAAAGCGGCCCCATCTCCCGCGCCGTGCGAAGGGGGTGGCGCATCATCACCAGCCATGTTTGCAGCCAGCCTTTGTACCAGCGGGTCCGCTGCGCAAGCCAGACGCCGAATTCGGTCGGGGCGTCTTCATAGGTCGGTAGTGTCAGTGTCGATGATCGAAAACCCATGCGGCAGAGACGCATGCCGAGATCGGCATCCTCGGTGACATTGTAGGGGTCCCATCCGCCACTGTGTTTCAGCAGCGCGGTCTTGAAATGGTTCGATGTTCCGCCAAGCGGCAATGGCAGCCGATAAAAGCCGAGCGCAGGCAGAAGCCGGCGGAACAGTGCGGAATACTCGAGTGCGAAGACGGCACTGATCCAGCTGTCGCCGGCATTGCCGATCACCAGAGGTGCCTGCAGGCAGACGAGATCGGGCGGCCCGAGCCGGAAGGCGTGATAGGCCTCCCGCAGCTGTTGCGGATGCGGTCGATCCTCGGCGTCGTAGATTGTCAGGAATTCGCCGCGCGCGCCGGCCAGCGCATAGGTTAGTGCCTTCGGCTTGGTGCGCGGCGCCATGGCCGGCACCGTGACCACCTCGACGTGGCAGCCCGGGCCGGCAAGTCGGATCGCTTCGATCGTCTCGTGGTCGTCTGCCTCACAGACAAGTTTCACATCCAGCAGGCTGCGCGGCCAGTCGATCGCATCGAGCGCGGCAATCAGCTGCGGCACGACGGCCGCTTCCCGATAGACGGCGACCATTACCGTGTAGACGGGCAGGGTTTCGCCTGGGCTTTCGAGACAGATATTCGTGTGGTGACGGCGACGCCCATGCGAGACGGCGGTGATTCTTAGGAAGAGTCCTGCGGTGTGGAAGAGGGAAAGCAGGAGATGCGCGATAGCCATCGCAAAGATCGGGGCGAGAACTAGCAGCAGGCTTGCAAGGCAGAGCGCTGCGCCGGCAATGAACCCCTGGTCGCCCGTGACCACCAGACGCGCAGACAGGCTTTGCGAATGCTCGAACAAGGCGCTTACGGCGCTGCGGACCCGCCGCTCTTCGCCCGCCTTCCAGATCGCCCGGCGGATCGCTGAGGGCGTCGTGACCACCAGGCTGCCGGTGCCGTTGGCATGGCGACCGAAGCGCTTCGCCAGCCCCTCCGCATGGAGGATGTGTGGCACGATGGCCATCACTGGAGGACGGTCGGCATGGTGCAGTCGGGCCATCCGCGGCTCGACGAGCTGGGTATCGCCATGGGCGTAGTCGACGATGAGGGCAGGGTCGAGCTCGGCCTGGAAGGGAAGGCCATACATGCGGGCCAGCGCAGCGAAATAGGCCGCTTCCTCGATTGCGCCGCTGGCCAGCAGTTCGGTCTCGATACAGGTGCCGTTCGTCGCCGCGCGTTGCGCCATTCGCGCAATCAGTGGCTTGGAGATCCCAAGCACATGCAGCAGACCGGCTTCGGTCTTCAGCCTTGCCAAAGCATGGGGACCGGTTGCGTCGACGACGCTCCGCTGGTCATGCTTCGGAGTTTGCCCCCGGCGCGCGGCAACGATCCGCGGACCATATTCCCTCGTCCACACCAAGCTGCTACACGTCATTCGCTCGGAATGACGCCCCACCCTGACCCTGGACGAAGATGATAGAGATGCGCGCAAAAGTTACATCCCTAGATTTGGCTGGGTTGTGGACGATGATCGCGAACATTCTGATGGTCAGTGTCCTGACCACGTTCATGGCGCTGCCAGCGCGCGCGCAGCAGCAACCGGACGAGACCGGTGGCTTTCCTATTCTGTTCGACGCCAGGGAGCGCCTTCTCCGGCCGGAGGTGAGTGGCGTGCTGCGACTTCGTTTCCTGACGACGACCGATTTTCCCCCGTTCAACTTCACCGACCAGACGGGCCGGCTGTCCGGATTCCACATCGATCTCGCGCGAGCGCTCTGTGCCGAACTCGGGCTCCAGGCGCGTTGCCAGATCCAGGCGCTACCCTATGCCCAGCTGGTGTCGGCGCTCGAAGCGGGACAGGGTGAGGCGGTGATGGCGGGTGTGGCGGTGACGCCGAAATTGCGCGAGCGCTTCAACTTTACCCGCCCCTATATGCTGCTTCCGGCCCGCTTCCTGGTGCAGGCCGACACGGTGCTGCCGCGTCAGGATGCAGAGGCCTTGTTCGGCCGCAAGGTGGGCGTGGTCAAGGACACGGCCCACGAGGCTATGCTGAAGTCCTTTTTCCCTGACATCGAGCCGGTTCTTTTCCAGGATGGCGAGGCGTTGATGCGATCGCTGAAGGAGAAGCAGGTTTCGGCTGTCTTTGCGGACGCCTTGCAGCTTTCCTTCTGGATGATCAGTCCGGCAGCGGCCGGCTGCTGCCGTTTCCTCGACGGCCCTTTTCTTTCGGAACGTCATCTTGGCGAGGGCATGACCATCATGGTCGGCGGGCAGGACGGCGCGCTGACGGCCGCGCTGGAAAGCGCGTTGGCCGCGCTGTCCAAGGATGGTCGGCTCGAGGAAATCTACTTGCGCTACTTCCCGGCCGGTCTCTTCTGACGGGCGTCAGAGGCCGCGATAGCGGGCGGAGGCGCTGCGCTCGAGTGCGGCGCAGGTAAGCTTGTCGAGCCCAAGGCGATCGCGCAGCATTTGCAGCAGGCGCAGTTCCTCGGCCCGGACCGAGAGGTCCACCGCGGCAATCTCCACGGCGAGAGCATAGGCCGTTTCGTGCAGCCACTCGGGCAGTGCATCGCGGATGGTTTCGAGCACGATGTCCAAGCCTTCCGGCCCTGAAAGCAGAGCGGCGCAACGCTGCGAGACTTCGATCAGGCCTTCCTTGTCGAAATTCTCGAAGACCGGAAGGATGTCGATCAACTGGCCGATGCGGATCAGTTCCTTTTCGGCCATGGCGTTGTCGACGGCCGATGCCATGACCATGACGAAGATCAGGGCCTCTTCCGGAGATACGGGCTTGTTCATGTAGGATGCTTTCCAGTTGCTGTGGGCCAGAGAGTAGGAGCCGCGAAGCGGCGTTTCAAGGGAGTGCGAACGGCTTTCCCCTGCGGGGGTGAACGGGGTGTGCTGGCTCAACGCACGGGTTCACCAAAAAGCCCGCGTCTTGCGGCGCGGGCTTCTTCGGTCAGAGCGGCAAGAGCGGACGAGGGCTCCGCCTCTGCCCAGCCATATTTTGCGAGCCACGATGAGACGTCCTGGACACCGACCCAGCACCGCGCCCGGATTTCGCCTTGCCATGCGGCCGACCTGGTTTCGCAGGCGAGCGAACGGTTGCGCAGGAACTGCCGCTGCTGTGTGCGCGCCATGGCGCCGCAGGGCCACTCTGTTCCATCATTCGTCAGGCAGGTCCGGTCCGCTGGCGTTTCCATCACGTCGGCCAGGCGAAGACGCTGGCTGGAACCAAAGGCCACGACGCCGGCTGCGAGGCTGAAAGGCCTATGCAGGAGCGCGACCCGCGGCTTGGCCCGTTCTGTCACGTCAGAAAGCGGACCTCGCGCTGCGACGCGCTCGAGATCTCCGGTATCGGTGAAGGCGGGCGAGCCGAAGGCGTCGGGCTCGATGGCGCGAACCTTGCGTTTTGGTTCCGTCTGCATGGCCAGTTCCGGTGGATCCTGCGCAGCAGCACCCACCTCCGGCAGGCCCAGTTCAGCCGGATCCGGCACGTCGAGATCCTCAATGTTGTAGTCGACAGGGTCGTCGTGCAGTCGCTCGCCGGCGGCCATCACCAGATAGGCCCAGAACAGGAGCCCGATCGCGCCCGCGATGAAGGTGCTGATCCGTCTCATAGGTCCGTTTTCCTATTGGCTCGCCCAGATGATCCGTGCAACCCATTCGACCTCGCTCATGTCGAGGCTACGGGGTGGATGTTCGGGATTGAGCGACTGCAGGTCGATCGACTTGGCGCTCTGCCTGGCAAGAATCTTGGCCATGACCTCGCCTTCGCGGGTTTTGACCACGACGCGGTCGCCGCGCCGAACCTGCGCCCCCGGCTCGACGATCAGGATGTCGCCATCCCGATAGAGTGGTTTCATGCTCTCGCCCTGGACCTCAAGCGCATAAACGCCGTTGTTGCGGCCGGGTGCTGCCGGAAACTCGACAAGGTCCCAGCCCTGGCCGGCGGGAAAGCCGCCATCGTCGAAGAAGCCGCCGGCACCCGCCTGGGCCATGCCAAGCAGGGGGATCGAGCTTGCCTGCGGGGGGAAGGCGCCCTTCGGCATCGCATTTCCACGCAAGGCCTCCGGCGACACATACCGCATGAACTGGTCGAGGCTCGCGCCCGTTGCCTCGAGCACCTTGGCGATGGACTCGGTCGAGGGCCAGCGCATGCGTCCGTCGGCGCCGACCCGCTTGGACTTGTTGAAGGAGGTGGGGTCGAGGCCCGCCCGGCGTGCAAGACCGGATGGCGTCAGCGAATGCTGCTCCGCCAGCCGATCGATCGCGGCCCATATGCTGTCATGCGAAAGCATGTTTGCGCCTCTTCAGCGCCGGAATACCTTGGATCTACGGTCCGGCATTGGCGAAAATCATAGATCAGGCGCGGTGGTTAGTAAAGCAAAAAGGAATAAAATCCTCTCCGCTCGGGGCGTGATTCACGGTATCAGGCGACCATTGCCATATTGATCTTGCCAAGCTGAATGACGGCCTGGGTGCGGCTGTCGACCTTGAGCTTCAGGAGGATCGCCGAGACATGCGCCTTGATCGTCGCTTCTGACACGCCGAGTTCATAGGCGATCTGCTTGTTGAGCAGGCCTTCGCCCAGCATGCCGAGCACACGGCTCTGCTGCGGCGTGAGGGTTCTCAAGCGATTGATCAGGTCGGCGACATCAGGGTCGGTTTCCTGCCCGCCCTGATAACTGGCCGGCGTGGCGATGTCGCCTTCGAGGACCGACTGGATGCTGGATCGAATTTCATCGATGCCAGCCGATTTGGAAATGAAGCCGGAGGCGCCGAGTTCGAGCGCGCGGCGGATCGTGACGGCATCGTCTGTCGCAGACACAATCACCAGTGGCAGACTTGCAAATTCTGCCCTGAGGGCCATCAAGCCGGAAAAGCCGGACACGCCGGGCATGGCAAGATCAAGCAGCATGAGATCGGCATCCGAGTGCTCGGCGGCCGCCTTGCGCGCAGCGTCGAAATCGCCGGCCTCGATGATCGTTTGGGTGCCGTCTATGCTGGTGACCGCCTGGCGCAGCGCGCCACGGAACAGCGGATGGTCGTCAGCGATGATGAAGGTCGATGCAGCCATGTCACAGCCCCCTCCCAAGAGCGATGTCATATTGGGCACGATTGCGTACTCTTCTTTTAGCGCCTGATTGGGCACTAGACAATGGTCGTGCAACGAATGGGTGAAATCGGCCTGATTGCGATCAGGTCCGGTCCGGAACAGTGCCCTGCTGGTTTTCCTGTTCCTGGCCTTGGAACTCCTGCACGAGGCCGAAAAAGGCCCGCATGAAACGCTCCATGATCCCGATCGAGCGGTCGATCTCGGCATCACTCGGAAGCTCGCCGCTCCTGGCCGTGGTGCCGGCGGTGATCTGCTTTTCGAGCGCCTCGACCCGTTTCTCGAGACGGGCGAGATCCTCGTCATAGGCTGCCCGTTCGTCGGCAGCCATCCGGCAGGTGAGCGTGCCATCGGTTTCCATACAGAGGGTCACAGCCCCCGTTTGACGATCGAGCCGCACGAAGCCGCCTTCCGATTTTTCCAGCCTGTAGCGGTCGGTGGCGGCCTCCTGCGCGCTCGCGCAGGGAATGCCAAGCGACAGGACCACCAGTGTGAGCACTGTTTTGCGGATTGTCATCTGTGTCTCCTCCTGTCGTCCGTGTCTTCCGGGCGTGGACATTTGATCGCGTTTGCGGCAAACCCGCCTCGACCCTGATGATCTGCGAGAGACCGGACCTTGGACAAGACCATATACAAGATCGTGCCGAAGGAATTATGGCGCGAGGCCCGCGCGACCGGCCTTTTCAAGGGCGCGCAGATCGATCTGAAGGACGGCTACATCCATTTCTCGACGGGAGCTCAGGCGGTCGAGACGGCGCGGCTGCATTTCACAGGGCAGTCCGATCTCCTGCTCGTGGCTGTCGATGCCACGGCCTTCGGCGAGGCCCTGAAGTGGGAAGCCTCCCGCGGCGGCGATCTGTTTCCGCATCTCTACGCCGATCTGCCGCTCGATGCCGTGATCTGGGAAAAGCCTCTGCCGCTTGGCGCCGATGGCCTGCATGTCTTCCCAAGCCTGGTCGAGGAGAACCTCTGATGCTTGACCTTTTCTCGCTCGGCCGTCGCGGCCTCTTTCTCTTCGACGCCGAAACAGCCCATGGGCTTTCGGTCGCAGCGCTGAAGACCGGGTTGGTTCCGGCCTGCAAGGCGTCCGCCGATCCGCGTCTTGCTCAGACGGTCGCTGGCATCCGTTTCCCAAATCCGCTCGGCATGGCCGCCGGTTACGACAAGAATGCCGAGGTGCCGGATGCGCTGCTGTCGCTCGGCTTCGGTTTCGCCGAAGTTGGCACGCTGACCCCGAAGGGGCAGGCCGGCAATCCGAAGCCGCGCATCTTCCGCCTGGAGCGCGACCGCGCGGTGATCAACCGCCTCGGCTTCAACAACGAGGGTCATGCCGCAGCGCTTGCGCGGCTCTCCGCGCGCGGCAATCGCTCAGGGATCGTCGGCGTCAACATTGGCGCCAACAAGGATGCAACGGACCGCATTGCGGATTACGTTGCCGGCATCCGCCGCTTCTATTCGGTGGCGACCTATTTCACCGCCAATATCTCCTCGCCCAACACGCCCGGCCTGCGCGACCTGCAGGCGAAGGAAAGCCTCGATGAACTGCTGTCGGCTGTCCTCGCCGCTCGCTCGGAAGAGGGCCTGCGCGCCGGCAAGCGTCTGCCGGTTTTCCTGAAGATCGCGCCCGACCTCACCGAAGAGGGCATGGACGACATCGCCGAGGTCGTGGCGGCCCATGATCTCGACGGTCTGATCGTCTCCAACACCACGCTGTCACGCAACGGCCTTGCTGATGCGACTCTTGCAGGCGAGGCGGGAGGTCTGTCCGGCGCCCCGCTCTTCGACAAGTCGACCGCGGTACTTGCCCGCATGCGCAAGCGCGTCGGACCCAACCTCCCGATCATCGGCGTTGGCGGTGTCTCGTCGGCAGAAACGGCACTGGAGAAGATCCGCGCCGGCGCCGATCTCGTGCAGCTCTATTCCTGCATGGTCTATGAGGGGCCGGCCCTGCCCGGTCGCATCATCAGAGGCCTGTCGAGCCTGCTCGATCGCGAAACGGTCGCCAATGTCCGCGAACTGCGCGATACAAGGCTCGATCACTGGCTGGCGGTGAAGGTCTGATCGGTCAGCCTCCTGCAGCGTGAAAGCAGGGTGATGCCGCGCAGTGCCAGGAACAGATTGAGCGACAGCCAAAGCCCGTGATTGCCGAAACTCGGGACCAGGGCCAGAAGCGCGACAATATAGCCGGCAAGCGAGAGCAGCATCATGTTGCGCATCTGGGATGACCAGGTCGCGCCGATGAAGACACCGTCCATCTGGAAGGCGAGTGCGCCGGTGAGGCCGGTTGCTGCAGCCCAGACCAGATAGTCCCGGCCGATCGCACGCACGCTTTCGGCTGTTGTCATCACATCGATCAACGGGCCACCGAAGACTATAAAGAACAGCGCGCATCCTGCGCCGAGCCCGAAGGACCAGAGCATGGTCAGCCGCACGGCGCGGTCAAAGGCGGGACGATAGGCCGAGCCGACGGCGCGCCCGGTGATTTGCTCCGCCGCATTCGCCATGCCGTCAAGAAAGAAGCTGGCGATCAGGAAGAGGTTCATCAAGAGGGCATTGGCCGCAAGCGTCTCCGCCCCGAAGCTGGCTCCGATCCGCGTCATGATCGCAAAGGCGGCAACGAGCGCCAGCGAGCGGATCATGATGTCGCGGTTGATCGACAGCAGCGCCAGGATCGGGCCTCGTGCCAGGATGGCGGCAGGCCTGGGCCGCGCGGCACCACCGAAACTGCCCAGCACGTAGACGAGCCCGGCGAGGAACGCCACCGCCTCGCCGATGACCGTTCCCCAGGCAACGCCGGTGATGCCGAGATCAAGGCCGATGCCGAGCCAGATCGACATGACGATATTGGTACCGTTCAAGAGGATCTGCAGGATGAGCCCGACGGTGCCGCGTCCGCGTCCGAGGACCGAGCCGAGCAGGGTGTAATTGGCGAGTGTAAGTGGCGCTGCCAGAATGCGGATGGTGAAATAGCTGCTCGCCGCAGTCGCAACCTCACCTGCGACGCCCATGGCGAGCAGGCCGCCGCTGAGCAGCAGCGGTGACAGCAGGAGCACGCAGAGACCAAGCCCGAGGGAGAGCAGGAAAGAGCGCCAGAACACGGCCTGCTGCTCGGCGATGTCGTCCCGGCCGAGCGCCTGTGCCGTCAGTGCCGTCGTCGAGGCGCGCACGAAACCCGTCGCTGAAAAGATCAGGTCGAAAAACACGGCCGCGATTGCAAGGCCAGCCAGCGCCTCGGCCGATCCCGTTCGCCCCACCACGGCCGTATCGGTCAGCCCGAGAAGCGGCGTCGTGACGAAGGCGAGCGTCATCGGCACGGCGATGGCCATCACCGAACGGTGGGTGACCGCAAAGGGGCGGGGTGAAGTCTCAGATGATTGCATGGAGCGCTCCGGTGGGGACCGGAGCGGAGGGGGAATCACTCAGGCCGAGAGTACCATGGCCCAGTAGGGGCGGTTGCCGGAAGCGGAATCCCAGGCAACGGCGACACCGAGCCCACTGAATGTGCCGAGCATGTTGTCGAGATGCCGCTTGGAATCGATCCAGGCCTGCACGGCGCGTTCAACGCTGTCCTGACCGGTCGCGATGTTTTCGGCGGCGGGCAGGGGCACGCCATGCCCTTTCATCCGGGCCCCGAAACTGTCGTTGAAGCCGATCAGATGCGACATCTCCCCGGCACGGGCCATGCGCTTGGCCTGGGCGATGGCGGCGACTTCCGCAGCTTTCCCGCGCGTAAGTGACGACAGCCCACGCGACTGACGCAGGCGATTGACCATCGGCAGTGCCGCTTCGGTTTCTGCGCGAGACTGGCCATCATCGGGATTGAGGATGTCGGTGGAGCGACAGCCGGCGATCGCGGCCGTCATAAGGCCGGCCGAGATCAGGATCAGCCGGCGGCGGGGCAAGGTTAGATCGGCCATCGGCTTTTCAGTTCCGCGAGGCAAAGAGGCGCAGCAGGATAAAGGCCGGAATGACCACGGTGGCGCCGATCAGCAGATATTGCCCGACACGGCCGAGCGCGTCGAAACCGGTATACCAGAGGTCGATCAGAAAATAGCGGACGCCATTCAGAAGGTCGGCCGGATCAAGCCCGAAGACGGACATCACGAAGCCGACGATGAGCGAGACGACGACCAGCTTGACGAGTGTGCGGCCCGGGGTGTCGCCGAGAAATCGATTGATGCCATCAGCCATGCGTCTCTCCTGTTGTCGTCCGCTGATATGGGCGCGGCTTGCTGGCTCTGCAAGCCGGCGAAGCAGGCGCTTACGATAGGACTTGAGTTTTTTCCGGTGATCGGTCAAGACCGCGCGCCCACTCCATGCCGGACGATATCAGGCTGGAAGGCTCAAAGGGATCTCCGATGCACTCCACGCAGTTCTCCTCCGGCGATGTCATCGCCGACCGACGCGCCGATTACGCCCGCATGCTTGCCGAGAATGGCGAACATGAGGCAGCCGTGGAATTGATGGAACAGGCGCTGGAACTGGTGCCTGACTGGCCGGCCGGACTGCTGCGACTTGCCGACTATGCCGAGAAGGCCGGGCAGGCAGACAAGGCGGTCCCGGCCTTGCGCCGATTGCTCTCCCTCGACCGTGAGGATCTGTTTGGTGCGCAACTGAAACTGGCTCTGCTGGGCGCCGAAGAAGTCCCGGACCAGCCGCCGTCCCGCTACGTTGAAGCGCTGTTCGACGACTATGCGGATCGCTTCGATACGGCGCTTGTCGAGCGGCTCGACTACACCGTTCCCGCGAAGCTCGCCCGGCTGATCGCGGAACACGATGACAGGCGTTTCGGGCGGGCCGTCGATCTCGGCTGTGGCACAGGTCTTTTTGGTGCCGAAATTCGCAACCGGGTCACACGCCTGGAGGGTTTCGATCTCTCGGTCAACATGCTCGCCAAGGCCGGGGAAAAGGGCCTCTACGACCTGCTCGCCAAAGCCGACCTCTCGCTCGATTCGGCGGGGTCCGGCCTCTTCGACGATGGCCTTGTTGAGGCCCGTGCCGACCTCGTCTCCGCAGCCGACGTGCTTATGTATCTCGGTGACCTCGCCAATGCCTTTGCGCTGGCGGCACGGCTTGCAAAGCCGGGCGCACTTTTCGCATTCTCGGTCGAAGACGCGGGTGAGGGAGATGGCTATCTGCTGGCCCCGAGTCTGCGCTACGCCCATACCGAGCGGCATGTGCGGCAGCGCCTTGCCGAAAATGGCTTCGACGTCGTCGTTCTCACCCGCACCACCATTCGCATGGATGGCGGAAAACCGGTCTCCGGCATTCTGTTTCTTGCGAGCCGGACGGCCTGAGAAGCAGCTTTCTTGCGAATTGCTTCATAGGTCAGCTCTGCTGACCTATCGCCCTTGTTTTTCAGGGCGTCTCGGGTACCATTTGAGCTCGGGAGGCCAATCTGGAGACGGGACATGGCGCAGATGACGAGCATGCTGGGAATCTGGAATTCGAACCCGACCCGCCACACGCCGGCGGAGGATCTGCAAGGCCTCGTGGCCGGCAGTCTGATCGCGGCGCTTGGCCTCTATTTCCTCGCTCAGGTCGGACTTCTGACCGGCGGCATGGCCGGCCTCGCCTTCGTCCTGCATTACTGGAGCGGCTGGAGCTTCGGTCTGCTCTTCTTCCTGCTCAATCTTCCCTTCTACATCCTGTCGCTCCGCCGCGTCGGTCTCGATTTCACCATCAAGACCTTTGCCGCCGTCGGCCTAACCTCCTTCATTGTCGAAATCGAAAGCCGCTTTTTGGTGATCCAGAGTATCGCACCCGTCTGGGCGGCGATCCTAGGTGGCCTGCTGCTCGGCTTCGGTCTGCTCGCGCTTTACCGCCACCGCGCAAGCCTCGGCGGCCTCGGCATCCTCGCCGTCTATATCCAGGACCGTTTCGGCATCCGCGCCGGCCTCGTGCAGCTCGCCTTCGACCTTTGCGTGATGGCGCTTGCCTTCGCCGTCGTCAGCCCCTCCGTGGTACTCTACTCGGTGATCGGCGCGGTGGTGCTGAACCTCTTCCTCGCGATCAACCACCGCTCGGATCGGTATATCGCACTGCGGTGAGGTCAGGCTGCGATCGCCTCTTCTCTTTCGCCACCTGTCCACTACCTTGGGACGGTGACGACAGCTGATTCCGCTCTTGCCCTTTTGCCTGCCCCCTTCCTCCGCTGGTTCGGCGAAAAGGGCTGGCAGCCGCGTGACCATCAGCTGGAACTCCTGGCCCGGGCGAGATCGGGCGAAGAGGGTGGCGAAAGCCTGTTGCTGATCGCCCCGACCGGTGCCGGCAAGACACTGGCCGGCTTCCTCCCGTCCTTGACCGAACTGACCGAGCGCGGCGCCAAGAAGCCGGGCGAGGCTTTTACCGGCATTCACACGCTCTACATCTCGCCGCTCAAGGCGCTCGCCGTCGATATCGAGCGTAATCTGATGAAGCCCGTCACCGAGATGGGGCTTTCGATCACCATAGAGAACCGCACCGGCGACACGCCGGCGTCCAAGCGCCAGAGGCAGAAGACCAATCCGCCGGATATTCTTCTGACGACGCCCGAACAGGTCGCGCTGCTAATCTCGCACTCGGACGCAGAGCGCTTCTTCAAGGACCTGCGCTACGTCATCTTCGATGAACTGCATTCGCTGGTCACCTCGAAGCGCGGCCATCTGCTCTCGCTGGGGCTGGCGCGCCTGAGGAAACTCGCTCCAGGTCTGAAGACCATCGGCCTCTCCGCTACGGTCGCTCAGCCGATGGACCTGCGCCGCTGGCTGGTCGCCCAGCCGGAAGAAGGCGAGACGGCGGCGGGTCTGATCACCGTCGAAGGTGGCGCTCGGCCCAACATCACCATCCTGCAGACCGAGGATCGCATCCCCTGGTCCGGGCATCGGGCGGTCTACGCGATTCCCGAAATCTACAAGGTGCTGAAGGAGTTCCAGACGACGCTCCTCTTCGTCAACACGCGCTCGCAGGCCGAGATGCTGTTTCAGGAGCTGTGGACCGCAAACGACGACAGCCTGCCGATCGCGCTGCATCATGGCTCGCTCGACGTCTCCCAGCGCCGCAAGGTGGAATCAGCCATGGCCGAAAACCGGCTGCGGGCGGTTGTTGCGACCTCGACGCTCGATCTCGGCATCGACTGGGGCGACGTCGATCTTGTCATCCATGTCGGTGCGCCCAAGGGCGCTTCGCGCCTTGCCCAGCGCATCGGTCGCGCCAATCACCGCATGGACGAGCCGTCCCGGGCGATCCTGGTGCCGGCCAATCGTTTCGAGGTCATGGAGTGCCAGGCCGCCCTTGATGCCAATTACATTGGTGCGCAGGATACGCCGCCGGTCGGCGAAGGTTCGCTGGACGTGCTGGCCCAACATGTGCTCGGAATGGCCTGCGCCGATGCCTTCGACGAGGAGGAGTTGTACCGCGAGGTGACGACGGCGCTTCCCTATGCCGACCTGCCGCGCGAGACCTTTGCCCGCATCGTCGACTTTGTTGCGACCGGCGGCTATGCGCTTCGAACCTACGAACGCTACGCCCGCATTCGTCGACGCAAGGACGGATTATGGCGCGTATCGAACCCGCAGGTCGCCCAGCAATACCGCCTGAACCTCGGCACCATCGTCGAAATGCCAATGCTCAATGTCCGGTTGGTCAAGCGCAACCATCTCGGCTCGATCGGCCGTGGCGGCATGACGCTCGGCAAGGTCGAGGAATATTTCTTCGAACAGCTGACCCAGGGCGACACCTTTCTCTTCGCCGGCAAGGTGCTGCGCTTCGAGGGCATCCGGGACAATGAATGCCTCGTCTCCAACGCCTTTTCGATGGACCCGAAGATCCCGGCCTATGCCGGCGGCAAGTTTCCGCTCTCGACCTATCTCGCCGATCAGGTGCGAGCCATGCTGGACGATCCGGACCGTCGCACCGGTCTGCCCGATCAGGTCCGCGACTGGCTGTCGCTGCAGGCGGAAAAGTCGATTCTGCCCAAGCGCGGCGATCTCCTGATCGAGACCTTCCCGCGTGGCGAACGCTTCTACATGGTGATCTATGCCTTCGAAGGCAGACTGGCGCATCAGACGCTCGGCATGCTGCTCACGCGCCGTCTTGAGCGCATGCGCGCCAAGCCCCTGGGCTTTGTCGCAACGGATTACGCGCTCGCGATCTGGGGCCTGGAAGACATGGGCTCGCTGATTGCGCGCGGCGCCTTGAGCCTCGCCGAGCTCTTCGATCAGGATATGCTGGGCGACGATCTCGAAACCTGGCTCGACGAAAGCTTCATGCTGAAGCGCACCTTCCGCAACTGTGCCGTCATTGCCGGCCTGATCGAGCAGCGCCATCCCGGCAAGGAAAAATCCGGTCGGCAGGTGACGGTCTCCTCCGACCTGATCTACGACGTGCTGCGCAGCCATGAGCCGGATCACATCCTGCTCCAGGCGACGCGACAGGATGCCGCCGCCGGACTTTTGGACATTGCCCGCCTTGCCGATATGCTGGAGCGAATCAAGGGCCATATCCTGCACAAGCGGCTGACCCAGATCTCACCGCTCGCGGTGCCGGTTATGCTGGAAATCGGCAAGGAGCCGGTGGCAGGCGAGGCCCAGGAACACGTGCTCTCGATGGCGGCTGAGGATCTGATCGCCGAGGCCATGGCATGAGGGGCAGAGAGCGGTTAAGACACCTGCGCATCGCGGAATGAAGACATGACGGGTATGACCGCAAGGCGCCTGGCGCCGATAGAAACAGTGGAGACGACGACCGAAATCGCGGTTTCGGGCGTGGCCGCCGTCTGCGATCTGACCGGTGCCCTGTATCTTCCCGACCATCGCACGCTCGTCGTCTCCGACCTGCATCTCGAAAAAGGGGCGGCCTTTGCTCGGCGCGGCCAGCTGTTGCCACCCTACGACACGCTGGCAACGCTGCGCCTCTTGGAAAGCGTGGTCGCGCGTTATGAGCCGGCGACCATCGTCAGCCTCGGCGACAACTTTCATGATCGCGTCGGTTCGGCCTTGATGCCCCCGGTCTTCCGCGAGATGATCCACGGTCTGGCCGCTGGGCGCGATATTGTCTGGATCAACGGCAACCACGATCCGGATGGCACGACCGCTCTGCCGGGTCATTCGATGGATGAGTTCACGTTTGCTGGCCTCACCTTCCGCCATGAACCGTCGCTGGCGCATGGCAAGGGCGAAATCGCCGGCCACCTCCATCCGTCAGCCACCGTCCGCCGCCGCGAAAAATCTGTCCGTCGTCCCTGCTTTGCGACAGACGGTCTGCGTTTGGTCATGCCATCCTTCGGCGTTACAACGGGTGGCCTTGATCTACGCCACAAGGCCTTTACCGGCCTCTTCGTGCGCACCGACCTGATCGCGCACCTTCTGGGCCGCGACCGGATCTACTCGGTGCGCTACGGCAATCTGCTCGGCTGAGCCGGCCTTTCAGCCTGGGGTTGCCGCATAGCGCAGGATGACGGCACCGGTATCGATAGGCCGTGCCTCAAGCAGTGACAGCCTCTTTTCCGAACCCGCCTTGAACAACGGATTGCCTTTTCCGAGCAACACTGGCGCGAGGCAGACTCGAATTTCGTCCATCAGCCCGGCTTCCAGCAGAGCGTGCTGCAGTTCCGCACTGCCGAAGACGAAGATGGTCTTGCCCGGCTGCGTTTTTATTGTCCGCAGCTCCGACAAGGCATCTGCAATGACGCGCGTATTGTTCCACAACGCTTCGCGCAGGCTTCTGCTGGCAACGCCCTTGGGCTTGGCGTTCATATAGGCCTTGATCCCAGGCTCTTCCGTCGCTTCCGGCCAGTAAGCAGCCATGCCTTCATAGGTCTTGCGACCGAAGACGATGAAGTCAGTCTCCTCGCCAAGCGACAGCGCGTATTGACGCAGATCCTCTCCCCAGGCGGTGAGATGGAAGGACAGGTCCCAGGACGTCTCGCCCTCGAAATAGCCGTCCAGCGACATCAGGTTCCAGCCGATCAATTTGCGCATCACAAACCTCCAAAACTGATTGCATATTGAAACCGGTTGATTGATGTCACATCTGGTGGCAAGACGCAATCGGTTTTGGGAGAGGTGACATGGCACAGCGCTCGGGCTGCCCGATCAATCTGACGCTGGAAGTGCTCGGTGACCGCTGGAGCCTGATCGTCATCCGTGATGTGATGTTCGGCAATCGCCGACATTTCCGCGAACTGTTGCAGAATTCCGAAGAGGGCATAGCCTCGAATATCCTGGCCGACCGGCTGAAGCGCCTCGTCGCCAACGGGCTTCTCTCCCGCGCCGATGACCCGACGCACAGGCAGAAGGGGGTCTACAGCCTGACGGAGCCTGCCATCCAGCTCGTTCCCATGCTGGCCATGATGGGCGCCTGGGGCAGGAGACATCGTCCGGTGAGCGAAGATTTGTCGATCCGCGCGGAAATTCTTGAGCGTGGTGGCCCCGATCTATGGGAGGCCTTCATGGCTGAGCTGAGGGTGATCCATCTGGGCGCCGAGCGCGAGGCCGGAGCCCGCGACGTTTTGCGCGAGCTCACCGAAGCCTATCTTGAGGTCAAGGCACGGATGGCCGTCGGCTGAACCTTCAGTCCTTCCGGAAGATCAGGCTTGCGGCCCAGCCCGTGACCAGGGCGAGCAGCACGGCAAAGGCGCCATAGGCCAGCGGTTGTTGATGGGCGGCTTCGGTGATCGCCTCCTCCAGGCCGGTCTTGACGACACGCAGCGGCAGTTCCTTTTCCGCAATGAATTCGCCTGACTTGAACAGATAGGCATGCACCATGTGCACCCCGTTCGGGATATTGGCCGGAAGCCGCAGCGTTGCCTTGAACAGGCTTGACGAGACGAAGCGCACGCCACCCGTATCGCGCTGGTAGAGCCCACCCGACTGTTTCAGACGGCGGAAGGCATCACGGAATTCACCGAGATTGGCGGCATTGCTGATAAAGCCGGTGGGGGTCAGCGCGACGTGATCAATGCCGATCCCGAGGGAGGTCAGCACATTGTCCGGAGCAATTTCCTCGACCGGCCGCGTGCTCGCCAGTGAATAGGAAATTGGCATCTGCTCGAAGGTAAGCGATGTGCGGTTCACCCAGATCCCGAAAAGGCGCTCCTTGCGGCGCACGGTCGTCCAGTCGCGTGGCCCCTCGAGCGTGACCACAACGTCATACTGGCCGATGGCGAGCAGCAACTGATCGGTATTGGTGAGCGCCCCGAAAACGGTCAGATCGGCGCCGGAAAAGTCCGATGTGATCGCGATCTCGCTCGTCGAGGTGCCGATGTCGAGGCCTTCACGTTCCGAAAGCTGCGTTGCCAGTGGGTCCTGTGCAGCTGTCTGGGCGGCAAGCCCGGTGCCGAGAATGACGAAAAGGGCGAAGAGCTGCGCTCTCATCTCAGCCTCCGATCGCCAGTGAATAGAAATCGTCGGGGGTGACGATCAGTTCGATCGCGAGACGCACGCCGACAGCGAGGACGAGCAGGCCCAGCAGCGCGCGCAACTGTTCGCCGCGCAGCTTCTGCCCGACGCGAACGCCATATTGCGCGCCGATCACGCCGGCGACCATCAGGATGAAGGCGAGCACGATATCGACGGAGTAGTTGGTCGCCGCCTGCACGATCGTCGTGTAGGCGGTGGTGAAGATGATCTGGAAGAGCGAGGTGCCGACGACGACATTGGTCGGGATCCTGAGCAGATAGATCATGGCGGGCACCATGATGAAGCCGCCGCCGACGCCCATGATCGAAGTCAGGATGCCGATACCAAAGCCAAGCGCCAGAATCGGGATGACGCTGAGATAGATCTTTGACTTCTTGAAACGCATCTTGAAGGGCAGGCGATGCACCCAGTTGTGCTGGCCGGGGCGCTTCAGTGGAGCCGGCTCGTTGCGTGCCGCGCGTCGGAGCGCCCGTAGGCTCTCTGCCAGCATCAGCCCGCCAACGGTGCCGAGGAAGACGACGTAGAGCAGCGAGATGATCAGGTCGAGCTGGCCGAGGCGTCTGAGCCAGGAGAAGATGTAGACACCGATGGTCGCTCCGACGAGACCGCCGATCAGCAGAACCGTGCCCAGTTTCATATCCAGCGTCCCGCGCCGGAAATGCGAGATGGCGCCGGAAACCGAGGATGCGACCACCTGGTTGGCACCGGTCGCGACGGCGACCACAGGCGGGATGTTGTAGAAGATCAGGAGCGGGGTGATCAGAAAGCCACCGCCCACACCGAACATGCCCGAGAGGAAGCCGACAGCCGCGCCCATGCCGAGGATGATGAACACATTGACCGACAACTCGGCGATCGGCAGATAGATCGTCACCTCAGGACCTCAAATGCAGGTATCCGCGCTCTCTGGCGCGGTCACGTTCGGGCCTGTGAGCCCTTGCTTTCTCTCATGCTGGGCGGGCGCAAGTCCTTGATCAGACTTGTTCCCGTTCGAATTCTTTCTTGCGCCCCGCAGGCAGCCGAGTCAATTCGACAGCCTCCTTTAAGGCCTCTCTTGCTTCCTTTTGTGACAGTCGTCTCACTTGTTGCGTGCGAGCAGCTCTGTCACCAGCTTGTCCGTCACCTGGCCGGTCGGCTGTTCGCCGATCGATGTCTGGAATTCCTTGATCGCCGAGACCGTTTTGGCGCCCATAACGCCATCAGGCGTGCCGGCGTCAAAGCCGGACTTGTTGAGGATCGCCTGAATGTTGCGGATCGCCTTCTTCATGTCGACGCTGGCCGTTTTCAGACCCTTGCCGGCCCATTCGTCGGGTGTATTGGCCGAATTGGCGTCAGGGTTCAGCTCCTTTGCCTTCCACAGATCCACCTCTGCGCGTGCCCGCTCCAGCTGGTCCGGCTTCAGCGCATTGGCCACCTCGTCCCGCTTCTGGGCAGCATCGGTGTCTCCACCCTTGGCCGCGATTGCGAACCATTTGTAGGAGGCGACCAGATCCTGTGCGGTGCCGTTGCCGCGGGCATTGAGGATCGCGAGGTTGAACTGGCTGTCGGAGACGCCGTATTCGGCGGCCTGGGTGAACCATTCGACGGCCTTGGCATAGTCCTGCACCCCATCCTTGCCGGAGGCATAGATGACGGCAAGATTGTGCATCGCGCTTGCATTGCCGGCATTGGCCGCCATCTCATAGTAGCGCTTGGCCTCGCCGATATTGGGCGCCACGCCGGTGCCTTTCTCGAGAAAGTTACCCAGGCGGTACTGAGCAAGGGCGAAGCCCTTGTCGGCCGAGAGACGATACCACTTCGCAGCCTCGGCGAAATCATTCGCGACCCCGCGGCCCTCGGTATAGCGGGCGCCGATTTCGAAGAGAGCGAGCGGATCGCCGTTCTTCGCTGCGATCGAGAGCGAGGGCGGGGTGATGTCGGCCGGAACGGTGATCTCGGCGATAGGGGCTGCCGGCGCAATCTCTTCGGCCACCATCACTTTCGCGGGCTCCGTCGTCTGCGCCGCAGCTGGCGCATCCGTGCCAGCCTGGCTCGTGGCCGCGGGTGTTTCGAGCGTCTGGGCCGGATCAGTGCTTGCCGGGGCCATGAGCGCGCTGACCGGCGCGGCGTTGCCGGCCTGAATGGAGGTTGCGGTCATATCCGCAGGCAGCGTGGCGGGCTCGTCTGGCATTTCGGCCGGCGGCTCGTCATCGATCGCGTCGACCGGAACGGGCGGGGCGGCGGGCACGACGGATGCCTCTGCCAGAGCCGGAGCCTCCGGGGACGTGGCGAGCGGTGCGGCTTCGCTGCTCTGCCTCGGGGCGACGTCTTCGACGACAGCCGGTGCATCGCTGCGTATGAGGGTGTTGACCAGTGGCATCGCCATGGCCGCGAGCAGGATGGCGCCGACCGCCATCAGGATCGGCCGGCGGTAGCGTGCAAACAGCGACGCCTCGCCCGCCTTGGACTTGGCCTTCACGTCGGCCATCAGCTTGCTGCCTGCCGGTGCGGACTTCTGGGCGCGGTCCATCTCCATGGCAGCGGCCTGCGCAGCGCGACGCGCCGCAGCAATGTAGTCGGTCCGGTCACCATTGTCGTCGGACGTTTTCGCCGCTTGCTGGCTGGCGCGCACGCGTTCGAGGATCTTGCGCACATCGGGCGCGCCGGAGCCTGGCTCCAGCAACTCGTTGGCGTCATCCGGCGGCAGGGTTTCGACCGGATCAAGCGCTGGCGTCTGTTCGATGGACTGCCGCGCCTCGACGTCTGGCTTCGCCGCCTTCTTGCCCGGCATCAGCTTTTTGCCGAGGCCTGCGAGCAGGCTTGGTTTGGAAGGCTTCTTGGTGCGCGCGGCATCAATCACCGGCAGTGCCGTCATGGTCTGGGCGAAATCGTCTGCGGCGGCCAGTAGTTCGTCGTCTATCGGATGGGAGGCCTGTTGGGCCGGTTCTGCGGCCATGCGCGCAGGCTGGGGCGCCGCCGCATGGATGTCGCTCACGCGTTGCGACGGCGTGGCCGCGAGTGGAGCCTGGGCGAAAAGCGGTGCTGGTTCCGGATGATGCAGTTCGTCCAGCCGCCCGGCGATCTGCACCAGCGTTTCATGCAGGGCCTCAAAGGTGCGATGGGTTCGCTCTTCGGAGTGGCGGGTATAGTCTTCGAGTTGTCTCAGGTGATCGGACAATGCCGAGAGCGCGGAGATGTCTGCCGAGGCCGCCTGACTTCCGGCCGGGAAACGATGGGCGAAATTGGCCATCACGGTCTCGGCCGCCTGGCGTGCAGCCTCGATGATGTATTCGTCGCTGGTGGCTACATAGTCTTCCAGCGCGGAGATCCTGCCCGCGACTTCCGGGTCCTGCTGCGACGGCTGGCTGATCAGGGCGGAGAGATGGGCAATTTGGTCTTCGAGACCCTTCAGGCTGGCACTCTCGCTGACGGGGCCTGTCGAGCTCGTCTCTTCCAACCGGTCGACGACGGCATTCAGCCGGTCTTCCAGATTGCGCAGCGCGCTGTCATCGATCATCGCGACCGGGGCGGGCGCATCGAGTTCCTCGATCCGTTGGGCCAGGATTTCCAGCCGGTCGGCAAGGCGATCATGGCCCGCGCCGCCGTCCAGCGCGTCGATCTTGCGCGAGATGTCCGCGAGGTAGCCGGTGAGTTCCGGGGCCGGGGCGGGCCTCTGAACCTTTTCCAGCATGTAGGAGAGCTGGTCGAGGCGCTCTTCGATGCGCACAGCCCCCTGTTCAGCCGAGAGCTGCTCGATCCGCGCTGTCAGAAGCTCCAGCCGCTCGGCCATTTCGTCGGAGGCATCGTG